>SXOX01000041.1 GCA_005776585.1 Pseudomonadota bacterium | reverse complement strand
TCGACGTCTTCGACGCTCGCGATGCTCCCGAGCGCGGCGACGAGGCTCGCCGGCGCCTGCTCGCCCTGGACGGCCGCGTGCGCAATGAGGATGCGCGCGGGGAAGAGGGCGTGAATCGACCGCACGAGATCGCGCACCGCCGCACCGGTCTGCGAGGTCACGAGCCCCACCCGCCGCGGCCAGTGCGGCAGCGGCCGCTTGCGCTCGGGAGCGAACAGGCCCTCGGCGTAGAGCTTCTTCTTGAGCGCCTCGAGTGCGGCGAGGAGCGCGCCCTCGCCTGCCAGCTCCACCGCGGTGACGATGAGCTGGTACTTGCCCTGGGGCGCGTAGACCTCGACGTCGCCCTGACACGTGAGCTGGTCGCCATCGCGGAGCGGGCGCGTCAGCCGCGCGGCCGTGTTGCGCCACATGACGGCGGGAAGTGTCGCTTCGCGGCCCTTGAGGTTGAAGTAGACGTGCCCCGACGACGCCGGCCGACAGCCAACGACCTCGCCCTGCACCCACACGCGGCGGAAGCCGGCCTCGATGGTGCGCTTGAGGTCGAGGGTGACCTCGTCGACGGAGCGAATACGGCGGCCTTCGGGTGCGGTCATGCCGCGCACGGTAGTTCAGGCGCGGGCGAGGCGCAAAGGGGCTCAGGGGCCGAGTGGCAGGAGCCCGACCATCGCGCGGCACGACTCCTCGCCCAGCACGAGCGTTCGACCCGTGGGATTGCGATAGTCGCAATCCAGCCGCAACGTCTGGCCGCCATATACGACGGGGGCCGAGGCTCCAGCGGTGTCGAACGTGACCGGCGCCTGCCAGGTGGGGTTCCACTTCGGGAAGGCCGCAAGGCACGACGCCTCGCCGGCCGAGCCAGCGGACAGCGTCGCGAGGTGACCGGCGCTCATCATCTCGACCTGGACCGCAAAGACGGCATACGCATCGGTCGACGAGCCGGGCACGACCGTGACCATGGTCTCTCGGGCCACGTCCTCCGATGACGTGGGAGGGACCGCAAACGGCGGCGTCAGGCTACCGGTCCCTTCGACGACAGCCGCACTCTCGCCTCCGAAGGTCAACACGGTCGCGACCGTCTGCACCGACGCCTCTTCCTCCCAGCGAAGCCGCACCGTCGTGTGATCCTGCCATTCCTGTAGGGATGGCGTCACCGCTTCGCCGCTGGGATCGGGCTCGTAGTGGGCGTGATAGTGGATCCGGAGCACGAGCAGCGCGTCCCCGGGAACCTCGATGGCGGAGCCCGGCGGCGTGACGAACGGCTCTTGCTCGGGGAGAAAGCCGCCAAGGATGTCGCCGGTGAAGCCAAACCCGGTGTCGCAGTCGTACCATGAGGCACCGTGGACCCGCGGGGAGCTCGGCGCGACGAACCTCAGGCTCGCTCGGTCCCGGTCGAGCCAGAGCACGGCGCCGCGGAAGGCTTGCTTTCGGTCGGCGTCGACCTGCATCCCGCTCAGGAAGCGGCGGCCGTCGCGCTGGCCCGGATCGACGATGAGACAGATCCAGTCGTCCTTGTGCGCGGTCTCCGCGTCGACGCTGATGACATAGCCCTCGGTGAGCGGGTACTCCGTCGCGCCGCGAAGCGTCGTGGGAGCGGCTGGAGCGAGCGTCTCCATCGCGGCCGGGCCGTCGCCCATCGGCAGACCGTTGTCGAGCCACGTGAGGACCGCGGCGAGCTCGTCGTTGCTCAGGCGAAGGTCGTTGCTATAAGGCGCGGCCGGCTCGCAGCGGCCGGGCAGCTCTCCGCCTGGGTAGGGTGGCATGCGCGTCCCAAACTCAGGTTCGGTCAGGCGCGACGGCAAGTGCTCGGTGTGCAAGAGCGCATGCGCGTAGGTCTCCAGCGGCTGGACCGCGGCGAAGTGCCCAGACGAGTGACATGGGACGCAGCGCCTCCTCACGATCTCGGCGATCCGGTTCGACCACGTGGCGTCTTGCGGGGCCATCGGCGCGGGCGACTCCAACCGGATCGTGCAGGCGGTGCAGACGAGCGTGACCATGAGCAGGCGGATAGACTTCGTCATGTCGAGTTCCTCGTCGGTCCGATCGACCGAACGGTCGCGTGCGCAAGGCACGTGCCATGGCGCGGAGGCAGTGATCGGGCCACGGCGAGGCCGCGGGTCGGACGACGCGCCGTCGTGGGCGTGCACGGCGAGGCGAGGCGCCCCACGCCGGGTTGGATCGCCCCCAGGGTGCCCACAGGCGGTGCGTGCCAAAGGCGCGGAGTGCTGCGAGCGCGAGGTCCTCTTCCGCGGCGGATTGACGCGGTGGCCACGGTGGCGGACGCGAGATGCGGAGGCGTCCGAGTAACCGAATCCTTGACCGCGCGGATGAAACCGCCCTACCGTCCCTCTTCGAGTGGCCGCTAACCCAGGCGGCGGGAGCAATGGCGTGAGCATCATCGGCTTCTGGGCGCAGGACTTTCGCAGCCTTGCGGACGTGCGCCTCGGCAAGGGCGTCGACGGACACGGGACGCCGCTCGGGGAGTTCTCGGTCTTCTACGGGCCGAACGGTGCCGGAAAGTCGAACGTGTTGGCGGCGATGGCGACTTGGACGCGGCTCGTGCGCGAGTTGCTCGCGTGCAGCCCTGGCGAGCTGACGACGTTGGAGCGGCAGTTCGCCCACGTGTCGCTGCCTCCGAGCGACGTTCGGCTCGGCAGTGGCGACGCGCCGGTCCGAATCGGTGCGCGACTCGCCTTCGACCCGCCGCTGCTCCTGCCGAGGACAATCGCCCCAGGTGACGCGAGTCGTGGCCTTGGCGCAGACGAGCCCACACCAGAAGTCGTCATCGAGGTCGTCGCATCACCCACCTGGGCGCGGCTCGAGCTGATCGGCGATCACGTCGGAGACTTTCGTCGCCGGCACGACCTGAGCGTGCTCGACACGAGCTTTCGCAGGATTCGCACGGAGGTCGAACGCGCCTACTTCCTGGTGCCGGCGGTCCGGTCGAGCATGGGCGTCAACGGTGCGTTGGTAGCCCCGCGACCCGACGTGCTCGAGCTGCTCGCCGCGGGTCGCGTCAGCGAAGCTCTTGGACGGAGCCGGCTGCACCCGGACCCAGCCGTGGCCGGATCCATCGATCGCCTCAACGCCTTGCTCGAGGCTCCACCGCTACACCTTCAGCGAATCCGACCGGTCCAGGATCCGATCACCGGGCTCTATGCGCTGCGCCAGCAGGTCGGGGGCGGCCACGAACTTCCCCTCGACCTCGCAGGCCTCGGGATCGTTCAGGTCGTCACGATCCTCGCACAGATCCTGGTCTCCGGCGCGCGCGCCGTGGCCATCGAGGAGCCCGAGGCGCACCTGCACGCGCCGACCATGGGCAAGACCCTCCGTACCGTTCTCCAAGCGGTCGTTCGCGCAGGCCACGTCCAGCAACTCTTCGTCGCCACGCACAGCAACCTGTTCGACCTGGACCCCACGCGGTACTTCGACGTTCGGCTCGACGACGGACAGACGGTGGTCACGGACGTCGACGACCTCACCCGCATCGATCGTGACCATCTCTACGAGCCGGGCCCGGCGAAGCATGCGCTGCTGAAGATGCTCGAGTACCTCGGTGCCGGCGAGGTCGTTGCCCACGATGCGTCCGGCCAGGCCATCACCGCAGGAGAGATGCTCGTGTCGCTCCAGCAGGACGACGATCGCGCGGTGGCATTCCTCCAAGACCTGCACGGCGCCGCGCTGCGCGTCGTCCGCCGTACGGCCGCCAAGAGGGTGCCTTCGACATGAGCTGGTTGGTCTTCGCGCCGACGGCCGTGCCGGGTGAGGACGGGGCCGACGCTCTCGCGGTCTCGCACTGGATGGCCCTGCAGACGGTCGCGCGCGGGGCCTCGAGCGTGCTCCCGCTACTCGGCCCGGACGCCACCCGGTCCGCACTCGCGAAGGCGTTACCGAGCGCGGTCGGCGTCGCGTTCTACACGCATGGCTCCGCGGACGGCTCCCTCGCGTCGTCAGGGCGGGGAGCCGCCGTCGACACGGAAAACGCGCACGCGCTCAAGGGCCGCTGGGTCCATGCAGTAGCGTGCCATGGCGGCGGGCTGCTTCGCGCCGTCATGCGCGACGCGGGTGTGGCGTGCTTCGCCGGCTACGACACGCGGCTCATCGTCGACTGGAACCCGTCGGGGATCAGCCCGGCACTGGCCCCGCTCGTCGGCGACCTAGTCTCCTCCACCCCGTGCGCGCTTGCGGACGGTGACCGCGACGTCGCGAGCCTGAAGCGGCGCGTGAACGCGATCGCCGACGCGATCGCCGACCGCCTCGAAGCCGACCCGTGGGAAGGGTCCACGGGGCTCGAGGCGATGGCGCAGCAGCTCGTCGACCGCCTCATCGTCGATATCCCGAAGCCCAGCGCTTGAACGGACGCCCACGTTCTCTTCGGAGCGGTGCAGAGTGCGCTCTTGCACCGCCGGATGTTCTCGCACTCGTCATTGGAGCTACACGTCGCGCCGAGAGGTCGGACGGCAACGCGGGTCACATCGCCCTCCGAGGTCGGGAAGTGACGCGCAGCGAAGGTCCGCACCGCATTCGAGGCCAATGGCGCAGGTACTCTTGGGTCCAAGAATCTCGGGCGCGTGTCCCACCGGTAGTCACCACGAAAATCCAACACCCTACCCGCGGAATTTCGTGGTAGCCTTCGTCAATGCTGCCTCGCCCTCGTCATCTGGCTCACGTCCGCGCGCTCCTGGAGCAGGTCCCGGTCGTTGCCCTGCTCGGGGCGCGACAGGTCGGCAAGTCGACCCTGGCGCGCGAGCTCGCGGCGCCCTCAGCGACAATCTTCGACCTCGAGGATCCGGAGGACCTCGCGCGCCTGACGGTGCCCAAGCTGGCGCTGGAGCCGCTGCGGGGTCTCGTCGTCCTCGATGAGATCCAGCGCCGCCCCGACCTGTTCCCCACACTCCGCGTCCTGGCGGACCGCCCAGGCCGTCCGGCCCGCTTCCTGGTCCTGGGCAGCGCGTCGCCGGAGCTGTTGCGCCAATCCTCGGAGACGCTCGCGGGGCGCATCGCGTTCCACGAGATGGGCGGCTTCGACCTCGCAGAGATCGGCGCCGAGGCTCTCGACACGCTGTGGGTTCGCGGAGGCTTCCCGCGCTCCATTCTGGCGACCAACGACGACGAGAGCTGGCAATGGCGGGGCGACTTCATCCGGACGTACCTGGAGCGCGACCTGCCGAGCCTCGGGTTTCGCCTGGCACCAGAGGTCGTGCGCCGGTTCTGGACCATGCTCGCCCACCACCACGCCGGGACGTGGAACGCCGCGGAGTTCTCGCGCGCGCTCGGCCTCTCCGAGGCGACGGTGCGACATCACCTGGATGTGCTTCGGAGCACCTCCATGGTGCGGCGGCTCGAGCCGTGGTTCGAGAACGTCGGCAAGCGGGTCGTCCGCTCGCCGAAGGTCTACCTGACCGATACCGGCATTCTCCATCGCCTGCTCGGCTTGCGCACGCGGCACGACCTCTTGGGTCACGCCCGATCGGGGGCCTCTTGGGAGGGCTTCGCGCTAGAGACCGTGATTGGACGTCTTGGAGCCGCTCGCGACGAGTGCTGGTTCTGGGGCCTGCATTCGGGCGCAGAGCTCGACCTGCTGGTCCAGCGCGGGAGTCGCCGCCTCGGCTTCGAGGTCAAGCTCACCGACGCGCCGAAGGTCACGCCGTCGATGCGGTCCGCCATGGAGGCGCTGAAGCTCGAGCGCCTCGATGTCGTGCACTCCGGGAAGAGCACCTTCCCGCTGGCCGACGGCATTCGCGCGCTCTCGGCGCACCGAGTGCTGCTGGACCTGGACCCGCTCGCGTAGTCGGAGGCTGCGCCTTGGGAATCACCCGGCGAGGTGGCGTCAGGAGGGCGGTCAAACGGGCGCCGGCGAGGCGCAAAGCGGGCGCTGGAGTCACACGATTGCCAGTGGAATCCCAAGCCTGCGCGCGGCCTCGACCATGCGCTCATTGAACGTCGCCAACGACACCTGCTGTCCGCGGCCTCGGAGGAATTCGACGGAGGCCAAGTGCATGGCGTCCAATGTGCGCACCGGCAGTGGAAACGGCTCCAGCGCGCGTGTCAGCACCTCCGGAGCCAGCTCCAATAGAGAGACCCGACTGAGGAGCTCGCGGGTCGGCTCCCCGTGGGACACGGCGAGGCCGCGGGCATGGATGCGAGTCCAGGTCTCGTACTCAAGCAGCCGACTCGACACGAGCGCGTGCGACCAGAAGGACGGGGCGGGCTTGCGCGTCTCGGAGAGGAGCTCCGCCAACGCGACGGACGTGTCCAGATAGATCATCGGAGGCGCTAGCGGTCTGCGCGATCCGAGGCGAGCTCGTCCAGCAGCGCGCTCAAGGGAGCGACCGGCGGACTGTCCGGCAATCGGGACTCCGGTGGACGCAACGCCGGCACGAGGAGACCGCGGCGAACCAGATCGGCCAGTCGCGCGTCCGCGAGCACGGGGCTGCGCGTTGCCGCGGGTGGAACGAGCTCCGCCACGACACGGTCGCGATCCGAGATGAGTACGGTTTCGCCGTTTTCGGCGAGGCGAACATATTCGCTCAGCTTGTTCTTGAGGACCTTGAGCCCAACGGCGCGCATGAGGGCATGGTAGCTACCTGGCGCTACCTGGTCAAAGCCTTCGAGCGCGCGATGCGGCGAATCCTACCGGTCAGGACGGGGGGCTCGCATCGGGCGCCCGCTCGACGACCGCGAGGTCCGGGAAGACCAGCGGGAGCACGCCGAGCTTGCCGACGTCGCGGAGCACCGAGCGCGTCAGGTCCTTCGCCACGGCGTATCGGTGCAGCCAGGCCGCGCGGGCGCGCTCGATCTCCGGCGTCGTCTTGCGCCAGTCGCTGCGCGCGGTGCCGGCGTGCGCCAGGCCCGGCGAGAGGGCGCTCGCGGCTGCCTCGATACGCGCGACCCAGTGCGCCTCGTTCTCGATGTGGCTCGTGGTCTCGTCATTGGCGAGCGCCTCGAGGATGTCGTCGAGGGCCCCGAGGACGTCGGTGGCGCCTCGGCCCACGCCGCCGATGGTGCCGTCTGCATGGAAGAACTCGCGGCAGTTGACCTGGCCCTTCGGGTGGGTGTCGAGGTGCTTGGAGAACTGGCCGAGCGCTTCACGCCCGGCGTCGAGGGCCGTCGTGCGCTCGGGCAGCCCGATGCTCACGTCGGCGCGCGCGGACCGGCTGGCCGACGCGACGGCGCCGACTTTGGCCGTGGCGGCCGCGAGGGCGTTGGCGTTGTAGTCGATCGCCGCGTCGTAGGCCGGAATCAGGCCCTTGACCTGGTCCCGCAGGGCCTTGGCCGCCGCCTTGCCGTACTTGGAGACTTCATCCAGATCGATGTAGGTATCGCTCATCCTGTTCCTCTTCGTGGTTGAGAAAGTGACGGCCGGACCGCGTAACTGAAGATGCCGACGGTCAGGGGGGTCGACCCTTGGCCGCCCAGGCGGCGCGTGTGACTGCCGCGCGGGACGCCTGGGTCGCCCAGGCGAAGGCTTGGACGACTGCGGGTGTTGTGTCCAAACTCAGAGAGTTATGCGGCTTGCTCGGACTCGGTGACGCCTGGTCGAACAGGCGAGGCTCAGCCCGGCCTTGTCATCGTTCGTGCCGACGCGATGTCGATGTACCCACGGATGCCGTGGCGGCCGAGCATGTGGAGGAGATTCGATCCGTCAATGAGTCCGATTGGCTTGTCCTTGGCGAAGGCGTAAGAGTCCCCGCCAAACGTCGAGGTCGTCACGAGGATCCCCTTGACGGCCCCCTCGTTAATCATTGCGCCGTACAGATCCCTCACGGCCGAGACGCCCACGACGTTCGTGTATCGCTTGGCCTGTATGACGAACTTGCCGCCGCGAATCGGGTCCGGATCGAAGACAACCGCGTCGATGCCGCCATCGCGGCTCGCCTGGGTCACCCTCACCTCGCCGCCCGTAATCGCGAACTCGCGTTCGAAGAGGTCGCGAATCAGGTGCTCGAAATCCTCCCAGTCCATGGCCGCGAGGTTGGTGCCTTCGGTGACTGTCGTGATGACGTTACGTCCCTCGACAAAACGCACGTCCTCGCGCGTCATGGCAACGATGGGGGGCACCGGCGTGGTGAGGTCGAGTTGGGGGCTACCGCGCCCCTTCAAGCGACGAAAGCACGCCTTCGGGTCAACTGCGGCAAGGTTGATGAGCAGAAAGTCGGCCTTCGCCACCTGTACCGAGAGCACGCAGGCTCGGGTGACATTGCCCGTCGCCGGATCGATGCCTTCGAGTTGCCCGTTGCAAGCCACCGCATCGACCGCCCCGGCCGCGTCCGCCGCGAATAGCTCGTGCAAGGTCCGGATGACGATCTGGTAGAGGGCACTCTCGTGCAGCTTCTTGCGTGCTGCTTCTGCCAACGGGGTCTCCACGATGTCGTCGCGAGCCGCCACGTACTTGGCGCTCTTCAGCGCCGGCATGTCATTGAGCATTGGCAAACGGTAGTCTACGACCAAGAGCTTGGCAGCCGGCAGATACTCGCAATCGAAGCTCTGGGGAAACGACTCTGGGTAGGTCGAGGAGCCGAGTACGAGTTCGCAATACTGCTCGACGGCCTTCTTGGCGCACTCGTGATAGGCGGTGGCCAAACGATCGACGGCCGCGTTGGACTCAGCCTGTCGGCGGTCGAACTCACGCCGGCGCGATTGCCACTCGGCCAAAGCAATCGCGTGAGCGTCCAGACGGCGGACGTTCTCGGCCGCAATCCTGGCGCATTGGTCAGACCACACCTGGCGGGCGGCCGAATTGCGGATCGAATCCTGGGAGGCGATCGCACACGTTGGTCGAGCCAGAGCTGCCGCGCGAGCCTATGGCGTTCGTCGTCCTCGGCCTTCATCGTGTCAGCCGATTGAACAAAAGCGGCGAGGCGCCTGGCCCTTGCCGTCGTTGAAAAGAACTCCACGAAGGTTGCCCATCGTGACGGTTCGGCCGGCTAGGCCTGGCGATACTCGGGCTGGGGCTCGGGAGGTAGGTCCGCGCTTCCGTCGTAGGGCTCAGGTTCGGGCGGATTCCGGTCAATGCTTGGGCGCGGTGGTGCCGGGTCGGCGAACTGACCGCGATCCTTGAGCGACTCGAAGTTGACGCGAACATCGACGCCGAGCGCACTCGCTAGGAGCCCCTCAATGGCTCCAACCTGCCTCGTCGCCTCAATGGTCAGCGCATCAGCTTCGGACGTGCGGGCTGCATGGTACTCACGTGCCTCGTCACGAGCGCGTTCCTGTGCGCCCCGCCGAAGGGCCGACTGCGCCCGGGCCATTTGCACGGCCCGTTCACGCTGGTAGCGGAGTTGCTGCCTCTCCCACTGTTCGGCCCACTGGGCCAGCTTGGCATCTGCCCTTTGCTGGACCACATCGGCGTCTGAACCGGTGATGCGTTGAAACGTGCCCAGGCCAGGGTGGCTAACGTCGATCCAGTATCTCATCGCCATGGCAGTCCTGGAGCGTACCACCTCGTCCGTCCTACGAGTAGACGGCGAACTACAAGTCCGCCACCTCCAGATTTCCCGGGAGACCAAGCGCGAGCGCCTCGACGAGCGTGACACGGAGCGTTTCGAGGAGCGCCTCCCTGGAAGCCTCCTGGCAATTGACGCCAGGCACCTCCTCGATCCAGCCGACCCACCACTCGCCGTCTTGCTCGATGACTGCGGTGAACTGCTGACTCATGGTTCCTCCGTCGACCGCTTGCCGCCCAAGCCGCTTCTACCGGTCGCAGACGAGGCCGACAAGGATCGCGTCGCTCCGGTGTTCAGATCGCGCACCCACTGAACCACCCGCGCCCGGTGGGCAGGCGAGGTTCTCGGTCCTCGGCGTGCTGCGGCCGCACGGTACGGAGGGCCTTCATCACGATTGACGCGCCGTGGCTCTTGCGGCTACCGTAGCCGCATGGTCACGGTCAACGTACGCAACTTGAAAGATCGCCTCTCCGAGTACATCGGGCGCGCGGAGCACGGCGAACACGTCGTCGTGCTCCGCGACGGACAGCCGGTCGCGCGGCTAGTGCCAATGTCGCCGTCGACGGACCGGACGGCGGACGAGATCATCGCTCGTCTCGCCGCGCAGGGGCTCGTGCTGCTCCCCGAAGCCGAGGGCGACTTGGAGCCGCCTGACCCCCAGGTCACGACGCGTGGCGACCTGCTCGCGTCCGACATGGTTGCCGCGGATCGGCGATGACGACCGGGCACGAGGTGTACGTAGATACCAGCGCACTCGTGAAGCTCTACCTGACCGAGCTCGGGAGCGCTTCGATGCACGCACGCGCCCGGGGTCAGCGGCTTGCAACGTCAGTGCTGGCCTATGCCGAGGCGCACGCCACGGTCGCGCGACACGCGCGGCATCCGGCGGTTTCGCACGACGAGTGCGACCGCGTCGTGCGAGCCTTTGAGCGCGACTGGTTGAAGATGGCCCGCGTGCCCATGAGTCGGGCAGTCCTGGCTCGCATCCCGGCGCTCTGCGGCGCACATGCACTGCGAGGCGCCGACGCGATCCACTTAGCGAGCGCGCTCCTGCTGTCGGTCGAGGGGCTCGCAGTGACCTTTGCATGCTCCGACGTGCGGCTCATCGACGCGGCGAGGAGGGAATCGCTCGCGGTGTTTGACCCGGTCGAGGCCGGAAGCCCCGGTTGACACCCGCGCGCCCCTCCCCTAGCGTCCGCGCGCGCCGTTGGCGCCGCGAGGACCCATGACCCTGAACGACCTCCCGAGCCTCGAGCTCGACGCCTTCACTGCCATCGAAGCGGCCTTGGACGAGGCCACGCTCCGCGACGTCGAGGTGCAGCTCCTCGGCAAGAAGGGCAGCGTGACCGGCCTGGTTAAATCCGTCGCCGAGGCGCCCAAGGAGGAGCGGGCGGAGCTCGGCAAGCGCTCGAACCTGCTGAAGAAGGCGGTGACCGAGGCCATCGACGCACGCCGGAGCCACCTGCGCGACGCGGCCATTCGCCGGGAGCTGGACGACCGCACCTTCGACATCACTCTGCCGGGCACCGTCCCAGCCGCGGGCACGCTGCACCCGCTCACGCTCGTGCAGGAGCGCCTCGAGGAGATCGTCACGGCCATGGGCTTCACCGTGCTCGACTACCCGGAGGTCGAGGACGAGTGGCACAACTTCGAGGCGCTCAACATCCCCGCAGACCACCCGGCGCGCGACTCGCACGACACCTTCTGGCTCCACCCGCGCGAGCACAAGCTGCTGCTGCGCACGCACACCTCGCCGGGCCAGATCCGCGCCATGAAGGAGACGGTGCCGCCCTTCCGCGCGCTGTTCCCCGGCAAGGTCTTCCGCTACGAGGCGGTCGACGCCTCGCACGAGCACACGTTCCACCAGATCGAGGGCCTCTTCGTCGATCGCGACGTGTCGGTGGCCAACCTCATCCACGCGATGACCGTGATGTTGGGGCAGATCTTCTCCGCGACAGTCGAGCAGAGCGAGCCGAAGCGGGCCAGGACCGCCGCGAACGTCAAGGTGCGGCTCCGGCCGGGTTACTTCCCCTTCGTCGAGCCGGGCTTCGAGCTCGACATGAGCTGCCTGCTCTGCGGCGGCACTGGCTGCAAGGTGTGCAAGCAGAGCGGCTGGGTCGAGACGTTGGGCTGCGGCCTCGTGCACCCGAGCGTCCTGCGGGCCGCGGGCCTCGACACGGCGGAGTGGCAGGCGTGGGCGTTCGGCATCGGCCTGTCGCGCATCGTGATGATGCAGTACGGCATCGACGACATTCGCCACCTCATGGGCGGCGACCTGCGCTTCCTGCGGCAGTTCAGGTAGGCCAAAGCGAGTCCAACCATGCGCATCTCCTGGAACTGGCTGTCACGACACCTCGACACCGCGGGCCTCGACCCGTTCGCTGTGGGCGAGCAGTTCACCCTCAAGGTCGCCGAGCTCGATGGCGTCATTCGGGTTGGGCAGGGCCTCGACGGCATCCGCACGGCGCGCGTCGTCTCGGCGGAGAGCCTCGCGGGCTCCGATCACCTGTCGCGGGTCGTCATCACCGACGGCACGGCCGAGCACGTGCTCGTGTGCGGCGCGACCAACGCGCTGCGCTCGGTCGGCAAGGTCGTCGCGTGGGCGCCGCCGGGCTCGACGCTGCCGGATGGCAAGCGCATCGGGCAGGCCGAGATCCGCGGCGTGATGAGCAGCGGGATGCTCGCCTCCGAGAAGGAGCTCGGCCTCTCGCTCGACCACGCGGGCATCCTGGTACTGCACGACGCGACGCCCGTGGGCCAGGCGCTGACCGCGGCCATCCCGGAGCTCGCGGACGTCGTCTTCGAGGTCGACAACAAGGCCATCACACACCGGCCGGACCTGTGGGGCCACTACGGCATCGCGCGCGAGGTGGCGATCCTCACGGGCCGCACGCTCAAGCCGCTCGAGCCCAAGCCGGTCTTCGGCAGCGAGCCGCGCGTCAAGGTCACCGTGCGCGAGCCGGTACTCTGTCCCCGATACCTCGCGGCCACGTTCGAGGGCGTCACGGTCGAGCCCTCGCCCGAGTGGCTCCGCACGCTCGTGCGCACCGTCGGCATGCGGCCCATCAACACCGTGGTGGACCTGACCAACTTCGTCATGCTCGACACCGCCAACCCGGTCCACGCCTTCGACGCGCGGTTCGTGCGCGGTGGCAGCCTCGTCGTCCGGCGCGCCGCCGACCGGGAGCGGCTCGTCACGCTCGACGGCAACGAGCGCACGTGCACCGACGAGACGCTGCTCATCTGCGACGGCGCGGGCCCGGTGGCCATCGCTGGCGTCATGGGCGGCTACGACTCGGAAATCAAGAGCGACACGACCGAGGTCGTGCTCGAGGCGGCCAACTTCCAGGCCCGCAGCGTGCGACGCGCCTCGGCTCGGCTCGGGCTCCGCACCGAGGCCTCCGCGCGCTTCGAGAAGGCGCTCGATCCGGGTTTCGCGCACCTCGCCGCACGGCACTTCACGTCCTTGCTGCTCCAGGTCTGCCCGAGCGCGCGCGTCTCGGGAGCGCTGGTCGACGTCAAGGCGCCCGAGGCCGAGCGCACCATCATCCGGCTCAACCCCAACGCCGTCTCTCGTCGCCTCGGCATGGAGGTCCAGCTCGGCACGACCCGCACGGTGCTCAAGCAGCTCGGCTGCGACGTCCAGGACAGCTCGAGCGGCGAGCTGCGCGTGGTGGTGCCGACCTGGCGCGCGACGAAGGACGTGGCCATCGCCGAGGACCTCATCGAGGAGATCGGCCGGCTGCACGGCTACGGCAACATCCCCCCCAAGCCGTCGAAGGTCGACATCAAGGCGCCAGCACTCTCGCTCGCCAAGGTGCAGGAGCGGACCACGCGCAGCTGGCTCGCGCTCGCGTGCGGCCGCCACGAGGTGCTGTCCTACGCGTTCGTGCATCGACCGACGCTCGAGAAGCTCGGCTGCACGACGGCCGGGCACCTGAAGATGGAGAACACGATCTCGGCCGAGTGGGATCACCTGCGCCGGTCGCTCGTGCCGAACCTGCTACTGTTCGCCGAGCGCAACGCGCGGCAGTGCGAGCGCTTCGGGCTCTTCGAGCTCGGCCGCCTCTTCGTCCCGCCCGACGAGCCCGGCGAGGGTCGGCTGCCCAGCCAGGACCGGTGGGTGGGCCTGATGACCGTGCACGCGGCCACCGAGGACGACGCGGAGCTGCGCTTCCGCGCGCTGAAGGGCGAGGTCGCGGGGCTCATCGATCGCCTGGGCCTGCCGGCGCCCGCGTTCGTACGTCCGGGCGATCTCGACGGCGGCGACGGCTGGCTCGGCCATCGCCGCGCCTGGGTGCATCCGCAGCGCTCGGCCGCGGTGGTCGTCGGCAACGCGGTCGTGGGCTACCTCACGCTGCTGCACCCCAAGGCCGCGCTCGCGCTCGACGTCGGGCGGCCGATGTCGGTCGCGGAGCTCAACCTCGAGGCGCTGCTCCAGGTCGGCCGCGTCCCGCGCAAGTACGAGCCACTGCCGCGCTTTCCGGCCATCCAGTTCGACCTGTCGTTCGAGGTCGCCGAGACGGTCACGGCGGGCGCCATCGCGGCGACCGTGCGCGCGGGCATCCCGTCGGGGCTGCTGCGCGAGGTGGAGCACTTCGCGTCGTTCCGGCTCCCGGGTGGCGGCGACGGCAAGGGCAAGAAGAGCGTGAGCTTCCACCTCACCTTCCGCGCCGAGGATCGCTCGCTGACCGACGCCGAGGTCAAGGCACTGGTCGATCAGGCGGTCGAGCGCTGCACCGAGCGGCACGACGCCGTGCTCCGCGGCGCGTAGGCGGACACGCGCATGGCGGACGTGCTGCTGGTCAGCAAGCCGGTCGCGCCGCCGTGGACCGACGGCGCCAAGAACCTCGTGCGCGATCTCTGCGCGGCCCAGAGCGGCCGGCACCGCGTCGTCGCGATGGTCCCAGGTGATCAGCGGGACGCCCCGCTCGGGCCCGGGGTCGTCGCCGAGCCCGTCTACGCCACGCCCGGCCAGTACGCGCCGGCCGCCACCGAGCTTGCCCGCGTGCTGTGGCGTCTGGCGCGGCCGAGCCCCGAGAGCATCCACCACTACTTCTTTGCGCCCAATCCGCGCACCAACGCGGTCGCCAATGCGCTCTACCGTGTCCGGTCGCGCAAGGTCATCCACACGATCCCGAGCGAGCCGACCGACGGCGCGCGCTGGTTTGCCGACGTGCACGTCGCGGTCACCGAGTGGACGCGCAACCTCCTGGCACGCCGCGGGGCGAAGCACGTACGGCTCATCCCGCCGGGCATCCCGGACGTGACTCTCCCGTCACGCACGGAGGCGCGCACGCAGCTGGACCTCCCGATGGACCGACCGATGGTGCTGTTTGCCGGGGATCTCACGGCGACCGGAGGTGCCGAGGCGCTGGCGGAGGCGGCCGAAGGGCTGGACGTCCTCCTGGTCTTTGCGACGCGTCCCAAGGGCGAGGGCCACGTCGAGCGACGCGCGCGGCTCGAGACCCGGCTCGGTCCTCGCGCGCGCTGGTTTGGTCAGGTCGATGAGCCCACGATGACGGCTCTGGTCGCCGCGGCCAACGTCCAGTGCCTGCCCGCGACGAGCCTGCACGCCAAGCTCGACCTGCCGATGGTGCTCATCGAGAGCTTGCGCGCCGGCGTCCCGGTGGTCGTGACCAACCTCAGCCCGCTGCGCGAGCTGGGTCGCACGGTCGACGGCGTGTTGAAGGTCCCGCCAAACGACCCTGCCAAGCTGCGCGACACGCTGACTGAGGCGCTGCGGGCGGGACCGTCTGCGGCACGGCACGCGCGGGCCCGCTACGAAGCGGCGTTCACGGCGCGGGCGATGGCACACGCCTATGAGGATCTGTGGGACGAGGTGAGCCGATGACGCAGGACTTGCACGCGACCCGGCGGTACTACGACACGTTCTCGGAGCGTTATGAGGCCCACCGGCACGCGGGCTATCACCGCTGGCTCGACACGCGCACGGTCGCGTTGCTTCGGCCCCATGTGGAGGGCCGGCGGGTGCTGGAGGTCGGCTGCGGCACGGGGCTGCTGTTGCGCGAGGTGGCGACCGACGCGAAGGACGCGGTGGGCCTGGACTTGTCCCAGGGCATGCTCGGGCTCGCCGCCTCGCGTGGACTGCGGGTCCTTCAGGGCTCGGCCACCGCGCTGCCGTTCGAAGATCACACCTTCGACCTAGTGTACTCGTTCAAGGTGCTCGCGCACGTGCCGGATCTCGAGGGGGCACTGCGCGAGATGGCGCGGGTCACGCGGCCCGGTGGCCGCCTCGTGCTGGAGTTCTACAACCGCGATAGCCTCCGTCACGTGATTCGCCGCGTTCGACCGGCAGGCACGGTCGGTCACCAGACGACCGAAGACGACGTCTATACCCGCTTTCATGGCCTGGACGAGCTGCGGTCGCTGCTCCCGCCCGAGCTCATGATCGAGCGCACGCACGGGCTGCGCGTCGTGACGCTCGTGCCGCAGGCGTTCGCGGTGCCGATGCTCGGTGACTGGGTCGCGCGGCTCGAGGACGCGCTCTCGGCCTCGCCGCTCCACCGCCTGGCCGGGTTTCTCGTGCTCTCACTGCTGCGGCGGTAGACGCAGCGGCCGGGCGAGGCTCGCGGCGATGGCGACGAGTCCCAGCGCGTCGGCGTCCACCTGCACGGCGACGAGACCGCGGCCCGTGACCCGTGCGAGCAAGGCCCGCATCCGCAGGGCCAGGAGCAGATGACCCAACGCCAGCAAGGACTCGGCGCGCGCCTCGACGGTGGGCCAGTCCGCCGTCGCGAGCGCATGCAGCGCGACGGCGAGGTGCGTCATCGGCACGTGACGCGCGCTCGCAAAGACCGGAGTCGACTCGGTCGCCAGCGCGGCCGCGTCGTTCAGGCGGCCCTGCTCGAGGCGCACCTCGGCCAGCACCAGCGCGACTGAGGCCAGCCCCAGCGGCGCCTCGACCAGCTCGAAGTCGTCGCGCGCGCGACCCGCAGCGGCCTCGGCCTCGCTCAGCTCGCCCGCGAGCAACGCCACCGCGGCACGCCCGAGCCAGGCCTCCGCAGCGCCTCCGGGCATCGCGGCCGCCTCATAGAAGTGATGCGCCTCGCGCGCCGCGGCCCGCGCCTCACCGTGGCGCCCCGAGACCGCGGACGCCTCGGCGAGCGCCAGGAGCGCGCCAGCCCGCGCCCGCCGATCACCCGCGTCCGCATAACGCGCCTCCGCTTCCCGCAGGTGCGCCACGGCGGCCTCGATATCGGCTCGAAGCAGGGCGAGCACGCCGAGCCCCGAGCGATGAATCGCCTGCCCGAGCGCAAAACCCATCTCGGTCGCCTGCGCGAGCAGGTCCGTGTGGCGCACGCTGGCCGTCGCGAGATCGCCGGTAGCCCGCTCGAGCTGCGCGAGGGCACTGCCGACGACGACGCGATGGCGAAGCTCGCCGATGAGGGTATAGGCGTCGAGCGCACGCTCGAAGGCCTCCTGGGCCTCCAACGTTCGCCCGGCGTCGGCCGCGAGCTGCCCGAGGTTGGCGAGATCGCCAGCGCGTCCGGCCGCGTGCCCCTGCGCCTCGTGAATGGCGAGGCTGCGCCGGTAGTGGGCCTCGGCGACGTCGCGGCCACCGCGGGCGAGCGCGACGTTGCCCAGGTTCGTGTGCGCGGCGGCGAGCAGCGTCTGCGCGCCAAGCCCCTCCGCGGCGACCAGCGCCGAGGTGAAGGCCTGCTCGGCGGCGTCGAGATCGCCGGCGATGCGCTCGAGGTTCCCGAGGTTGCCCAGCGCAAGCAGCTGCGTCTCCGCGAGCCGGGCGGACGAGGCGATGCTCAGGGCACGGCCGTAGCGCTCGCGCGCCGTCGGGATGTCGCCGCGGCTGCGGGCGAGCTCACCCAGGGCGTTGAGGGAGCTGGCCGCGCCCGCGGGATCACCGAGCGCGACGAAGAGCTCGAGCGCGCGCGACAGCGCGTCCTCGGCTGCCGGCCCGTCACCCGAGCGCAGGGCGAGCAGCCCCAGGTTGCCGAGCGCGGCGGCCTCACCGCGCCGGTCCGTGGCACGTTCGTGCATGGCCAGGGCCTCCTGAAGGCACGCGCGGGCCTCGGCCGTCTCACCGAGCTCGATGAGGCACGAGGCGAGGTTGCCGAGCGCGCTGGCCGCCCGCGTGTCGTCACCGGCCGCCAGCGCCGTGTGACGCGCGTTGGCGAACGCCTCGTAGGCTGTGCGCAGGTGCCCGAGCTGCATGCGCACGGCCCCCGCCTGGTTCCACGCGATGGCCTCCGCGGAGCGATCGGGGACCTCGGCGAAGGCCTCCGCGGCGGCGACGAACGCGCTCTCGGCGGCCACGAGGTGACCGCTCGACCGCTCACGCTTGGCGGAGTCGAAATGGCGCAAGGCGGCGCGACGGCGACGTTTCGCGAGATCCACGGCGCGCATGCTCCCATCCTCGCGCACGCTTGCCAACCGGCGGCCTGCGCGGCCTCGTGACTCGGTGCTTGAAGGACCTTCGCCGCCGCGGTACAAGCCGCGCGCTTGCCGAGGAGCTCGTCGCAGCCCATGTCCCGCCATGCCAATCACGCCGCTCGCCTCGACCGATTGAGCCCCGACGAGCGGCGCCATGCTTACATCACGGGCCTGCGGGTCCGAGCCAGCATCACGCAGTGCCTCTTGGAGATGCGCAAGGGCTCCGTGCGCTTCTGGATTGGCGGCCCCGGAGAAGAGGTCCATGGCGCGGCGACGGCGTTGGCCATGCACCACTTCGACGCGGAGCTCACGGCCTCGGGCGAGAGCCTCGCGCCCCACGGCTTTGGCACCGCGCTCTTCCCGCACTATCGCAGCGACGCGCTCGCGGCCTTGCTCTCCGAGCTGCGCGGGCACCCGGACTTCACGCGCGACTACTTTCGTCAGGCGCTCTCGCGCGTGACCGATCCCATGTCGCGCGGTCGCCAGATGGTCATGCACGTCGTCGACCCGGAGCGGGGCCTCATGCCCGCGCAGAGCCCGCTCGGAATGAACCTCGGCAAGGCCGCGGGCTGGGCGCGAGCGCAGCAGCTCGAGGGCCGCAAGCGCGTCGCGGTCGCCATCTCGGGGGACGGCACGACCGCCACGAGCGACTTCCACGAGTGCTGGACCGCCGCGGGCGTCTGGCGCCTGCCGCTGGTCGTGATCGTGACCGACAACGAGATCGCCATCAGCGTGGAGCCCAAGGACGGCCGCGGCATCAAGAGCTTCGCGAGCTACGCGGCAGCGTTCGACGGGGCGTACCTGACCTGCGACGGCACCGACCTCGACGCGACCTACGCCACGACGCTCGCCGCCCTGCGCCTCGCCAGCGCGGAGTCGCGCCCGGTGCTGCTGCATGCGCACGTGCCGCGATTGCGAGGTCACTCGTCGTCGGACGGCGCGCTCTTCCGCTACGACCTGCCCGATCCGCTGCTGCGCCTCGGCGAGACGCTGCTGGCCGACGGGCTAATCACAGCGGGCGAGGTCCTGCGCCGCAAGCCCCAGCCCGAGCAGAAGGACTACTACGACGATCACGTCCTCGGCGCGCTCATGGAGGCCGAGGTCCGCCGCGTGCGTTCGGTGGTCGAGGAGGTCCGCGCCGAGCCCGCGCCTCCGCCCGGTGACGAGTACACGTTCTCGATGCCGGCGCTCCCCGAGGTCACCGAGCCCACGAGCCCGGACGGATCGACGGCTGTCCAGATCAACGAGGCGCTCAACCTCGCCTTGCAGCGTGCGGTCGACGAGGGGCACACGGCCATCTGGGGGCAGGACGTCGCCGGCGACAAGGGCGGCGTGTTCAAGGTCACGCGCGGCCTGTCGCAGCGCCACCCGGAGTGGGTGCGCAACGCGCCCATCAACGAGCCGCTGATTGTCGGCACAGCGTTTGGCGCCGCACACGAGCCCGGCCTGCGCGTCATCCCGGAGGTGCAGTTCGGCGACTACACCCTCAACACGCTGCATTGGCTGGTCCACGGCGGCCACCTGTACTGGGCGAGTGCTGGGCGCGTGAGCCCGAACGTCACGCTGCGCACACCGGTCGACCCTGTCCAGGGCGGCGCGCTGTATCACTCCATGTCGATCGACGGCTTCTTCACGCCGGTCCAGGGCTGGGTCATCTGCTGCATCGGCACGAGCTTCGACGCCTATGGGCTCCTGCGGACGGCCATTGACTACCCGGGCCCCGTGCTGTTCCTCGAACCCAAGATCCTGTACCGCCGCGCGGTCGGCCCGATCCTGCCGGGCGAGCCGGACCCGCAGGTGCTGAGAGCCGCCCGGCGCAGCTCCGGAGAGTCGCTGCTCGGCGCAGTGGACCTGGCGACCGTGACGGACTTCCGGATCCCGTTTGGCAAGGCGGCCCGACGGCGCGAAGGAAACGATCTCACCATCGTGAGCTGGGCCAACGCGACGCACCAGGCGCTCGAGGCAGCGGAGCTCCTCGCCGCGGAGGGCCTCGAGGCGGAGCTGCTCGATCTGCGCACGCTCGCGCCGTGGGACGTGGCGGCGGTCGTGGCGTCGGTTCGGAGTACGGGGCGGCTGCTCGTCGCGCAGCAGGACCGCCCGTTCGCGAGCTTTGGCCGCGAGGTCCAAGCCACCGTGCACGAGCATCTCGAGGACGTGCGCTCCAAGTGTGTCGGGATGCGCGCCGTTCCCGCGGTCGGGCAGGCCAAAGAGCTCGAGGAGCACACGGTGTTGAGCACTGAGCGCATCGTGGGGGCAGCGCGCGACCTGTGCGCGGCGCGGCGTGGGGCCTTCGTGCACACCGACGCGGCCTGGCTCGGGGCCGCGCCCACGCGCTCGAAACTATAGTCGGTAAACCTACACCCTTGCGACGAAATCCCCTCCGTCCGATCGGCGTCGGCGTGCTAAGATGCGCTGTTGCTTTGACGCGCGCGCGGCTCAGGAAGGCCACGAACGCCGGGGAGGGAGCGCATGAACCACGTCGCGACCGTTTCGGTTCGGGGTTTGAGGGTCACTGTCCTATCACTGTCGGTGCTCGGCGCGGCGCTTGGCGCCGGGTGCGGCGCGGCGACCACGGACAACCCCTCCGCGACCGGCGGAGCCGCCGGTGCCAGCACCTGTGATCCGCAGTGCACGGCCTCGCTGTGCGGGCTGCCCGACGGCTGCGGCGGGACGTGTCCCTGCCCCGCGCCCATCAAGACGCAGGGTCCGCCCAGCGCGCCTCCCGGGGGCGGTCGAGCCACGACCAACCCGCCCAAAGAGACCTGCAACGGCAAGGACGACGACGGCGACGGCAAGACGGACGAGGACCTCGGCTGGCAGAGCTGCGGCGAAGGCGAGTGCGCCGAGGCGGTGCCCGCATGCTCCGACGGCATGACGCCCACGTGCACGCCGCGTCCCGCCGGAACCGAGAGCTGCAACCGCAAAGACGACGACTGCGACGGTCAGACGGACGAGGACCTCGGCTGGCAGACGTGCGGTGAGGGCGAGTGCCTTGAGGTCGTCGCGGAGTGCGTCGATGGCCTGCGACCGACGTGCGTGCCGCGCCCGCCCCGCCCCGAAGAGTGCAACGGCAAAGACGACGACTGCGACGGCGAGACCGACGAGCGGCTCGGCGAGGTGACGTGCGGCGTGGGCAAGTGCCAGGTCACGGTGGCGTCGTGCCAGCATGGGACCCCGGTCGCGTGTGTGCCGCTGGCGCCGTCGACGGACGTGTGCAACGGCATCGACGACGACTGCGACGGTTTCATCGACGAGGAGCCCTGTGACGACGGCAATGCCTGCACCACCGAGGACGGCTGCGTCGCGGGCAAGTGCAAGGGCCACAAGACCTCGTGCGACGACCAGAACCCGTGCACGGACGACTCGTGCCATCCGGCGTCTGGCTGCGCGCACGCGCCGAACTCGCATGGCTGCGACGACGGCGACGCGTGCACTCCGTCGGATGCGTGCGTCGGCGGCAGCTGCGTCGGCACGGGTGCCATCGCGTGCAATGATCAGAACCCATGCACCTTGGACCTGTGCGACCCCGCGTGGGGCTGCTACCTCCGGTATGCGGACGCGCCGTGCAACGACCAGAACGCCTGCACGACGGTCGACTGGTGCATCGATGGCAAGTGCATCGGGCTCTACTGGAACGAGTGCCACGACGGCAACGTCTGCACGAGCGACGGGTGCGATCCGGCCAGCGGATGTACCCACACGCCCAACGACGAGTGGTGCACCGACGGCGACGCGTGCACCTACGGAGATGGCTGCATCGGCGGTGCCTGCGTCCCCGGCGGTCCGCGCGACTGCACCGACTGGAACGTATGCACCAGTGACTCCTGCGATCCGGCCACCGGCTGCAAGCACGCCAACAATGCGGCGCCCTGCGACGACGGCAACGAGTGCACGACGGCCGACACCTGCGGCGGTGGCTCTTGTCACGGTGGTCCTCCGCCCAAGTGCGACGACGCGAACCCGTGCACTGAGGACGCGTGCCACCCGGACGCAGGCTGCTTTCACGAGCCCAGCGGTCAGTCCTGTGAGGACGGCAGCGTGTGTACCGAGAACGACCATTGCCTGTGGGGCGTCTGTCAGCCCGGTCAGGCCGTCTCGTGTGACGACGGCATCGCGTGCACGCAGGACTCGTGCTCGGCCAAGTACGGCTGCCAGCACGTGGCGAACCCGGCTGCCTGCAACGACAGCAACCCCTGCACGACCGACACCTGCAGCACGATGAGCGGCTGCGCGCACGCGGCCTTGGCCAACGGAACGGCGTGCGACGACGGCAACGCCTGTACGGGGGCTTGCCCCGGTCAGCCAAAGGGCCTGATCGCGCGGCACCGCGTGTCGACGGCGTGGACTGACCCGAACGTCGGCGTCGCGCAGGGCGGGCACACGCTCATCCTGGGCGGGCCGTTCGATGGTCACAGCGGCGTGGTGTTCACGGGGGGCTCGGACCTGTACTTCGACGTGTACGACAACGGCACCGCGCACATGCACGGCACGCTCACCGTGAGCTACGTGTCCGGCGGGCCCGGCCTGGGTTCGAGCTGGAAGGCGAACCTGCACTACACCTACCGCGGCAAGGGCCCGGCGGGTCAGGGCTCGGGCGGTCCCAAGATCGAGCTCAAGGCGGGCGTCGTCACGGGAACGCTTTGGGCCACGTGGGACTTCTACGATTTGAAGTCCAACGGCACGCTCACGCAGGTCGGCGCACCGGGCAACGTCCTCTATCTGTCGCAGAAGCCGGCGGGGAGCGTCTATCCGTTCCAGGTGGGCTCGGGCGCCAATGGCAAGAGCCTCAACTTCGGCGCCTCGAGCTGGGTCTCGTTCGTCTACTATGTCAACGACTGCGGCAAGACCTCCGGTCAGGGCGACTTCAACGTCGACTTCACGCCGCAGCCGCTGTGCAAGCCCGGTGATGCGTGCCAGGGCGGAAGCTGCACGGGCGCGCCCGCAGGGCCCGGTTGCGGGCTGACCTGGTGGCCCTGAGACGGGCCGGCTTCCCACGATTGTCCTTGACGCCGCCTATGGGGTCCCCCATGCTGCGCCGGACCGTCGACGACCATCATGCGCGCTAGCCTCCACCTCGTGTTCCTCGCCGTCGCAGCCAGCGCCGCATCGGCGCACGCAGAGCCGCCGGCTCGGGAGACGCCCACCGGACGCATCCCCGATCCGCTCGCCATCCAAAGTGATGACTGGACGGCCACGCGAACCCTGGAGCGCAACGCGCTGCTCAAGCTGCTGTACTCCAAGAGGCACTTCCCGCCAGCGCGCGCCTTCCTGCGTCTCGGCAAGGCACCCGACACGGCGCGGCACCTGTCGCTCATCGCCTCTGACGCCAAGCTCGAGCCCCACGTCCGCCTGAACGCGATCCGCTCACTCGAGTACTTCGCCTCGCAGCACGTCGAGGACACGCTCTTCCAGTTCGTCTACGAGAAGCGCATGGGACTGCCCTACCGCCGCGCGGCGCTGCGCGCGCTGGCGCGTGGTTTCGGGGTCAAGGTCTACTTCGAGATCCTGCCGTTCGTCCGGGACACGGATCCGGCGATGCGCGCGGCCGGTGCCATGGCCTTCGCGGAGCTCGACGACGAGCGCGTCCGTGGCATCCTCGAGACGCACCTCGCCAACGAGTCCAACATCCACGTGCGCGATGCGCTCGAAGCGGCGATTGCCTATCGCGATCGCCAGGAGCGCGCACCCCGCGCGCCGTCCCTCCCTCGCCCCACGAACCGATAGAGCCCAGGAGCCCAGCATGCGTATTACCGGAACCTACACGGCGCTCGTGACGCCCTTTCAGACGGACGGCAGCATCGACGAAGGCGCTCTGCGCGCATCGGTCGAGGCGCAGATCGTCGCAGGTATCGACGGCCTCGTGCCCTGTGGCACGACCGGAGAGACTCCGACGCTCTCCCAGGAGGAGGCCGAGCGCGTCATTCGCGTGACCGTCGAGGAGACGCGTGGGCGCGTGCCGGTCATGGCAGGGACGGGCTCCTACAGTACGAAGCAGGCGATCGAGAACACGCAGCGCGCCAAGGCGCTGGGCTGTGACGCCGCGCTCGTCGTGACGCCGTATTACAACAAGCCGGGCCCCGCCATGCTGGAGGCGCACTTCAAGGCCGTCGCCGCAGAGGGTGGCCTCCCGATGTGCCTCTACAACGTCCCGGGCCGCACGGGCTGCAACATGCTGCCGGCCACGGTCGCGGCACTCTCGCGCGTCCCCAACATCGTGGCGATCAAGGAGGCCAGCGGAAACCTCGTGCAGATGCAGGAGGTGCTCTTCGCCATCGACTCGGAGCGCTTCACCGTACTTTCGGGCGATGATGCGATGTCGCTCGGCCTCTACGCCTGCGGCGGGCACGGCGTCGTCTCGGTCGCGTCCAATGTCTTGCCGGCCGAGACCACGGCCATCTACCGCGCGTTTGCATCGGGCGACGTCGCGGGCGCCACGGCCATGAACCGCCGCCTGTTCGCCCTGTTCCAGACCCTGTTCATCGAGCCGAACCCCGTCCCCTGCAAGGTGGCCCAGTCGCTGCTTGGGCGCATGGGCCCCACGGTGCGGATGCCGCTCGGAGCGGCCCAACCCAAGACAATCGACGCGATGCGCGCCGTGCTCACCGGCCTCGGACTCCTGTAGTGACTTCACCGCTTCGGATCGGCGTGGCTGGCGCCCTGGGCCGGATGGGCCAGGCCATCGTCCAGGCCACGCTCGCGCAGCCTGGAGCCCTGCTTGCGTCAGCGTGGGAGCGCGCGGGCCACGGCGGTGTCGGTGTCCCGCATCCGCTCGCCCCGAGCGTCGTGGTCGCGGCCGCACCGGAGGGAGACCTGGACGTGCTCATCGACTTTACGGCCCCGTCCGCACTCGCCGGCCACCTCACCGCGGCGCGCGCGCTCGGTACCGCGCTCGTCGTCGGCACCACGGGCCTCGAGCCCGAGCATCACCGCCTCATCGACGAGGCCGCGGCGCACATCGCCGTGCTCCAGGCCGCCAACACGAGCGTGGGCGTCAACGTCCTGCTCGCCCTGGTAGAGAGCGCGACGCGCCTGTTGGGCCCGGCGTTCGATCCGGAGATCACGGAGATCCATCACGGCAAGAAGAAGGACGCCCCGAGCGGCACCGCGGTCGAGCTCGCGCGCCGGGTCGAGCGCGTTCGGCCTGAGCTACGTCGGGTCACGGGCCGCGACGGCCTCATCGGGGAGCGCCAGCCCGACGAGCTGGGCGTCCTCGCGCTGCGCGGCGGCGACGTCGTGGGCGAGCACACGGTCTTCTACTTTGGGCGCGGCGAGCGGCTCGAGCTCACGCATCGGGCCACCGACCGCGGCATCTTCGCCCAAGGCGCCGTGCGCGCGGCCATGTGGCTCGCCGGTCGACCGGCCGGACGCTACGGCATGGCCGAGGCCCTGGGAGTCACCGGCGCATGAGCCACGCCAAAGGCGAGATCGTCACGGTCTGCGGCGTCAACTGGGGCGACGAGGGCAAGGGCCGCATGGTCGACGCCTTCGCGCACGCCTCCGACCTCGTGGTCCGCTATCAAGGTGGCAACAACGCAGGTCACACGGTCGTCAACGAACACGGCACCTTCAAGCTGCACCTCGTGCCCTCTGGCATCTTCAGCCGTCGCGCGACGAACGTGCTCGGGCCGGGAACCGTCGTCGATCTCGAGGCACTACGGAGGGAGCTGGACGGCCTGGAGGCCCAGGGGATCGCGGTCGACCCGACGCGGCTCGTCGTGTCGGAGCGCGCGACCATCTGCTTCCCATTTCACCGCGACGAAGACGCATGGGAAGAGGAGCGGCTCGGTCAGGCCGCCTACGGCTCGACCCGCCGGGGCATCGCGCCAGCCTACGGTGATCGCTATCTGAAGAAGGCCATCCAGGTCGGCGAGCTGCGCGACGAGTCGCGGCTGCGGAGCCGTCTCGCGTCGGTGTGTGACTGGAAGACGCTCGTCGCCCGCGGCGTCTACGGCAAGACCGAGGCCGTCGCGCTCGACCACGTGCTCGGCTGGGCCTTGGAGCACGGGCGCGCGCTGCTCCCGCGCATCACCGATACGACGACGCTGCTGGCCGAGGCCGACCGTCAGGGCCAATCCATGTTGTTCGAGGCACAGCTCGGCGCGCTGCGGGACGTGGTGCATGGCATCTACCCCATGACGACGTCCTCCTCCACGCTCGCGAGCTACGCCGCCGTCGGTGCCGGCTTCTTTAGTCGACCCGCCGATCGCGTCGTGGGCGTGATGAAGGCCTTCTCGAGCTGTGTGGGTGCCGGGCCCTTCGTCACCGAGATGTCTCCCGAGGACGCCTCCGTCCTGCGCGAATTCGCTGGCGAGTACGGCGCCGCCACGGGCCGCCCGCGCCGTGTCGGGCACTTCGACGCGGTGGCGAGCCGCTACGGCGCGCTGATTCAAGGCACGACGGAGCTGGCGCTCACCAAGCTCGACAGCCTGGTCGGACGCGACACGCTGCGGATCTGCGTGGCCTACGAGGTCGACGGCCGGCGGCTCACCCAGTTTCCGCTCAACGCCGCGCTCGACGCGGCGCAGCCCATCTACGAGTCGATGGACGGCTTCCATGGGGACGTCCAGGACGTGAGCCGCTTCGAGGCTCTGCCGCGCGCAGCGCAGGCCTACGTGCTACGGATCGAGGCGCTCGTCGGCTGCCGGATTCGGTGGGTCTCGGTGGGGCCGGAGCGGCACCGCCTCATCGACCGTGGCGAGGCACCACGCAGGTGAGCGCAGGTTTTCGTTGCACGGTCAATTCGTATGACTATAGTGTAGGTTTCAGGGTCGTGCACCGGAGGGTCGCAGGTCCGTGTTTTCGAGCCGGAGGATAGGAGTCCACGGCTCTTGGTTGCGTGCAGAGGGTGACTTCGTTCCATGTCTAACAAGCTTTTCGTCGGTGGATTGAGCTGGCAAACGACCGGAGATCAGCTCCGAGCGGCCTTCGAACGCTTCGGCCAGGTGGTCGAGGCGGTCGTCGTGACCGATCGCGAGACTGGTCGGTCGCGCGGCTTCGGGTTCGTGGCGTATTCGGACGAAGCTGCCGCCGATCAGGCGGCCACGGCGATGAACGGCGCCAGCCTGGATGGCCGCGCCATTCGCGTCGACAAGGCCACCGAGCGTGCCGGCGGGCGCGACGGCGGCGGGCGCGGGAACTTCGGTGATCGCGTCACCTATCGCGGGACGGGGCCACGCCCCGGTGCACCTGGCGAGGCCGCTCAGGGCGGCTACGGCGGCGGACGTCCTCCCTATGGCGGAGGCGGCGGAGATCGCCCGGCCTACGGTGGCGATCGCGGCGGCTACGGTGGCGCGCCTGACCGCGGCGGCTACGGCGGCGGTGACCGAGGCGGTGACCGAGGCGGCGGCTACGGCGGTGGCCCGGACCGCGGCGGCTTTCCGCCCGCTCCACCCTCGGACTTCACGACCGACCGAGACTCCGTCGAGCGGAGCCAAGAGCGCGATCGGAGCCGAGATCGCGGTTTCGAGCGCGATCGGCGCCGGCGCGGTGACGACGACTAGGATGCGTCGCCGCAGCGCGACACACGGATGAACCCGGTGACAGAGCTCGACGACACCACACGCACGGAGCTCGAGGCCGCGGCCTTTCGCCGCCTCGTTCAGCACCTGCGTGAGCGCACCGACGTCCAGAACCTCGACCTCAGGAACCTGGCGGGCTGCTGTCGCAACTGCCTCTCCAAATGGTACCGGCACGCCGCGGAAGAGCGAGGCATCGCCCTTCAAGACGCCGAGGCCCGCGAGATCGTCTACGGCATGCCGTACGACGCATGGAAGTCCACCTACCAGCGGTAGCGAGCTACGGCTCGGCGACGAACGCCTCGATGATCTGGTCGGAGAGCCGCATCGCCTCCGACGAGAAGCTGCCGAAGTAGGCGGCCACGTCCTCGAATGTCTGACGGAACTGCGCGCGGTCTCCTGAGGCGATCGCGCGGTCGAACGTGGCGATCGCCTCGCGGAGCGCGGCGCGGACCTCCTGACCAAACGGGTTGGTCATCTCGATCTCCGCGTAGAGATCGGGATCCTGCGCAAAGAGGCGGCCCACGATGGACAGCTCCAGGCGATAGATGGGGCTCGTGAACCGCAAGCTCTCGGCGATCGGGACGCCCGTGAGCCGGAGCGCTTCGCCCATCGCGAGCGTGTGAAAGTGCACGAGCACCTGGACGAGCGCCATCATGCGGTCGTGCGTCACGGCGTCGGAGACCACGAGCTCGAGCCCAAGTCGCCCCAGGTCGCGCTGGAGGGCGTCGCCGAGCGGACCCGGCCGGACGGGGGTCACGACGACCTTCTGCCGCCGCAACGTGCGCACAGACGGTCCAAACATGGGGTGCAGCCCGAGCACCTCGGCCTCGGTCGCGCGGCGCATGGCCTCGCAGACCTCGGCCTTGAGGCTGTTGACGTCGCACAGCAGCGCATCGGGCCGCAAGAGCGGGCCCAGCGTCGTCGCGACTTCGGTGGCGCGCGACATGGGCACCGCGAGGATGACCACGTCGGCAGCGCGAACGACCTCGGCCACGGGCCGCGGATCCTCGGGCTCGAGCACGTCGACCGGGTGACCCAACGCGGCGAAGGCCCGCACGAGCAGCTGGCCCATCCGTCCAGCGCCGCCTACCACGAGATGCCGGCGCGGCACCTCGGCCGAGACGGCGCCGGTCGGATGGGCCAGCTGCGCAACCTGCTGCTGCTGTGACGCGTCGATGAGGGCGCCAATCAGCCGACGCGCGACCTCGGGCGGGACCCCGGCCGACGTACCGTGGTCCGCAGCGCGCTCGAGGATGGCTCGCTCGCGGCCGCGGTCGAAGACGGGGCTCCCCGCGGCGCGCTTGGCCTCCGCGACGTCGCGGACCAGCGCCAGGCGCTCGGCGGCGAGCGCGATGATGTTCCGGTCAACGGCGTCGATGCGGCTGCGCAGCGCGTCCAGCTCGGGCGCGCCCGTCAACGCGGCAGCTCCAGCCAGACGCGTGTGCCGGTCGGCGTGAGCGGCTCGAGACCGAGGTCGCCACCCGCGGACCACACGATGCACGCAGCGCGCGAGAGCCCGAGTCCGCGATGTCCCGAGTCCGGGCGTGGCACGGGCCGAAACGGCGTGAACGCCTGAGCGCCCGCGAGCTCCGCCACACCGGTGCCGTCGTCGTCGAGTACGAAGCGCCCGTCGTGCCAGGCGAGCGCGAGCGTCGTCGCGCCCGCTGCGAGCGCATTGTCGACGAGCGCGCTGAACAGGACGTCGGAGGCCTCGACGCTCAGGCGCACGTCGGGCAGGTCCGCGCCGATACGGCCAATGGCCGCGCGTCCCCGCTCGGCGAGCGCGCGCTCCAGCGCCTCCGCGAGCGACGTCGGCGCGTCGCCGGGCTCGGAGCGGGCGAGGCGGGCCAGCTCGGAGACCACGTCGAGCTGGGCGTCGAGGCGGCTCGCGACATCGCCGAGGCGCCCCAGGTAGCGCTGGAGCGGCTCGGGCAGGCCCCGTGGCGCGACGTCCTGAATCATCTGAACGTATTGGCGCAGTGCCCGCGCAGGCGCCTTCAGGTCGTGCGCGATGACGGAGAGCAACCGTCCGTACTCCAGCTTGGGATCGGCAGCCGGCACGCGGCCACCGTAGCACGCCTGTTCGCCGCGCGCGATTGACCCTCCAAAGACCCCGTGCTAGCACCGCCTCGCCCATGTCCACGATTGACCGCCACTCCACCGCGCAGTTGATTGACGGAAAGGCCATCGCGGCCAAGGTGCACGCCGAGGTGCGCGCCGAGGTCGCCGCGCTTCGGAGCCAAGGGCTCACGCCGTGCCTGGCGGTCGTGCTCGCGGGCGACGACCCGGCGTCGGCCATCTACGTGCGCAACAAGGTGCGGGCGTGCGAGGCCACGGGCGTCCAGTCGGTCAGCCACGTGCTGCCGGCCACGACCACGACGCGCGAGCTCATCGCGCTCGTCGACCGCCTGGCCGCCGATCCCGCGGTGCACGGCATCCTCGTGCAGCTGCCGCTGCCTCCCGGCTGCGACACCGACGCGGTGCTGGCGTGCGTGCCCCCGGCCAAGGACGTCGACGGCTTTCATCCCGCCAACCTCGGCGCGCTCGCCATCGGGACGCCGGCGCTCGTGGCGTGTACCCCAGCGGGCGTCATGCGCCTGCTCGCGGAGACGGACACGCCGCTCGATGGGGCCCGTGCCGTCGTGCTGGGCCGCAGCCGCATCGTTGGACGGCCCATGGCGCTGCTGCTGCTCAACGCGAACGCCACGGTCACCGTCTGCCACTCGCGCACGCGCGCGCTCGCCGACGAGCTGCGCCGCGCCGACGTGGTGGTCGCAGCCATCGGCCGCCCGCGCTTCGTGCAAGGGGACTGGATCCGCCCGGGGGCCACGGTCATCGACGTCGGCATGAACCGCCTGCCGGACGGGACGCTGTGCGGAGACGTCGACTTCGACGCCGTCCGCGCGCACGCCCGCGCGCTCACGCCCGTCCCCGGCGGCGTCGGACCCATGACCATCGCGATGCTGCTCTCCAACACGGTCCGCGCCGCGCGGGCACAGGCCACGACGGAGGCTCGACCACGATGACCTCGAACGCCACCACGACCGAACCGCGCAAGACGCCGCTCTACGCAACGCACGTCCGCCACGGCGGCAAGATGGTCGATTTTGCGGGCTGGTGTATGCCCATTCAGTACGGCACGGGGCAGCTCGCGGAGCACCACGCCGTTCGCCAGCGCGCGGGGCTGTTCGATGTCAGCCACATGGGCGAGCTCCGCGTGCGCGGTCCGGACGCGGTCGCCGCGGTGAACCGGTTGGTGTCGAACGATCTCGCGGCCATTCCGGCCGGCAAGGCCCAGTACACCTGCTTCCCGAACGACCAGGGCACCCTGCTCGACGACGCGATCTGCTACGTGCTAGCCCCCGACGACGTGCTCATCGTCGTGAACGCCTCCAACGCTGCCAAGATGGCGGCCTGGGTCACGTCGCGCATCACGGGGGACGTCACCGCCGTCGACGAGTCCGACCACTGGGCGTTGCTGGCCATTCAGGGGCCGCTGTCCCGCGGCGTCCTCGCGCGTGTGTTGCCGGAGACGGAGGCCATGGGCGCCTTCGCGGTGCGCCGCTGCGGCTCGTTGATCGTGGCCACGACCGGCTACACGGGCGAGCCCGGCGCCGAGCTGTTCGTCCCCGCAGGAGAAGCCGCCGCGCTGTGGGACGCGCTCATGCTGGCCGGCGAGGCGGACGGCCTCGTGCCCGTGGGACTCGCCGCACGTGACACACTGCGCCTCGAGCTCAAGCTCGCGCTCTACGGCAACGACATCGACGAGACGACCAACCCGCTCGAGGCCGGCCTCGGCTGGGTGACCAAGCTCGATAAGCCAGGTGGCTTCATTGGCCAAGACGCGCTGCGCGCTATCAAGACACGCGGCCTGACGCGCCGGCTCGTGGGCCTCGAGATGACCGATCGCGGCATCGCCCGACACGGCTACCCGGTGCTCGCCGCAGGCGGAGAGCGCATCGGCACCGTCACGAGCGGCACGCAGTCGCCCACGCTTCAGAAGGCCATCGCGATGGCCTATATCGATCTGCCACACGAGGCCCTGGGGACCGTCGTGTACGTCGAGATCCGCGGCAAGCCCACAGCCGCCATCGTGGTCAAGACGCCGTTCTACAACAAGGAGAAGGCCAAGTGAGGAACCCATGAGCGCACCCGCACATCTCCGGTACACCAACGACCATGAATGGGCGTGCTGGAACGCCGACGACACGGTCTCGGTCGGCATCACCGATTATGCCCAGAGTGCATTGGGTGACGTCGTCTACGTCGACCTGCCCAGGATCGGCCGGGCACTCGCCGCGCATGAGGCCTTCGGTGTCGTCGAGTCCACGAAGTCGGTCTCCGACCTGTTCTCGCCCCTGGCCGGGACCGTCGCCGCGGTCAACGCGGAGCTCGACGTGGCGCCAGAGACGCTCAACAAAGACTGCTACGGCGCCGGTTGGATCATGACGCTCTCCGGGGCCTCCCGCGCTGACTTCGACGCGCTGCTCGACGCGGCCGCCTATGACGCCCTGGTCGCCTCGCTCGGCTGATTGACGCGCGCTCCGTCCAACCTGGGCGCGAGCCCCGACATCCTCATCGTGGGCGCCGGACCCTCGGGCACGGCGCTCGGCATGGCCCTCGCCGAGGTGGCCCCGCTGTTGGCGGAGCGGACGTTGGTCATCGACCGCGCGACGCACCCGCGCGAGAAGTGCTGCGGCGGCGGCCTCACGGGCCGCATGCAGGACGAGCTCGACCGCCTGGGCGTGTCGCTCGAGCCCGTGCCTCAGGTGATCATCCGGCGCGCCTTCTCGGTCTACGGGACGCGTCGCTTCGAGGTCGCGCTCGAGCGCCCGTTCATCGTCATTCGCCGCCGAGAGCTCGACGCCCAGCTCGCGACGACCCTGCGCGACCGCGGGGTGGCGCTGTCGGAGGGCGAGGCCTACGTCGAGCACGCCTCACTGGAGGATGGGCGACTTGCGGTGCGCACGACACGGGGCAGCTACAACGTCCGAGCCCTCATCGCCGCCGACGGCGCCGGCTCGAAGATCGCGCGCGGCCTCGAGCGTACTCGCCGTCCCAAGGTCCACCTGTGCCAGGCCGACGTGCCGCTGGGGGAGGGCCTGGACCCTGAGGTAATGGTCTACGACTTCTCGGAGCTCGAAGGCGACCTGCGCGGCTACCTCTGGATCTTCCCGACACCCCTGCCCGATCCCGAAGGCCTCGGACGCCCGATGGCCAACGTGGGTGTCATGCAGGTCGGCCCGACCCGCGCGGGAGGCGGCCTCGTGCCGATCCTCGAGCGCATGCTCTCGCCGTACGGCATGACGTTGGGCGCGACCAAGCCGTGGTTTCACCCGGAGTGGGCCTTCGACTGGCGCTACCCGTTCTCGCAGCCCGGGATCCTGGCAGTCGGTGACGCCGCAGGCATCGACCCGGTGTTCGGAGAGGGCCTCTCCCAGTGCCTGGAGTATGCGTGGCTCGCCGCGGCCGAGCTCGCCGACGGCCTGAGCGGCGGCGGGACGCGCTTCTCGGGCTACCGGCGGCGCGTGCTCACCTCCGAGCTCGGACTGGAGCTGCTGACGCTCCAGATTGGGGCCCACGGCCTGTACGGCGCCGCCGACAATCGACTCTGGACCCGCTTCACGTTTCGGGATGCGTGGCTCTCGGAGCTCATGGCCCGGCAGGGGGAGGGGCGCGCGCTGCTCCACCGCTCGGCGCTACCGGTCGGCCTCCGCGCGCTGCGCTATCTCCTCGGTGGCCTCCGTGGTCTCGGCGCGCCTCGGGGCGAGCGCTGACATTCTCGCCCCATGAGATAAGCGGTACGCCGCAAATCCCCTTGCGGTCAGACCACTTCTCGGCTATCAATCCCGCCCTGGCGTGTGCCCGAAGCCGCTCGAACGCCTCGGGCGCGGAGGAATCGATGGCGCGTTGGACCTTTCGCTGGCTTCTCGTGCTCGTCGCCATCGTGGCGACCGGCACTGGCTGCAAGCAGGCGCGGCTCAAGCTGGGCCTCGGCTACGAGGTGACCGATCCGGAGGAGGAGTCGCCTCAGTGGGTCGTCAAGAAGGTCATCGAGGCCGGCGGGATGGAGCCCTTCGACAAGGCCTTCACGGAGTTCGAGAAGTACCTCCACTCCGACGAGCGCAGCAATCACGTCGCCATGAAGGACTGGGAGGTCGACCGCTTCCCTGCGCACCGCCGCAAGAACAAGTGCTACGTCAAGGACGCGGACAAGAAGAGCTTCATGGTCATGGAGGAGCGCGCCGAGGACGGCAAGGAAGAGCGGCAGATCTCGCTCTACGTGAAGTGCTCGACGACAGACATGCCAACCCCGTGTCACCTGTGGAAGGACGACAAGCAGGGTGGAAAGTGGCGGATCCGTGGCACGAACTGCCTGAACTAGCACCGCACGGGCGGCCGGGCGCCGCACGCCGAGTCATTTCGTAGTCCGCCGTCAGGCGTTGACTCACCCGACATCGATCGCTCGAAGTCCGGAACAACTCCGGCCTGGCCGGGTTGATCGCTGCCAAGTGTCTGTATTTTTTATGTCCAGTGAATGTTTTCAGTGAATACCCACCCGAACCAGGAGTACCGAGAATGAAGAAAGAGAACTTCATCATCGGCCTGATTGCGGTCGGGGTCGTTGCCTTCTTGCTCGGCCGGCTCAGCGTCTCCAAAAAAGACGCGCCAGCTCCGAGCACGACGGCCGCGGCACCCGGTCCACAACAGGCCGCAGCCCCCGTGGCGGCAGCCGCACCGGGGACACCCCAGCCAGCGCCCGGAGCACCGGCCGACAACAAGGCCGGCCAGCCACCCGCGGTCGCCGGCGCGCCAACTCCCGCGGTGAAGCCCGCGGAGGCAGCCAGGGCGGCAGCGCCAGCGGTTGTGACCAATGATGCCGGCAAGCCTGGGGCGTTCGTCTCGGCGCCGCGCAAGGGTCCGGCGGAGGCCAAGGTCACGATCGTCGAGATCAGCGACTTTCAGTGACCCTTCTGCAGCAAGGTCGGTCCGACCTTGAAGCAGATTGAAGAGAACTACAAAGACACCGTTGCGATCGTCTGGAAGAACAACGCCCTCTCGTTCCACCCGAACGCTGCGCCGTCCGCGCTCGCCGCCATGGCCGCGCATCAGCAAGGCAAGTTCTGGGAGTACAACGAGAAGGTCTTCGCCAACCAGCAAGGAATGAACGACGACAACTATAAGAAGTGGGCCCAGGAGCTCGGTCTGGACATGGCCAAGTGGGAGGCCGATCGGAAGAACCCGGCCCTCAAGAAGCAGATCGACAACGAGCAGAACGCGGCCGTCGCCGTGGGTCAGGGCGGTACGCCCGCCTTCCTCATCAACGGCAAGGCGCTCTCGGGCGCGCAGCCGTTCGAGGCGTTCAAGACCGAGATCGACAATGAGATCAAGGCCGCCGACGAGCTCATCGCCAAGGGCACGCCGCTCGCGGGCGTCCACGAGGCACGCGCGAAGGTCAACATGGCCAACAACTTTGGCGCCTACTGGAACAGCCTGATCGGCGGCGCGCCGGCTCCACGGCCCAAGCCCCCGGTCGATCCCACCGTCTGGAAGTTCGAGGTCAACGGTGAGGAGCCGTTCAAGGGCAAGCCGGACGCGCTCGTCACGATCGCCGAGATCAGCGAATTTCAGTGACCCTTCTGCGCGAAGGTCGGTCCGACCTTGAAGCAGTTGATGGAGAAGTTCCCGAACGACGTGCGCATCGTGTTCAGCCACAACCCCCTGCCCTTCCACAACCGCGCCATGGCGGCGGCCCAGGCCTCACAGGCCGCGCACCTCCAGGGCAAGTTCTGGGAGTACCACGACAAGCTGTTTGCCAATCAGCAGAAGCTCGAAGACGCGGACCTCGAGGGCTACGCCAAAGAGGTCGGCCTCGATGTGGACAAGTGGAAGACGGACAAGGAGAGCGACAAGGTCAAGCAGGTCATTCAGAAGACGATGGCCGCTGCCGAGAACGTGAATGCGCGCGGCACACCCAACTTCTTCATCAATGGCCGCAACCTGCGCGGCGCGGTGCCCTACGAGAACTTCGAGGATCTCGTCACCGAGGAGCTCGACAAGGCCAAGAAGCTCGTCGCCGGGGGTACGGCGGCAGCGGACGTCTACAAGAAGACGATTGAGAAGGGCAAGCTGTTCGAGCCGCTGGAGAGCACGGTCCATCAGTTCACGCATGAGGGCCTCCCCTACAAGGGCGCCGCCAAGGGGGACATCGTACTTTACGAGTTCTCCGACTTTCAGTGACCGTACTGCTCCAGGGTGGGTCCACCCTTGAAAGCGTTGGTCGAGGATGCAGAGCTCAAGGATCGCGTGAAGGTCGTGTTCAAGCACTACCCCCTCAACTTCCACAAGCAGGCCGAGCCCGCGGCTCTGGCGTCGATCGCGGCGCACGAGCAGGGCAAGTTCTGGGAGATGCACGACAAGATCTTCGAGGGGCAGAAGGACATCAGCCCCGAGAAGCTCGAGGAGTGGGCCAAGGCGATTGGCCTCGATATGGACAAGTACAAGGCGTCCATCGCGAGCGACAAGACCAAGGCGGCTCTGAAGGCGGACATGGACGAGGCCAACAAGGCCGGCATCCGGGGTACGCCGAGCTTCTACATCAATGGGCGCAAGTACGAGGGCGGCGGGTTCACTCCCGACGCGCTCAAGCCCATCTTCAAGAAGTACTTCCCCAAGCCCTAACGTCAGCGTAGCGTCGCGTAGCGTGGGGCCCGGAGCTGTTCCGGGCCCGCCTACGCAGTCGCGTCGACCGTGACGCGATCGCCGCTCACGCGGACGTGCAGCGCCTTGCCGGTGCCTGCCCGCCCAGACAGCAGCGCGTCGGCGACCTCCGCCTCGACGATCTCAGCGACCTTGCGACGCATCGGACGGGCGCCAAATCGCGCGTCGAAGCCGCCAAGCCGTAGCAGCAGGTCCACGACGTCGTCGTTGGCGGTGTAGGTCACGCCGCGATCGGCCTTGAGCCGCGCGGAGCTGTCCTCGAGGAGCAGCCGCGCGATCCGGCGTACGTCGGCCTCCACGAGCGGACGGAAGACGAGCTTCTCGTCGATACGATTCCAGAGCTCCGGCGCGAGCGCCTTGCGGGCCGCGTCCAGCGCGCGATCGAGGGGTACAGCGGCCGAGCCCCCGTTGAAGCCGACCTGGCGCTTCTGTTCGTTGAGCTCGGACTGCCCGAGGTTGGAGGTGAGCACGACGACCGTGTTGGAGAAGCGCACACGGCGGCCGCGCCCGTCGGTCACGAGCCCCTCCTCCAAGAGCTGGAGCAGGACGTTCTGCACCTCGGGGGCGGCCTTCTCGATCTTCCATAAAACTCTTTTACCTGTTCATTTACTATTAAGTTATCTGTTGTTACTTGTTCTTTACGTAAGAAGGTGAGGTTATCTAAGTCTTTCACTCGACTTACAGCGACATATAGTTGT
>SXOX01000040.1 GCA_005776585.1 Pseudomonadota bacterium | reverse complement strand
TTCTCGAACAGCTGCCGCTGCCAGTAGTAGAAGAGGCTCGGCTGGACATCCGCTGCTTCGCACACGTCCGACACGGGCTTCTTCTCGAGGTGATGCTCCCGAAGGAGGGAGGCCTTCTGCTCGGGAGTACGATGGGTTCTGCGCTTTCTCGACATGTAACCGCTCCTGCCTGGTCCGATGCCAAGCTGTCAAGCGGTCACGTTCGGTCGGGGGCAGTACAGCATCGGGCACCTTCTCGCGACGACCGAGGAGCGTGCAGCTCATCTCGTCGTTCTTTAGGGAAAGGGAACCTTGACCACATCGAAGACGCAAGAGCTTGGCATACGCGCGGCGATCAGCCCCAGAGTCCCACTCCGAGAACGTGGCGAACGGATCATCCGCCTCGGGTGCCTCCACCCGCGTCAGAATCACTCGCTCTCCCTCCAGGGCGTACGCGAGGCGATCTCCGGGGCGAAGGCGTAGGGAGCGCCGAACACTCTGGGGAATCGTCGTTTGCGCGTTGCTCGTGAGCCGACTCGTGATCATGGCCCGCCTGCTCGGCCACGATGAGGAACTTCCCTCTGCGCCGCAAGGCCCCCATCAATTTGGGGCCGAAAGGGCGCTGCGCCCGAAACACGCAAGAGTTCTCGATGAGTTCTGGGTGACGCGACAGTCTTGGGGACTTGACGCGTACGGCAGTTCGCCGTACGATACGATCCGACGATTGAGGGGACCATGCGCACCGTCAAGACGAACTCTAGGACCGACAGGCTCGAAGCCCGCATCCCGGGTGAACTGAAGTCGATCATCCTGCGTGCAGCTTCACTTCAGGGGCGCAGCCTCACGGACTTCGTCGTGGCGTCGGCGTTCGACGCGGCTCGCCGGGTGATCCGGGAGAACGAGGTGCTGGAGCTGTCAGGGCGGGACCAGATTGCGTTCGCCGAGGCCCTGCTCAACCCGCCCGCCGCGGTGCCGGCGTTGGAGGAGGCGGCACAGCGCTATCGGGCTGACGCCACCTGATGCCGGGGGCTCCTCCAAGCCAACGCTACCGGGTGGTCCCGTTCGAGGCCCGGCACGACCGGGATGCGTTCAACTGTGGCGTCGAGGCGCTCGACCGCTACCTGAAGCACCACGCGACGCAGGATGCCCGCAGGAATATCGCAACCGTCTTCGTTGCGGAGCACACGACTCTGGGTGTCCTCCACGGTTTCTACACGCTCTCGATGGCGTCGGTCCTGCTCGACAGGCTCCCGGCTGCGTTGGCGAAGAAGATGCCCCGCTACCCGACCGTCCCCGCCGTGCGACTCGGTCGGCTCGCGGTCCACGTCGATGCCCGGGGAGGCGGTCTCGGGGCCCACCTTCTCATGGACGCGATGGCTCGGTCCCTCGAGAGCGAAGTTGCCTGGGCGGCGTTTCTCGTGGACGCCAAGGACACGACGGCTCGGTTTTTTTACGGGAGGTTCGGGTTCCAGTCGTTGGCGGACGACGCGAACCACCTCTTCGTCATGCGGGCGACCATCGAGCCACTCTTCAGTCGTCCGTGATCGACCCGAGTTTGGCACATCTGATTATCCGGCCTGATACTATAATACAGAAGAGAACATCCGGATGGACGCGACAGTTGTGGTCGCGCATCCTGCCTTCGTCGCGGGGACGACCCGCAGGAGGTGATTCATGCTGCAATTCCGTCTCTGGCTCGCATCAGCCGCGGTGTCTGGGCTCGTGGCGTCGGGCTGTAACGCCGTGTCCGAGCCTGGTGTGCTCTTCGTCGAATCTCCGGGGTCGAGCCCGACCACGACGGCGGCCTCCGGCGGGAGCTCGCCCGGAGCCTCCCTCGGCAAGGCCGCGGGCGCTCTGTCGCTGTGCGGACCCAAGGCCGTCGCGTTCGAGCCGCCGGAGATCGGCGAAGTCCCGGTCCTCGTGGGCGACGCCTGCGGGCTGATGGGCATTACCCAGGATGCGAACGCCGACGGCATCGCTGACACGGCGGTCGAGTACGTGCGCGAGCTCGGGATGGTCACGGTCCGCCACATCACGGCAGGCAAGGTCAGCTCCATGACACGCTATCTGCTGGACGCGGCTGGACGGTTGACGGGAATGCAATACCTCGACTCACAGGGGAAGATGAACTACGGCGAGGTCCGCGCGTTCGACGCGGAGGGCCACCTCACGCTCTACGAGACGATCTCGCTTGGCGGGAGCGGCAACAAGACCGTCTACGTCTACCGCGTCACGCAGGATTGGGAGCACGGGCGCCTCGTCCGACGCGTCGACACACGCAGCCCGAGCGAGAAGACGCAAGACCAGTCCTGGACCTACGACGCTCAGGGCCGCTTGGTCACCGCCATCCATCGCACCGGCGCGCAAGCGACGACCGTGGCGGAGGCCGCGTGGGTCTACGACAGCGTCGGCCGGCCGGCCCGCGTCGATCGTCGGGTCAAGGGCAAGCCGTCGATCACGGAGACGTGGACCTGGCGCGATGACGGCACGCTGGAGGCTCGGAGCGCGGAGGTGCACCTGGGCGTCGGCGGGACGCCCGGCCGGCTCGACAGCTACGACTCGCCCACGGGCTCGAACGGCGCAGGCGCCTGCTACGGCTGCGGCTACTCGGCCAACGCAGGGCCCGCGTGGGCGGACGCCATGCCGGCCGCGACGGAGGAGTGCCAGCCGATCCCGACGGCGATTGGCCACGGCTACCCGGAAGCCGACTACGCGCTGGACGTCCAATGGAAGGACCCGACCGCCACGGCCGACGAGGCGACGTACAGCCCCTACGCCTACGGCTACTACGGCTACTACGGGTACGGCTATGGCTACGGCTACTACGGCTATGGCGGCGGCGGCACCGCCTGGTACGGGCACGCGGGTGTCGGCAGCAACTGGGACGCGCTCGCCGTGTACGTGCCGCACACCTCGGCGCGCTTCGACCTGACCTACGACGCAAAGGGCCGCATGGTGACCGAGCGCCTCGCGGTCGAGCCGACCGACGCAGCGTCCACTGCTCCGCGAACCCTGATCCGTGAGCGACGCTTCGCCGACGACGCGCTCGTAGACGACACGGTGCGCCACGCCGACGCGCCAGGCACGGTTCTCCGGACGCTGCGGTTCATGCGCGACGCTAGCGGCCGGCTGTTGGAGCGCGAGCTCCGCATCGGCGAGACGACGGCCGAGATCGAGCGATGGACGCTCGACGCGCTGGGACGCGGCGTCGCGCACGCGCGCTTCGCTCAGGCCGAGCCGTGGGACACGTTGGCTCCGGCCGTCCAGGCACCGACCTCCACACTGAAGGAGCCCACGTCGTCGACGCAGCGCTCCCGCCGGCTCGACGCAGCCGGGCGCGTCCTGGAGGAGCGCGTCACGCCGCCGGCCCAAGGGGAGGCCGGTGACGTGCCCGACATGCTGCGATCGCAGTGGTTCGACGCGGCGGGGCGGCTCGTGGTCCGCCTGGTCGAGAACGGGCCGAAGTCCTCGTCCGTGGAGGCCTGGGACTACGACGCCGCGGGTCGGGAGACGCTGCATCGCGTGCACAATACGTCGCATCCTGACTCCGGGTGGTTCGAGTCGCGCGCCTACGACGCCGCGGGGCGCCTCGTGAAGCGCGGCCAGGGCCAGGTCCCAGAGCTCGGGCCGAGCTGGATCGAGACCTCCAGCTACGTCTGCGAGGGGATGTAGCGGCCTTCGGGCGAGGGCTCCGCGGCGGGCTCCTGGCCTTCGCCCGTATCGACAGGCCACATCCGCACCGCGTCATGCGCTGAACTTCCGACGCAGACGGGCCTCTACCGCGGCACGTCGGTATCCTGCAGCGCCCGCCGCGGTGGGTGGTCGAACATCACATACTTTGGGCGAATGAAGCTCGGCATCACGAGAAGGGCGAGCAGGAGAGTCGCCCGCGAGAGCACACTGCCTGGTCCATCCTTGTCGTTCATGAGCTCCGATAGCGCGTTGTCGCGGTCGGCATGCGGTCCTGTCAGCCGGTAACATGCCTGGTTGAACGGGTAGAACCAGTGACGGACGAGCAGTCTGGGCCGCAGTAGCAGCTGCGACAGCGGCATGAGGCAGCCAATCTCCTTGGCGATCCCGTCGATGAAGATGGCCTGTGAAGGAATGGTCTCCGGGTGACGGAGGCTGAGCGAGACCATCTCGTCCTCCCACGCCTTCTCGCGCGCGATGCGCTGCTCGACGTCGGACGGCAGCTGATGCTTGCCGCTGCAGATGAGAGCGAAGTAACGGGCCTGCATCTCCGACACGATCGGGATACCCCCAGTGTACGGGCGGACGAACCCAATGAACGCGAGGCGCCCACCGTGACGCGCCGGAAATGCGTGTTTGTAGAGGTTGCGGACGTTGTTTTCGGGAACCGCCAGATCCGGGCCGAGCGCTGAGAAGTTCTTGACGAACCCAGTACAGAGCACGATCGCGTCGAACTCGTTTGAGCGGCCGTCCTTGAAGGCCACATGCCGGCCCGAGATATGCTCGATGCCGCTGTCGTTGACGACGAGCCTTCCGTTCACGAGGTTTGGGATGAAGCTGACATTCTTCGAGAAGATGATCCGCTGGCTCCAGTTGCTCTTGCCGCCGTGCGATCGTTTGTTCCATTCGTTGATCGCATCGATGTGTTCGGCGGTCCAGGTGCAATCGATATCGAGCTTGGGCGGGTCGGCGGGCTGACCCATGATGTTGAGGCCCGGGCGCGTGGTCGGTTCGGGTCGCCTGCGAAGGACGCGACTGGCGACGGCGTCGAAAAGGTCGACCGTCAGCCGATAGGCCCACGCCGCAGCGTGGAACGCGAACCGCGAGAGCGCCGAATCGCCGTGGAGTGCAGGAACCGGCAACGGAGTACGCACGGAGCGCACGAAGTGATCGTAGACGAGAACCCGCGTCGCCGTCGCGTCCGTGGCATACTTGGCGTCGTGCATGCGCGGGAGAATGAACGAGTAGGAGCGAATCGAGAGCGTGCACTCGGAGGCGACATCCGACACCTCGCGCACGATGTCGGCACCCGACTCGGCGAGACCCACCACCAGCACACGTTTGCCCGCAAATCGTCGGTTGTTGCGGTAGGTAGACGAGTGCACGACTTCGCCAGTGAACTTGTCCAAGTCCGGGACACTCTTTGTCTCCGGCGTCTGGAACGGGCCGCTGCACACCGCGACGGCATCGAACACGTGCCGCTCCTCGGCGCCGTTGACGGTCGCCGTGACGGTCCATCGACCGTCGTCGCCCTTACGCACGTCCCGAACCGGCGCCTCGAGGCGAATGTAACGCCGCAGGCCAAACCGTTCGGCGTATGAATCGAGGTAGCGGCGGTACTCGGCGTGGGTGAAGAACACGCGGTCACCCGGCACCATGAAGTCCGAGTAGCCCATCAACTTGGCCGAAATCGTGAGGACCAGGCTATCAAATACCTTCATGTCCTCGGCATCGGCGGAGGGGTCACCGCTCCGCTGCCAGATGCCGCCAATGTCCTGTCCTTTCTCGAAGCAAAGGACGTCGTGCCCCTCATCGAGCAGCTGTTTCACGGTCGTGAGCCCCGAAGGGCCGGCTCCAATGACACATACCTTCATCTATACCTCCGAAAGCGACGAGATGTGCCCGAGAGTGGTGCCCTGGGGCGGGCGCGCCGGTCGCACGACGAGCCACGTGCACGCAACCAATGCGACGACCGTTTGGAGCAGCACCTGAACGACACGAATGGATGGCGTCGGGAGGGGCGGCGCGCCGAGCACGAGCATCCAGAGCGCGCCGAGTCCGAGCGAGCCGCCGAGTCCCCGAACCTCTACGGCGAGCAGGGTCGTGGCCCACAGGAGTGCGAGCATCGCGTATGCCGGCGAGAATGGGCTCTGGAGCGACGCGAGTGCGAGGAGCGCCATCCATGTCATGGCGTTCTCGCGCCGATCGCCCCGCTTGCGCGCCGCGACGAGCGCCAGACCGAAGAGAAATGCAGTGTAGACACGGCCGATCCATTGGCCGACGACCCACGGCTCGTGGATGTCGAGTCCGAGGTAGCGCAGCTTGAACGGGAGACCGAAGGGCGCCATGTTGGTCATGATTCCGCTCTCGGTGTCGATGAACGGGAACGCCCGTCCCGTGCTGAGGCGAGGCAGAGCATGGCGTACGAAGGACGCGAGCGGCTCGACACCGAAGCAGAGCGTGGACACGGCGAGCAAGAGGGCCCCGACCGCGGCCGTGACGAAGATACCCCGGGCGTAGCGTCGCGCGAGGAGCCACACGCCGAGGATGCCCGGTGAGATCTTGGAGAGGATGGTGACCGCAAGCAGCAGGCCGCCCGTAGCGACGCGACCGCGATCGAACGCGACCATCGCGAGGATGGTCAGCACGGTCGCCACGAGGTGGAAGTTGCCGATCTGCAGTGTGAGTAGGAAGGGAACACTGCCAAAGAGCAGCGGCGCCAGAAGGAGGGCCCGGTGTGCGCCTGGCCCTCTCAGCCATTGTGCGACAATCCACAGACCCATCGCCACGAGCACACCGTTGAGGCCGAACCACAACGCGCGCTGGGCGAGGAAGTCGCCCTCCAGCGGCGCGAGGACCGAGGCCACCAAGAGGAACGGCGGCGGGTAGCTGAAGTTGTCGAGAGCGAAGGGCGCATACGGTGCGTCGACCCCGTCGGGCAGCGCCGGGAGGCCGTTTGAGCCATGCCACCAATCGTCCGAGTAGATGTTGACCGCGCCTTGCCGTGCCAGCGACGCGGCGCGGACATAGGCAGTCAAGCAGCTGTGTCGCTCGACGAACGCGTCGCCGGGGATCGACTGGAGATCGGTGCGGTCGGGATCGCCGAGGTAGACGCTCACGCGCGCCGTGGAGATGACACTGACAACGGCCATGAGAGCGTAGATGGCGGCTACCCACGGGTGCTGACGGACGAGCCCATCGAATGCTGAAGGGAGGCGAGGGGCGACGTGACGGACGAGCAGCACGATCACGGCCCCAGTAGCGACGAGGCTGAGGAGGCCTGCGGTACCGGGCGCGAGCAGCCGCGTCGCTCCGATGCCAGCGACTGCGGCGGCCACCAGGGGCCACGCCGCGCGGCCCCTGGCGATTCGCGCCGCGACCACGACAGCGCCGGCGACGATGAGCGAGGCGCCGATCAGCCCGAGCGACGTGCCCCCGGGCCCGAGCACATGCCCGAGCGGCCGCCACAGGCCCTGTGTCACCACCGGCGCCACGAGCAGGGCGGAGAGGGCGACGAACCCGAAGCGTTCGAGCCCTTGCCGCGTGCCTTCGTTGGTGGGTGCAGGAGCGACCACGGGTTCACACTACCTGACTCAGAAATCCTCCGTATTGCACAACGCGCCAGATCCATTGGCTTGGCACGCCATGGCGGCGCTCTCGGTCAACGTCGCTCACGCGCTTCGCGCCGGTGGGCGGAGGGCGTTGTGCCGGTCCAACGCCGAAACGCCCGGTGAAACGCGGTCGCGTCTCCAAAGCCCAAGAGGAACCCGACCTCTCCGATGGCCATGCGCTCATCGGCAAGGTAGCGGATGGCCAGATCGCGTCGGAGCTCGGTGAGCGCTCCGGCGAAGGTCACGCTCTCGTCTTGAAGCCGTCGTTGGAGGGTGCGCGTGCTCATGTGAAGACGGGCCGCGACGGCGGCCATGGACGGCTCTCGATCCGGCAGCTCGCTCATCATGGCGGCTCGGACCGCCTCGGAGAACCGGTTTGGATCCGGACGCACAGCCAATGCACCATCAAGCTGTCGACTGAGCAGCGCCAGCAGCCGTGGCTCCGCGTGTCGTTGAGGTCGATTCAGCAGCTCGCGCTCGAGCAGGAGCTCATCGCGCACGCAACCAAAGCGTACCGGCGCCCGAAAGATGCGCTCGTGCTCACTGACACGGTTGGGACGCGGGTGCGCAAAGCACACCTCGATTGGGGTGAAGTCGACCCCAGTCGCGAGGCGTCCGGCGAGCACGGCGATCGCGAGGAATGCCTCTACCGGATGGCGCGCCGAACTCGAGGGCTCCCTGGCATGACCGTGAACGAGGCGGGCCACGTCGCCGTCTTCTTCGAGGGCGAGCTTGACCCCCGAGTGCACCAGACGAACGTACCGGGCTGCGCGCCGATAGTGGTCGCCCAGCGTCGCACAGCTTCGGAGAGCGAAGGCGAGGAGGTCGAACGTGTCCTCGGCCCGCGGCGCCAGCCATTCGGCAAAATGAAGGCCGAAGTCGGCATCGGCTGTGAGCCGCGCCGACGTGGACCAGAGGCGCAGTTCCTGCGAATGGCGCAGGTCGATGTCCGGTGTCGCTAGCTGGACCGGGTCGATTCCGGCGGCCCGGAGAAGCACGTGCGGAGGGAGCCCGACCATGTTGGCGAAGCCCACAACGGGGAGCACCGCGCGTGTGATGGCCATGAGCCAACTTACGACGCGATGGCGCGATCGGTCAAGACTGTTGGCGTGTTCGGCAAGGACGGCGGAGGCTCCGGCCGGCACCATGAGCCGGTCCCTTGGGAGGCGGCCAGGCCAAGGACGCGACAGAGCGGGGAGAACGCCACGGTGAACAGTGTGCATCGCAACCCCGTCATCATTTGCGTCGACGACGAGCCCATCGTACTGCACAGCTTGCGCGAGCAGTTCGAGCGCGAACTGGCCGGGTACGACGTCGAGGTGGCAGAAAGTGCTACTGAGGCACTGGAGATCCTTGACGATCTCCGAGCGCGCAGCATCCCGGTTCCTGTCGTCGTGAGCGACCACATCATGCCAGGCATGAAAGGCGACGAGCTACTCGTCCGCGTCCATGAACGCCTGCCCGACACGCGCACGATCCTGCTCACCGGGCAAGCCGGCCTCGACGCAGTCGCCCACGCGATCAACGGTGCGGCGCTCTATCGCTATATCTCGAAGCCGTGGAGCCGGGACGATCTCACGCTGACCGTGCGCGAGGCGGCCAGGAGCTTCGAGTCCGAACGCCTGGTGCGCGAACACCAGCGCCAGCTGGCGGTGGCTCACCGCGCCGCCACGCGCTTCGTGCCGTTCTCGTTCTTGTCGTTGATTGGACGCTCCGAGCTCTCGCAAGTCGAGCGGGGCGACCACGTGGTCCGCACGGTAACGGTGTATTACTCGGACATCCGCTCGTACACGACCCTCGTCGAGGGACGCACTCCCGCAGACAACTTGGCGTGGATCAATGAATATCTGCTGGCCATGGAGCCACCGATCCACGCTCACGGCGGCTTCGTCGACAACATCGCCGGCGACACCATCGTGGCCCTGTTTGGCAACGGCGCCGACGCGGGCTTGGCGGCGGCAATCGCCTCGTTCCAGTCGCTCTCCGAGCACAACCTGCACCGGGAGCAGCGCGGTGACCCACCGCTTCACATTGGCATCGGAATGACGACAGGCGAGTGCCTCATGGGCATCATCGGCGGCGACGAGCGGCTGCAGTGCAGCGTGGTCGGTGACCCGGTCAACCTCGCCGCGCGAGTCGAGCAGCTCACGAAGCGGCTCGGCCCGTTGCTTCTGACCGATGAGACCAGGCGCGCGCTCATCGATCCGAGCCGGTACGCGTTGCGATATGTGGACTACGTGCGGGTGAAGGGACGCTCGGAGCCGACACGCCTCTATGAGGTGCTCGACCCCTTGCCGCCGGACGAGCGCGAGCGCAAGTTGGCGACCGCAAGCGCTCTGGCGGAGGCCCTCGCGCGGTTTCAGGCCGGGGACCTCGCAGAAGCTGAGGCGTCATTCGAGCAACTCGCGCAGGACGATCCGTGCGACCCGGCCTTCCGATGGCACTTGGCTCGGGTCCAGGATGCCGTACGCCGCGGGCTGCCCTCCGATTGGGATGGCGCGACCCAATTGCTTGTGAAGTGATGCATCGGAGGCAAGTGATGATTCGACGAAGCGTGATTCTCCTGGTCGATGACGAGAAGACGGTGCTCGATAGTCTGAGTGAGCAACTTCGGCGGTTCTGGTCGAGCGTCGTCGAGTTCGAAACGGCAGAGAGCGCCGAAGAGGCGTGGGAGTTGCTCCGTGAGCTCGCCGAGGCGCGCGTGGAGGTAGCGGTCGTGGTGTCCGACTGGCTCATGCCGGGTCAGCGCGGGGACGAGTTCCTCGCGCAGCTGCGCCTCGCCTACCCGCACACCGGTCGCATCATGCTGACGGGACAGGCGGATCCTCTCGCGCTCGAGCGCGTACGCTCCGAGGCCTCCGCGCACCGAATTCTCTTCAAGCCGTGGCAACCCGAAGAGCTACGCGACGCGATCCTGCAGGCATCGACGATGGAGACGCTGGTCTGATGGGGGGCGCTTGGTCCACGATCAGTCGCCTCGGAGGACTAGCCGACCGACCGACCGACAGCGACGACGAACGGCAACGGCATCGATTCCTCCTCATCACCGGCGCCGGCATGAGCCTCGGCGGCATGATCTGGGGGACGCTGTCCGTCCTCAGCGGGCTCTACTGGCCGAGCACCATCCCTTACGGCTACACAATCGTTACGGCGGTCAACTTCTTCGCTCTCTGGCGGACCAAGAAGTTCGCAATAGCACGGACCATCCAGGTCTTCATCAGCCTGCTGTTGCCCTTTCTCTTTCAGTGGAGCCTCGGCGGCTTCGTCTCGAGCGGAGCGATGATGATCTGGAGCATGCTGTCGCTCGTGTGCTCCCTCTCGTTCGAGAGCAAGCGGGCCTCCTTTGGGTGGCTCATCGTCTTTCTGCTGCTGACGGTCGTCTCGGGCGCCATCGACCCGTACCTGACGCCTCCCGAGAGCTTCGGGAAGAACGGCCTCGGCCCCTTCTCCTTCGCGCTGAACATCGCAACAGTGGCGGCCACAGTCTTCGGCATTACAATGTACATGCTTCATCTCAGAGACCTGGCGAACGAGCAGCTGAGCCGAAAGAACGAGCAGATCGCGCGGTCGCAGCACGCCCTGGTCCACAGCGAGAAGATGGCTGCGCTGGGCCAACTCGTTGCCGGCGTGGCACACGAGCTCAACACGCCGTTGGGCGCAATCGGGGCCTCGGTGGGCAACAGCGCGACTGCGCTCGACCAGACGCTCGACGAGCTGCCCAGCGTCCTCGCGGCAGCGTCGGCCGAGGAGGTTGACGGCCTTCGAGCGCTTCTGAAGACGAGCGAGACGGCTCGGACGGCGCTGACGTCCCGCGAGGAACGCTCCCTTCGTTCCGAAGTGGAGGCCCGACTCACGTCGCGGTCGATCCCCGAAGCTCGCCAGGTCGCCCGCGCGTTGGTCTCGATGGGCCTCGCGGCCGACATCGACCGCCACGTGCCGCTGCTGCGCTCGCCGCGCGCCGATGTCCTCTTGCGCAGCGCGACGGATTTGGCGTCGCTACGGCGCAACAACAGCACCATCCGCACCGCGGCTGACCGTGCCGCGAAGATTGTCTTCGCGTTGAAGGCATACGCTCACCCAGGGTCGGTCGGGGGCGAGCCGGTGCCGGGCGTACTCGCAGAGAACCTCGAGACCGTTCTTACCCTGTATCACAATCAAATCAAGCACGGCGTCGAGCTCGTGCGCGACTTCCGCGACCCCGGTCTCGTCCCCGCGCGCCACGAAGAGCTCAATCAAGTTTGGACAAACCTAGTACACAACGCACTGCAGGCCATGAACTACAGGGGCCGCCTCGAACTCTCACTTGTGCGGGAAGCGGACCTCGTGATGGTGCAGGTGGCCGACTCAGGACCAGGAATCCCTTCAGACGTACTGCCGCGCATCTTCGAGCCGTTCTATACGACCAAGGCCCAAGGGGAAGGCAGTGGCCTCGGCCTCTCGATCTCACGCGAAATCATCGAGCGCCATCGCGGGAGCATCTCGGTCTCGAGCGAGCCAGGACGGACCGTGTTCACGGTTTCGCTTCCGGCCAATGGCACGGCGGCCCTGACGACGCGTGCCGACGCGATGGCGGAGAACGCCTCAGCGCACTGAGCGCGTGTGCGATGTGGCGCTGCTCGCGAGCACATCGTGAGGCTAGAACCCTGGCCGCCAGTAACTCCGCGGCTCATTGCTAATCGCGCGTGCCGCCAGCAGGCCCGACGTCGTCGCGGCCTCGACGCAACCGCAGTTCATGTCGGTGCGCGTCCAGTCGCCGCACAGGATCAGCCCGCCGACCGCGGACTCGCCTTGGCCGAGCCGCACCGGCTTCGGTGACGGCTGGCTGAGCACGTACAGATTCGACGGCTGGACGTCCGCGATGAGGTGCTGCGCGAGCAGCCGCCCGACGCCCTGCGCCGTTGAGTCCTCCGTGCACAACAGCTCGAGGAACCCCTCGAAGGTGGACGGCGTGGCAGGGCCGTCGAAGAAGAGCCGGTAGTTGGCGCGGAGCCAGGCCTCGACCTGGACGGCCCACGCCTGGTGCGCTTGAGTCGGGTAGTTCGAGCCGCAATCAGGCGGCAGCGGCGGTTTCCCCGAGACGGAGGAGCCGGTGAAGTAAGCGACGTACTTGGGCGTCGCGACCTTCCAGTTCTCATGGGACAACAGGTGCGTGAAATCGCCGTAGCTCGGCTCGGGCTCGGCGAAGCACGTGAGCAGGCCGCGGGTCTTGCCGCTGATGAGCTGGCTCGCGGCGGTCGACAGCCAGAGCTGAAACGACATGGTCTGCGTGAGCGCCGTGCCGTTGGCCATGGCGGCCCATCGCGGGTCGGCGTCCGAGCGTGTGGGCTGCGTGAGCGGCGAGTCGATGAGCGGCAGCGCGCCGAGCGGAATCCCGAGTACGCAGAGGTCGAAGTCGCGCCCACGCTGCAAGACGAGCGGCCGAGCGAACCGGGCGCCAGCGGTCGACCACATATCGTCAAAGTCGACGCCCTGGGCCTTGAGCTGGGGCCCGTTGGTGAGCTGCGACCAATGAGGCTCCATGGGCCAGTCCGGGAGCTCCGGCGGGTTGCCGGGGACCGTGATGGGGATGAGCGGGGCGTAGCGATCAGAGCCGGCCGTCACCTCGGCCTGCTGCACGAGCGCGATGGACGTGAGCCCACGCTCGACGCCCGAACCCGAGACCGCGAGGCCGGTCACCTGATGGAAGAAGTGCACACGCGCACCAAGCCGCTGCAGTGCCAGGTAGAACGGCGTCATCATCGTCTGAGCGCAGCTGTACTCGAAACGATACGCCGGAGCGCCGTGATAGCCGAAGCTCTCCAGCAAGAACCAGCGCATGGCGACGCCGCAGGCGAGCGACGCCGGCTTGACGTCGGTGATGAGCGGGCCGCATTGGGCGCCAGCGAGCTGGTGAGCAAAGAGGGTCTCGTAGACCTGATCGATGCACGACCACGACTCATCAGCGTCCTCGTGGAGCCCGTTCTGCCTGAGCCAGTCGCGGAAGTCGACCGAGTCGAGCTCCGCGAGGTTGCTGACGGGGTGGCGCAGGAGGCCCACGAAGATGGTGAGCATCGTGTCGATGCCGTTCCAGAGGAACCACAGATACGTCGAGACGAACGGGTTGTGATGGATGAGCAGCGCAAGTGCGTCACGTGACGCAGCGAGCATGGCGGCGAGGCCTTGGTCGATGAGTTCGAGGGGGCCCTTCGAAAGATCGTCGACGAGCCGGATCGCGACGGACATGAGCTCGGTCTTCAGCGACTTGACGGCGGCCTCGACCTCTAGGAACAGCACGTGGCTGCTCGGGGACTCACGCGTCGCGGCATCGACGTACGTCAGGACGCGCTCGGCCAGCGCCTCGAGCACGGTCACCATGGCGCTCCCGTGGGCGCCGCTCGCGGTCGACGCGTTTGGCGAGGCGCTCGACGGCAGCGGGGACGGGCAATATGTCCACTGGCCATGGCGCAAGACCATGGTCCCGTTGTTGGGCTCAGGGATGAAGGCCTGGCCGTAGAGCACCTCGCCCTTGGCGACGGTCTCGAAGGCGTGGTCGTAGGCGAGCTGGACGACCGTAAAGGCGTTCTCGTAGAAGCCCAGCAGCGCATGCAGACCATGCTCTTCGATGCGCCAGCCCTCATTCGGATTACGCCACGACTGACACTTGCCCCCCAGGCGATGCCCCTGGGTGTAGACGGAGACCTCGTAGCGGTCGGGCTGGGCCGCGAGCTGGAGCGCGGCGGCGCACGCCGCGGGGCCGCCGCCCAAGACGGCCACCTTGAGCTTGCGCGTCGCGGCCGGCCGCGGATAGACAACGTCAGCGCACGCACCGGGGAGTGAGACGACCTGGACACACTGCAAGCGGAAGGCGCCGAGCGGCGTGCTGTCGAGGCCCGCAGAGCTGTAGGTGCCGGGCGGGATTCCAGCCGGCGTGAGGCCCGCGTCGATGGTCAGTGAAGCGGTGATGGGCTGGATCGTTGCGCCCTGGCCATCGAACTGGAGCACGACGGTGCTGCCGAGGAACGGCCCCGGAAGCTTGGAGTCAAACGACTGTGGATCCACGATGTGCAGCGCCTGCGAGATGGTTGGCTGCTCGAAGAGCTGGCGCACGATGGTTGCGTTCGGAAACGCCGAGGCCGGCTGGGGCGCCTGTCCCGCGATCTCGGTGAACGTGCCGCTGAGCACCGGAGCGCTGGCGCCCTCGGGCGTCGCGATGACCGTGGCCAGACCGGGCATCTCTGCCACGGCGATGGTCGCCATCTGCTTCTCGAACCCGTAGAGGTGGACCCCCATCTCGCAGGGCAGCAGGTCATTGAGGTAGAGCCGCGGCATGTAGATGAACGGGCCGGGGTACGGCGCGAGCGGGTGCGTCATCTGCACCCACGGCACCCCGATCATGATCTCCTGGTAGTCCATGGTGGCAAACCAGGGCTTGAAGACGTCGTGGGAGCACAGGACGAACACCGGGTGCCAACCCCAGGGGACCACGGGCTGCGGGGCGAGCTCGAGGCCGGCCGGCAGGAGCTGGCGGACCTGCTCAGACGGCAGGACCAGGACCGTGACCCGCGTGTCGATGGTCCCGACGGCTTCGTCCATCGGCTGCGCCCCGCCCGACGGGCTCGGCGGTACGTGGCCGAAGAGGCGCGCCAATTCTCCGGTGATCGCCGACGCCTGCGCGTGTGTGGTGCCGGTACCGGCGGGAGCGGCGAGCGGTCGGGCTAGCGCGCGGGCGCGCTCGAGCGTGTCTGTGTCCATCGTCAACTTCTCCTCGGCCGGTCCGGCCAGGTCAGTGTTGCCTTACGAATCCGGGCGCCACCATCTCGGTCAGGCGGTCCGATCGTACGATCTCCTCGGCGGTCGACCAGGCGTCGGCGGCTGCGACGAGCTCGCGCCCTTCATCACCGCCGACGAGCGCCGCCAGCCGACGCCGAGCTGCGGCCAGCATCGAGCGCATGGCGAGCGCCTCGTAGACAGCAACGGCCTGTCGCAGGTGCGAGACCGCCGCATCGGTGCGTCCTTCGAGCGCCGCCGCACTGGCAAGGAACGTATGGCCGAAGCCCTTTCCCATCGGCAGAGGCTGCGCGAGGCAGCGGCGCGCCGCGGGGCCCACCTGCGCCAGCGCCGGCCGCGGATCCTTGGCCTGGGCGGCCCACGCAAGCGCATTCTCAGCACGGCTGCGATGGAACTCCGTCAGGACCATGGGTGTGCGGAAGAACATCAGCTTTCGGATGACGGGTTCGTCCTGTAGGTGCCGTTGCCACGCCGCGAGGCCGTCACCGCGGTAGCGCAGGAGGGCCGACTGCTGCGTGGCGCAGTTGAAGTAGTGCACCTCGAATCGGCGGGGCGCGTCGCGCTCATAGAGGGCCATCTGCTCGGCCGCCTCTTCCACGCGATCGAGCGACAACAGGCCCAGGTTGCCTAGCAGACCGCGAGCGTAGCCCTCTTCGTAGGGGTTGGGCCGCTCGGCGCACTCGCGAAGAATTGCGTACGACGTGGCGCGGATGTCCCCGGGCAGGCCCGCGTACAGCAGCATCGTTGCGCGGTGGGCGACGATAGGTCCCACCTCGTGGAGCTGGCCGACGCACTGCGATCGCAGGATGTCGATGGCCCGTCCGAAGGACGTAATGGCGTCCTCGAAGCGACCATCGTGGAAATGCGCCGTCCCACGGAACTGGGACATCATCCCCATGGCGTAGGGGCTGGCCTGAACCTCGGGCGAGGCCTCGAGCCGGCTGACGATGCGCTCGAACTCCGCCAGACCGCGCACGCCCTTCATCACGACCTTGACGAACGCCTCGAAGCCAATGGCGGCCGCGGCGCGCACGGGATCGCCGCTCGCGAGCGCCAGGCGCAGATGGCGTGCGTGAAAGACCGCCGACGTCAGGCCATCGACGAACACGAGGCCACGTGTGGCCGTCCAGCACACGTCCATGCGCGCCGCGTCGCGCGGATCCAGCGCCTGCGTTCGAGGCCTCGGGAGCGCCAGCGGCCGAAACGCCAGCAGCAGACGCTGACCGAGCAGTGCGGCCACCGTGCGCGGCATCCCACGCGTGAGGCGGAAGCCGACGCGCTGAAGCACCTCGTCGAGGACCGCGCGCCCTTCGTCGCCGTGGCCGGTCGCGAGGAAGTGCGTCGCGGCCAGTCGCAGCCACTCGGTGCGCTCGGCCTCGGTCGCTGCGCCCTCGGGGCCGCGCGCGGCCTCGGCGTAGGCCACGGCGCCCGCGTGGAGGTGGCCGGCGTTGGCGAGAGCCTCCGCACGACGCGCTCGGAGCGCGGTCGTCGCCGGGAGGTCCAGGGTTTCGAGCGCGATCGCCGTTTGGAACAGCTCCGCGGCGCGATCGAAGGCGAGCTGACCGACCGCGAGCTCAGCCGCAGCGAGCGTGTGGTGCGTGGCGCGCGTCGCGTCGCCGCCCTTGCGGAAGTGCAAGGCGAGCGCGCTCTCGTCGGCCGTACCGGTCGCCAGCAGCGCCTCGGCAATGGCGAGGTGGGTCTGGCTCACGCCGTCGCCGAGCGCCTCCGCCGCGTCGCGTGAGGCGACCTCGCGGATGCGGTCGTGATAGGTCTCGATGACGCCGTCGGAGCTGTCTTGGGCTGTCCCAGCGAACCGGACGAGGTGCTCGGCTCGCAGGCGCGCCAGCGTCGCCCGGTCGGCGGAGGCGAGCGCAGAGGACGCCACGTCCAGCGCAACAGACCGGGGAAGCTGCCCACCGGCGAGCGCCAGGACCGCCACGAGCCGCCGGGCCGACTCGGGCAGCGCCTGGAGCCGGAGCCGGACGACGCCGTCCAAGGTCAGCGCAGACACGTGCTCCGTGAGGCCCCCGCGCGCCCGGGCGTGACGAGCGAGCTCCGCGATGAAGAACGGGCTGCCCTGCGCCTCGCGAGCGATGCGCGCCGCGATAGGCTCGTCCGGCAGGACGCCGAGGAGCTGCGAGGCGAGGACGAGCGCTTGGGGTTCGGGCAGTGGGCCAATCGACACACGCTGGAGCACCAGCGTCTCTGCACCCTGGAGCCGACCGACGAGGCGCGTGAGCGGGGCGGCGCTCTGGTCTGCGCCTTCGCGGAAGCTCGCGAGCAGCGTGACGCGCGGCGGCTCGGGCCGCTGCAGGACGGACTCGAGGAGCTGGACGCTGTCCAGATCCATCCACTGGAGGTCATCGAGCGCCAGAATGACCGGGCGCCGTCGAGCGAGAGCGTTCAGGAGCCGCGCCAGGGCCTCACCGGCGCGGCGGCGCAGCTCGACCGGATCGCAGCCGACGAGCCCGCGATCGTCGATCGCACGCACGTAGGGCACGGTCCGCAAGACCGGGAACAGGCGCGCGAGCGCCGCCAGATCGAGCAAGGCTGCCTCCGACGACAGCGCGACGATGTCCGTGGAGTCGTCGCGCAGCACCATCGCCAGCGCGTCGATGGCCGAGTCGAGCGCCTTGAACGGAATGGACTCGCGCTCCGAGCAGCGGCCCAGCAGGCAGAGGGCCTGGAGCTCGCGACCAGCGCGACGCGTGACCACGTCGATGAGCGCGCTCTTGCCAAACCCCGACGTGCCGCTGAGGAGCAGCACCTGCGGGAGCCCGGTGAGCGTCGCGCGCACCGCCGCGAGCACCATCGCGACCTCGGTGTCTCGGCCGAGCAACGCCCCGCGGTCGACGTCGATCGTGCTCACGTCCGCGTGCCCAAGCCCCGTCAGAATCTCGGCGGCACCAGGTCGGTCTGCGGGCTCACGGGCGAGGAGGCGGTGACAGAGCTCGTCCAGATGGGGGGGCACGGAGGCCAGAACGCTCGAGGGCGGGAGCGGCGCGTCATGCAGCTTGCGGGTGATGAGCTCGCCGATGGCGCAGTCGCTGAGCCTCGGGAGGCCCGTGAGGCACTCCCACGCGATCTCGCCGACCGAATAGAGGTCGGCCGGTGCCCCGACATCGTCGGGCCGAACAATCTGCTCGGGCGCCATGTAGAGGGGCGTCCCGAGGAGGGAGACGTGTCCCGTGCGCTCGAGCGCACCGACGGAGGCCTCGTGCACGAGTCCGAGATCCAAGATGGCGACGCGGCCGACGTCGGTGACCATGACATTCGACGGCTTGACGTCCCGGTGGACCAGCCCGTGGGCGTGGACGGCCGCGAGCCCGCTGGTGAGCCCGACCAGCGCGTGCTCGAGGCGCCTGAGCCCGTCGGCATCGAGCGCGCGGCCGCGGGCGGCGCCACCGCGGACCCAGGACACGACGTGCTGGCCCGCGAGCAGCTCCATCGTGAAGAAGACGACGCCGCCCGACGCGTCGCCCGGGGTGTCCTCGACGTGCACGAGATCGTAGAGGGCGACAAGGTTCGGGTGATCGACCGCGCTGAGCGCGCGAAACTCGCGCTTGAAGCGATAGAGGCGCTCGGGGTTCTGGCCACGGATGACCTTGAGAGCCACGATCGAGCCGTCCGGTGCCTGTGCGGCGACGACCTGGCCCATGCCACCGGCGCCGATGGGACGCAGGATGACGTACCGCCCCATCCGCGACGGCAGGACGGTCTCGCCCGGCGCCAGCGAGGCCCCATCGGCAAACGAGGCCACGCCCGACACGAATCCGCCGGCGCTGCCGTCGCGCGTCTCGTCGCCATCGAGGGTGTCCAGGAGGCCGACCTGCCCGGGTACCACCGCCTCGGGTGAGGCACGGATCGAGCCGTCACCTACTCTCGTCGTCGCCATGAGCGACGTGTACGCGACAGGCGTCGGTGGGTCAACGCCGGCCAGCGCCGCGCCGATCACCGTCGCCGTGAGCTGCTTGCGCCAGTCGGGGCAAATCGCCACACTGGAGGGCGATCGCGCGGGGCATCCCTCGCCGCGCTGGAGCCAGGCACCCCGCTCTACCGAACGGAGGACGCATGACACGGACACGGTTGATGCTCGGCCTGGCCGTGGGGCTCGCGATCGTCACAGTCAACCTGAGCGGCTGCGGATCCGTGGAGGACGCGGCCGGCACGGGGGCCGAGTCGGCGGCGGGCTGCGTGCCCGACCGCGAGTACTTCCAGAAGAAGGTCTCGCTGCCCATCCTGGAGAAGCGCTGCATCGCCTGCCACACCGCGACGGGCCTGGCGCGACACTCCAAGCTCATCCTGGCGACGCCGGCCGAGTCCAACGCGCTCGAGCGCAACTTCCAGACGCTGCGCGACTTCTCGGCGTATCAGTACGAGGGCACGCCGCTCCTGCTGCTCAAGCCCACCAACCAGCTGCCCCATGGCGGCGGACTCCAGCTCGCGCCCGACGGCGACGAGCTCAAGGCCATCGCCGGTCTCTTGCAGCGCTTTGCCAAGCCGAATCAGTGCGAGGCGCCGCCGAGCGATCTCAAGCTCATCCAGCGGGTCGGTCTGCGCGACCTGGCCAACACGGCGCGGCATGCAAAGCTACAGATGGTCGCGTCGCTGCCAACGACGGCGGAGCTCGCACGCGTCGCGGCGGAGGGCGAGTCGGGCCTCCGTGCGCTGGTCCTCGAGTGGGTCAAGCTGCCCGCGTTTCGCTCCACGCTCCTGCTGTGGGCCAATGAGCTCTTCCTGACCGACAAGTACCTCGGCTGGGAGAACGCGCTCGGGCTGCTGGACGACAAGGAGTTCCCCAATCGCCACTATTTCTACGGAATGCCGGACGGCAAGGACAAGGATCGGGAGCGGCAGCTGGCCAACGACTCGGTCGCGCGCGAGCCGCTGGAGCTCTTCGCCTGGATTGTGCAGCAGGATCGCCCGTTCACAGACCTCGTGACGGCCGACTTCACCCTGGTCAACCCGTGGAGCGCCAAGGTCTATGGCGTCAGCGACGCGGACTTCGGCGGGGGCACCACGACCGCCTCGCTCGCGCCGGGTCACGTGCCGGGCCATCCGGCCGCGGGCGTGCTGACCTCGCCGATGTTCCTCAATCGCTTCCCGACGACCGCGACGAACCTCAACCGTCACCGCGCCCGCATGGCCATGGACTTCTTCCTCGCGACCGACATCCTCAAGGCGGGGGAGCGGCCCACGGATCCCTCGAAGGTCACCGATCACAATCCCACGGTGAACAATCCGGCCTGTTCGAAGTGCCACGCCGACCTCGATCCCATGGCGGGGGCGTTCCAGTGGTATGACGACCGCGGTCGCTATCGGGCGATGGAGAAGGGCTGGCCGGAGAACCTGCCGCCCCCGGGCTACAAGTCGGAGACGCTGCCGTCGAGCGAGGCCAACACGGGGCTCGTGTGGCTCGGCAAGCGCATCGCGGCGGACGAGCGCTTTCCCCTGGCCGCGACGCGCCTCGCTTATCGCGGGCTCGTCGGGCGCGCACCGGTGGACAACCCGACCGACGAGACCGATCCGGGCTACGCGGCGCGCCTTGCGTTCTATAACATCGAGCAGGAGTTCCTCGCCCGAACGGCGGCGGCGCTCAAGACGAATGGGATGAAGCTCGCGAGCATCCTGCCGGACATCCTCCTCTCGCCGTTCTACCGGGCGCAGACGGCGACGGGCCTGTCACCGGAGGAGTCCGCGGCTCTGGCGCCGCTCGGGACCGCGGCCCTGTCGTGGCCGGAGCGGCTCGATGGCCGGCTGAGGGCGGTCACGGGCGCGCCGTGGAAGCGTAAGCAGAAGGACGCGAACAAGCTGCTGAACGAGAACGAGTACCTGTTCTTCTACGGCGGCATCGACTCCGACAAGGTCACGACCCGCATCACCGAGCCGAACGGCATCATCGCGAACATCGGCTATCGCATGGCCAACGAGGTCGCCTGCTACTCGGTACCAAGGGATCTCACGAAGCAGGCCGGGGAGCGGCTGCTGCTGCCGCACGTCGAGGCGAGCTTCGAGCCGGAGGACGAGAACGGCTTCCTCATCCCGGAGGCCGTCGAGCGCATCCGGGAGAATGTGCGGTGGCTTCATCGCCACGTGCTCGGCGAGGAGCTGACGGCCGCGAGCCCGGAGGTGGAGGCGACCTATCAGCTCTTCTACGAGACCTGGAAGGAGGGCAAGGCGCTGGTCGCGACGGGCGCGCTGGACGACCACCTGCATTGGCTATGCGTCGCCGACAGCGACTTCGTAACCGACGCCGCGCTGCCAAAGGCGCAGCAGGTCCGAAACGACGCGAACTATACGGTCCGCGCGTGGATGGCGGTGGTCACGTATCTGTTGCTCGACTGGAGGTTCCTGCATGACTAGGTCGGAGCTGAGCCGCAGGCACGTGCTCGGCCTCTTCGGGGGCGCGGGGCTCTCGTTCTTGCTGCCGGGCCGTTGGGCGCATGCGGCGGCGCCGGGAGCGCTGGCCCAAGGGCCGTTCTGGCTGTTCGTCCACGCCGGCGGAGGCTGGGATCCCACGATGCTATGCGACCCCAAGGGGCGCGCGAGCGAGGCGAGCCCGGACCCCGTCAATCACTACTTGTCCAGCCAGATCGGCCAGGCGGGGGCGCTGCGCTTCGCCCCGGTCGGGGGCAATCAGGCCTTCTTCGAGAAGCATCGGAGCCGGACGTTGGTCATCAACGGGCTCGACACCGAGACCAACAGCCACGACGTCGGCACGCGCAACACGTGGAGCGGCAAGCTCGCGGAAGGCTATCCGGCGCTCGCGGCGCTCGTCGCGCAGTCGGGTGGGATCAAGAGCCCGCTGGCGTTCGTGTCGTTTGGCGGCTACGACGAGACGCAGGGCGTGGTCGCGCCGTCGCGGCTCGGCAACACCGACGTGTTTGCGCGCATCGCTTATCCGCTGCGCATGGAGGACAAGGCGGACTCGCCGACGTTTCACACGACGGCGACCTGGAACCGTATCCTCGCCGCCCAAGAACGGCGCCGGCAGACGCTGCTCGCGCAGGATCTCGTGCCCAAGGCGCGCGCCAGCGTCGAGCGGCTCTTTCAGGCCCGCTTCGGCAACGACGAGATCACGCGCCTCGTCGAAGCCCTGCCCAAGGAGAAGGCCAACGACGGGCTGCCGCGTCAGGCGCAGCTCGCCATGGCCGCGTTCAAGGCCGGCGTAGCGAAGACGGCGAGCCTGTCCATCGGCGGCTTCGACACCCACGGCGATCACGACAATCGTCAGGGCGCGGCTCTCGGGGCGCTGCTCGCGGGAGTCGACTTCGCGTGGGACGAGGCGGAGCGCCAGGGCGTCGCGGGCGAGCTCGTCGTGGTCGTGGGCTCCGACTTTGGCCGTACGCCGCGCTACAACGACGGCCAGGGCAAGGACCACTGGTCCATCACGAGCATGCTGCTGATGGGCAAAGGCATCCCGGGAGACCGCGTCATCGGCGCCACCAACGAGCGGCAGGAGGCGATGAACGTCGATCCGCAGACGCTCGCGGTCGTCGACTCGGGCGGGGTGCGGCTGCGACCGGCGCACGTGCACCGCGCGCTCCGGAAGCTCGCGGGGCTCGAGACCGACCCCGTCGCGTCGCAGCGCTTCCCCATCACGAGCAGCAACGACCTTCAGACTGCGCTGTTCTAGCCCAGACCGTCCACGGAGCCGCCAATGTCGATTGTCACTCGGTTTGATTGGGTCATCTCCGGCCGCCTAGCGTGGTTGGCCACGTGGGGCGTCACGGTCGCGCTCGGGTGCACGGAGGCGGAGGGGACGGGCACGCTGGTGCTGTCCAACGCGACAGACGCCCATGGCACCGACGGGCATGTCACTGACGGGCATGTCACCGACGGCGGCGTCGCGCTGGAGGTGGGCGCGCCAAAGGACGGGAGTGCGTCCGACGCGGGCGCGATCGTCCCGGATGTCGTGAGCGTGGACGTGCCCACGCCGCCGCTCGACGTCACGACGGACAGCGTGGTGGCCCCCGACGTCGCGGCGGACGCGGACCCGGCGGACGCGAGCGCTGCGGACGTGCCTCTCGACCTCGCGCTGGCGGACCTCGCAGGAGACGACCTCGCAGGGGACGATCTGGCTGCGGACGATCTGGCTGCGGACGATCTGGCAACAGACGACGTCGCAGCAGACGACGTCGCAGCAGACGACCTCGCAGCAGACACGGAGCCTCCCTCGGACGTGCAGGACGACGACGTCGCGGTCGACGTGGGCGCGCCGGACACGGGCCCCACGTGTGCGCCCTCGCCCGACGGCGAGCAGTGCAACGGCAAAGACGACGACTGCGACGACGAGATCGACGAGGGCTTCACGTGGCTCGATCCGGCGACCAACCAAGGCCTCGCCGTGGGTGCTGCGTGTGACGCCGACGGCGCGTGCGGTGTCGGTGTCGTCGAGTGCGCGACGCTCACGAGCGCGCGGTGCTCGACGGGCATCGACGGCACGGCGACCCAGGTCAAAGTCGAGGCGTGCAACGGCCAGGACGACGACTGCGACGGCTTCACCGACGAGGTGTTCGTCTCCCTGGGCTCGCCGTGCACGCGCGGCGTGGGCCCCTGCGCGCAGGACGGGAAGCTCGTGTGCGACGTGGCGCAGTCGGGGACGCAGTGCAGCGTCAGCGGCGTCGCGGCCGGCGTTGCGTGTGACGACGGCGTGGCGTGCACCAAGGCTGATCAGTGCATGGGCGGCGACGCCTCGAGCTGCGCAGGGACCGCGTACTCGTGCGCCGATGACGGCAAGCCGTGCACGCAGGAGAGCTGCGTCGGGGACGGGACGTGCGTTGCGCCGCTGGCCAGCGGTCACTGCTTGATCGCCGGCCAGTGCGTCGTCGATGGGGCGGAGAGCCCGGTCTCACCCTGCCAGGTCTGCGTAGCGGCCACGTCGACGACCGACTGGACCTTCCGCACCGTGGGGACGGGCTGCGACGACGGGGCGTCGTGCACCAAAGACGACGCGTGCGACGCGGCCGGGCAATGCAAGGGCCAAGGGCTCGACTGCGACGACGGGCTCGCGTGCACGGTCGACGAGTGCGACGGCGCCGTATGTGTCTCGCCGAAGCCGCTGAAGCCGGCGACGTGTCTGATCGAGGGGGTCTGCCTGGGCGCCGGGCAGCCCAACCCGAAGAACCCCTGCGAGGCGTGCGCCCCGGCGATCGCGACGACGGCCTGGACGCCCGTGACGGGCCCGGTCGCGTGCGACGACGGCAACGTGTGCACGACCAAGGACATCTGCGCTCAAGGGAAGTGCGAGGGCAGCGACCTCAACGCGTGCGACGACGACAATGGCTGCACCGTCGACTCCTGCGACCCGGGGAGCGGCACGCCCGCGGGCTGCGTCCACACGGCGAGCGTGGGGGCGACCTGCGACGACCTGAGCGCGTGCACCGCGAACGACGCCTGCGACGACGCGGGAAAGTGCACGGGCAAGGCGCTCACCCCGGCGGACTGCGACGACCAGAACGAGTGCACCGTGGACGCGTGCCCCGACGCGAAGGGATGCACCCACGCCCACGCCGTCAACGGCGCGCCGTGTTCGGCGGACGCGCTCGAGTGCACCGTCGACCAGTGTGTCAACGGAACGTGCGACCACGCGAGCCTCGCGCCGAGCTGGTGCCTCATCGCCTCGGCGTGTGTCGCATCGGGCAGCGCGGATCCGGGCAACACGTGTCGTGCCTGCCTCCCCGAGGTACTGAAGACGGGCTATGCGCCGCGTCCGCCCGGCTTCGAGTGCGACGCGGACGGCACGGGCTGCACGGTCGCCGATCACTGCGACGGCAAGGGGGCCTGCGCGGCCGGCGTGGCGGCGGACTGCTCGGCCAAGACAGACGCCTGCAACGTCGGCACCTGTGCGCCCGATGGCGCGGCGGCGTTCGGGTGCGACGCTGCGCCGGTCGTGGATGGCAAGCCGTGTCCTGACGACGGCAACCCCTGCCGCGGCGATGTGTGCTCCGCGGGGAAGTGCGCCCACCCGGCGCTCTCGCCGACGACCGTGTGCACCTTCGATGAGAATCGGTGCACTGAAGACCACTGCGACGGGAACGGCACCTGCATCGGGGCTCCGCTCCCGGAGAACACGCCGTGCGACGCCGATGCGCTCGCGTGTACGGCCGAGTCGTGTGACCTCTCCGCCACGTGCGTGCCGGCGGTGACGACGGGCTGCCTCGTGGGCAACGCCTGTGTCGCGGCCGGCGCGACGGAGCCGGGGAACCCCTGCCGCTCGTGTCAGCCCACGAAGTCGACCGTTGCGTGGAGCGCCAAGGACGACGGCCTCGACTGCGGGACCTGCGCCGCCTGCAGCGCCGGCGCCTGCGTCGCGGACCTGACCCAGCACGGAGACTGCACGAGCTGCCGCAAGTGCGTCGCCAAGGACCAATGTGGCGTCCAGGCGAGCTCCGAGGACCTCAAGAACGAATGCAGCCCGTCGCCCGGCTGCGGCACCGGCCAGTGCAACGGCTCCGGTGCGTGCGCGTTCGCGGCGCTGAACACGACGTGCAGTGACGAAAACGCTTGTACGCTGAACGACAAGTGCAACACGCTCGGTAGCTGCATTCCGGGCGCGGCCAAGGTGTGCAACGCGCCCGCCACTTGCCACGTGTCGAGCGGCGCGACGTGCAACCCCACCGACGGCGTGTGCACCTACCCCAACGCGCAGAACGGCGCCTCGTGCAGCGACAACAATGCCTGCACCTCGCCTGACAAGTGCACCGACGGCGCGTGCACCCCGGGCGCAGCCGTCACGTGCAACGACAACAGCAACTGCACCGTCGACACCTGCGAGACGGCCACGGGCTGCGTGTTCACCTCGAACGGCACGTGCAAGACGTGGACGCTGGATACCAAGCCCATCTTCGTCAAGTACTGCACGTCCTGCCACAACGCGCCAGGCTCGGGCGGCTTTGGCGGCGCGACGTCGTACACGAGCATCCCGCTCGCGTCGGGTCACTGCGCTGGCAAGAAGAAGGGCGAGTGTACGCTCGTCCGCATCAACGAAGGCAGCATGCCGCCGGGCGTCAACTGCGCGTCCAACTTCAACGGCACGACCTGTCCCACGGCCGCCGAGCGCGCCACCCTCCAGAGCTGGATCGACACCGGCATGACCAAGTAGGGCCCGTGCGCGCGGCTCAGCGCTCGGGCAAGCCCAGCGCGATCCAGCGGGTGATTCGGTCGATGTCGGCGTCGGGCACGAGCACCGGTTGCCCGTCCTTGCCGATGAGCTTGTTCGGGAGGCCGGCCGCCGTGTCCTTGACGCGCTTCAGGCCGCACTGGGCCATGTTCCAACCCGAGCAGGTCTTCGCCGCGAAGTGGAGCGCCTCGTAGAAGTCGACGAAGCAGGTGTTGCCGGCGCACCCCGCGGGCGCCGTGCCGCTGTGACAGTCGCCGCACCAGGCCCGGTAGATTGGCTGGATGTCGTGAATGTAGGTGAGCTCGGCCGAGCGGACCTCGGCTGCGACCTCGGCCTCAACTTCGGCGCCAAGCGTGGCGTCGGCTCCGGCGTTCGCGGTCGCTTGCACCTTGTCGCAGGCCAGGGCGAGGCCCGCCAAGACGACGGCTGACGCGATTCGGCCTACCAGGAGGTTACCCCGTGCTCGCCTTCAGGGATCCCGCCGGCCAGCCACGCCTCGAGGATCTCGAGCTGGTCGCGCGGGAGCGGATCTTTGCCGTTCTGGGCGAAGGAGCGCACACGCGCCAGGCTGCAGTCGGCCACCTGCTTGTCGCCGCAGCCCTTGATGGGCTCGGTGATGTAGCCCGCGTACGGCGGCAAGCAGCACGAGTACCAGGTGAGCGACTCATAGAAGAGAGGCATGCAGGTGGAGCCGATGCAGCCGTCCGCGCTGGGACCGATGTGGCAAGGGCTGCAGTACTCCAGCAGGATGGGTTGTACGTCGTCTGAGAAGGTGGGCGTGGCGACCAGCCCAGCCGTTCGCGGGCGCTCGGGGCCAAGCACCCGCTCGCCCGGCGCCAACTCGCAGGCGAGGCCCGGACAGGCGAAGAGAATGAGCGGTGTGAAGCGGCGCACTCCCGCACCCTACAAAGGTGCGCGTGTCGTTTCAACCGGTGGCGCGTCATGGGAGGGGCGTGCTCCGAGCCCGTGTCCGCGCGACCGATGTACTTGCGTGAGGCTCCGCGGCACGGGCAGAGTGCCGCTGTGACCTCCCGAGGAGCGCCCCCGCAGTGACCTCCGCCCGCCCGCGACGGCTCCGCGCCGCCCGACTCATCGCGCTCCTCGTGGTGGCCGCCTGCTCCAGACCGGCGGAGGCGCCGCCCGACGCTTCGGCAGACGTGCGCCCCGAGACTGCCGCGTGTCGGCCCGTGGACGAGCCACATGACCCGAGCCTCGGGCCGCCGCGGCTCCCGTGCGCTCGGACGGTCGAGCCGTGCAACGGGGTGGACGACGACCAGGACGGGCTGACCGACCCCAAGTGTCCCACACAAGCCTGCGCCAGCGACTCCGACTGCACGTTTGGCGCGCTGATGCCCGACGCCGATTGCTGCACCCGGTTCTGCGGGCCGGGCTCGTGCGGTCGGCCGGACGGCTGCGGCGGGAAGTGCGAGTGCAGCGGGACCGCGCAGAATGCGACGTGCAACTCGATCGACGGCGTGGGGCTCACGGCCTCGCCGTTCGCGTGCTGGGGCGTGCTCTGCCCTCCGGGCGAGAAGTGCGTGGAGGGTCAGTGCCGCCCGCCCGGGACCCGACGACCGGGCGAGACCTGCGCGAGCGGGCTCGACTGCCCCATCAACGCCGGCTGCATTCCGAGCCCCAACGTGCCCGACAGCGCCCGCTGCCTCACGTTCTGCCACGCCAGGCCGTGCCCCGAGGGATTCTATTGCTCGGAGTACCACCAGCCGGGCCCGGTCGGTGGCGAGGTCACCCACGAGACCTGCCAGCTCCTCGGTGTCTGCGCCACGGGTGCCGACCGCTGCGCCCGCGAGTACACCGCCTGCCTCGGCGACGCTGCGTGCCAGCTCGTGCTCGACTGCGCGGCACGGACCTGCGGACCGCCCGAGGGCGAGCGCGGCGGCGAGAGCGGAGGCGCGTGCATGGCCGGATGCGCGGCGGCGGGCGCTCAATCGACGGCGGTGACCGCGTACCGGGCGTGCCTGGCCCAGCACTGCGCGAAGTAGCAACCGCCGATGGCGTCCCGCCCGGCCCGGCACCGTGGCGGGCGCCGCCTCCAGGTCGCACCGCCGGATCGGGAGTGGTATACGTCGAGCGTGCAGACGCCTTGCGCCGTACGGGCCCGCGCCCTCCTCCTGGTCGTGGGCGTTGGCTGCAGCTCCCGAGCTCCCGAGCCCGTGGTCCTCCCGGCGGGGATGGTGCGCATCGCGGCGGGCTGCTTCCTCATGGGGTCGCCCGAGGACGAGGGCGACGTGTTCGAGCACCCGATGCTCCCGGTGCATCACAAGTCGTTCGCCCTCAGCGCGCACCTCGTGACCAACGCGGAGTACGCGCGCTTCCTCACGGCGCACGGACCCACGTGCGAGCACGAGGACGGCCGCTTCGACTGCTACGACTGCGCCGACGCCGATGGGCGCATCGACTGCGCCAACGGATTCGCAGTCCGCGGGGGGTGTGCGCGTGAGCCCGGCACGGCGGCGCCCGGCGCGTGTGACGATCACCCGGTCGTCGAGGTGTCGTGGTACGGGGCGGACGCCTACTGCCGGTGGGCCGGGAAACGCCTGCCGAGCGAGGCCGAGTGGGAGCGCGCAGCGAAGGGCCCCGGGGGGACCGACTGCTCGGCGTGGCGGCGCTTCCCGTGGGGGATGGACTGCCCCCGCGAGTTCCAGATGGAGTTCTATTGGGGGCGGTACCTGCGCGAGCAGTGTGAGGCACCCGCTTGGACACGGGAGGAGGCACGCGCCAACTGTATCGAGACCGACTGCTTCGATGGCTACACCGGCACCTCGCCGGTCGGGGCGTTCCCCAGCGGCGCTACGCCCGAGGGGGTGTACGACCTCATCGGCAACGTGAGCCAGTGGGTGGCCGACCGACACCATCTCTCGCTCGAAGGCGCGCCCACCGACGGCACGGCGTGGGTCACCGGTGGACGCGGGCGGGTGCGCAAGGGGGCGAGCTTCTACCACGCCGGGCGAATGGCGCGGGCTGCATACCGCGTCTACGACGCGCCCAAGAACACGTTCGACTTCATCGGTTTCCGCTGCGCGCAGGATCTGTGAGCCATGCGTGCGCCTACGGGCAGCGGTCGCAGCCGCCTCCGAGTGCCGGACCCACGCGGATGACGCCGACCGCGCTAGCAGCCACAGCGGCCGTGTACAGCGTCCGACCGTCGCTGGAGAGCCGGATGCCATTGGCGAACTCGAGCACACCGGGCCACGCCAGGGCGCGGAGGTAGGTGAGATCGCCGCTCTGCGCCACGCTGAACACGGCCACAGCGGCGCTGTCCCGAGCGGCCACGTAGAGGCGCGAGGCGTCGGAAGAAACGGCCAAGCCGGCGGCGCCCTGGATGGGGAGCGTGGGCGAGGCGTCGAGGGCGCTGCGATAGGCCAGAGAACCGGTCGCTGGGTCGCGCTCCAGGACCACGAGGCGATTCGAGATGGGGCTCGAGACCCAGAGCGTCTCGCCGTTGGGAGCGAGGGCCATCATCTCGGCGCCGTACAGCATATCGTGCGTGGCCGCGCCCCGGATCTCGAGCGCGCCGGTGGCCGCGTCCCGCGCCAGGTGCACCACGGACTTGCTCAGCACGCACGCGGCGTAGAGATCGTGCCCGGTCGGGTCGAACACCAGGGTCTCGATGCCGGCGAGCGCGGGCGACGCGAGCACCTGGACCGGCGCGGAGGCGACCAGGGGTACGTGGTAGATGCAGGACTTCCCCTTGACCTGGAAGTCAGTGACGTAGGAGTCCCGGCTGTCCGGGGAGGCCAACACGTCGGCGGGGAAGGCGCCGCCATCGCCTGCGCAGCCAGGGAGCGCCACGGCGCGCTGGTGGGCCAGCGTGCCGGCCGCGACGTCGCGCTCGAGCACGTGCAGCTCGTCGCGTCCGGTCTCAGTGGCGAGCACCAGACGCCCGTCGGCGACCACGTCCACGTGCCCCACGGCGGCGTCGCCGCGTTCCTCGGACCCGGGCAGCTGCGGTGACGCCAGCTGCGTCAGTCCGCCCGTGGCCGGATCGACCGCGAATACACCGAGCGTCGCCAGGCCGCGCGGCGCGACGTAGAGGTGTCGGCCATCCGGCGCGAGATCGAGCGTGTAGGCGCCCAGCACATTGGCGACGCCGCCGGCGCCGGACGCCACGGGACCCAGCGCGCGCCCTCCATCGATCACCGTGACGGCGTCGGTGAGCCCGGACGCGGCCCAGATCGCCGTGCCAGCCACGGCGAGGCGCACGAGTCCGCGGCGCGCCGGCTCGTCGATGGGCGCAAACCCGTCCCAGCCACCGCCCAAGAACGCGCTGGCCGGGGGGAGCCACGGCTCCGGAGCCTCGTCGTCGCTCTCCTCCTCGGTGAGTCCAGCGCCGTCTGGCACAAATCGCGTGAGCTGGGTGGCCAGTTCGAGGCCGTGGACCACGACGCCAACGCCGGGCAAGGCCGCCAGGGCCACGGGACGCGCGACCCGCCCGGGGCCCTGCGCGGCCCGCCGCTCCCAGGGGGCGTCGGGGGCGGGGCACACGGTGCCGGGCGCGCCGGTGGCCCCGAGCAGCGTCAGGTCGGCGCCGGC
>SXOX01000039.1 GCA_005776585.1 Pseudomonadota bacterium | reverse complement strand
GGAGCTGCGGCGTCATGACGAGCTGCTGGCTGAGCTTCAGATATTGCTTGAGCTGCATCGACTTGGAACCGCTCCTGGAGACCGCAGTGCGCAGAGACGACCACGCCTCCGCGAGCGCCGCAGGCATGCGACGTGCAGGACGGGCTTCACCACAAGTATAGATCAAGCCGTTTGCCTCCGCGATAGGGGTTGGGTACGGTTCCGGCATGCTTTTCACACGCGCACGTCTCGAAAACTGCCTCCTTCCGGGCGCCCTTGTCGCTTCACTCGCGCTGTTGGTCGGCTGCTCGAAGTCCGAAGCGACGGCGACCACGCCAGCGAACACCACGACCGACCTGGGCAGCGCGACCGGCTCCGATGCCGCGTCGGACGTCGCCAAGGCGGGCGATACGCCGGCAGCGACGGACGCGGGCAAGGAGGTCACGGGCCCGCCGAAGTGCGTGTTTCCTGCGCCCGTCGGTGCGCGCTGCAACCCCTACCCCCAGTGCGACTCGGGCTGCGCGGCCGGGGACGTCTGCACGATCTTCAATGACGGGACCAAGACGGTCATCGACTGCCGCGCCAAGGGCGACGTGAGCAAGGGCGGGACGTGCGACCACACCAAGGGCCCGTGGTGCGCCGAGGGCGCGTGCGTCCAGGGCAAGTGCCGGCGCTTCTGCGTCGATCCCGTCGACTGCTCCGAGGGCGGCACGGCGGTGGCGGCGTGCGACACGATCGCCGGCGTTCCCGGTAAGCCGACCGCGTGCGGCGAGGCCCATGCGCTCTGTGAGCCGCTCACCCCCGACGCGGGCTGCGGCGCCAGCGAGACCTGCTACCTCGAGGGCGAGGGCGGCCTATGCATGGCCGCGACCGGCGCTGGGAAGCAGGGCGCCACCTGCACCAAGACCAGCGACTGCGTTGGTGGGCTAGCCTGCGTCAAGGATGACGCCGGCGCCCTTATCTGCGGCGCGCTCTGCAACGTCGACCCTGCGGCGTCCTCCGCATGCGACACGGCCTGCACGGGCAAGCTCTACACGGCCAAGGCGAGCGGCCCCTACGGCGCGTGCTACGAGCCCAAGAACCCCCCTCCGACCTGCGATCTCGTGGCGCAGGACTGCCAGGACTCGGGGAAGGGCTGCTACCTCGCCGGCTCCCACGGCATGGTGTGTCTGCCGCAGGGTGCCCAAAACGCGGGCGACGCGTGCCAGCAGCACACCGCGTGCAAGAAGGGCCTGGCATGCGCCGGGGGCAAGTGCGTCAAGGTCTGCGATCCGAAGGCTCCGGCCCAGCCGACGTGTGGCTCGCAGGCCTGGCTCACCTGCAACGCGGTCCCCGACCTGCCGGCCGTGGGCCTGTGCAACGATCCGGGGCCGCCGGCCGATCCGTGCAACGTGGTCGCGCAGGACTGCAAGGACGCGACGAAGGGCTGCTACTCGACCGACAAGGGCGACGTGTGCCTACCCAAGGGCACCGTACCCAAGGGCGGCAAGTGCGACAAGGCCGGTGCCTGCGTACCCGGCCTATATTGTCTCGTGAGCGCGTGTCGGCCGATCTGCGACCCCAAGGACGCAGCCCACGCCACGTGCGACACCGGAGCCGCGGCCAACTGCGTGGCCATCCCCGGCTCCGCGGGAGGGTACTGCGATGAGTGAGCCTCAGCGGCGCCGCCACAACGACAGCATGGTGCGCGAGGTCTGGAGCTACCTGCGCGTCCGCAAGAAGTGGTGGCTGGCCCCGATGCTGCTCATCCTGCTCGGGCTTGGCGCGATTGCCGTGCTCACCGAGTCGAGCGCGCTCGCGCCGTTCATCTATACCGTGTTCTAAGAGTCGCCGCGCACGGACAGGCGCTTGACGCAGTCGACGAGGTGCTTGACGTGCGCGACCGGGATGTCCGGGAGCACGCCGTGGCCCAGGTTGAACACGTGCGGACCGCCGGCGTTCTCGGCGAGGACACGCGCGACCTGCTCCTCGATGGCCTCGGGTGGCGCGTAGAGCGTGCACGGATCGAGGTTGCCCTGGAGCGGCATCGTGGGACCGTACACGCTCCGCACCTCGTCGAGGCCGATGCGCCAGTCGATGCCCAGCATCGTGGCGCCGCATCCCTGAAGCTCGTGGAGCTTGCCCGCGACGCCGTTGACGAAGTACACGAACGGTACGTCCGGTCGGCGCACCTTGCGGATGACCTCGACCGCAAACGGGAGCGCAAAGGCCCGAAACTGCTCCGGTGCGAGGTCGCCGGCCCAGGTATCGAAGAGCTGGACCATCGAGGCACCCGCCTCGATCTGGGCCGTCAGCAGGTCGGCCACGGCGTCCGCGAGGCGGCCCAGCAACGCCCGAAAGCCCTCGGGATCGGAGAGCATGAACGCCTTGGTGCGCGCGAACTGCTTGCCCGTCTTGCCCTCGACAGCATAGCAGGCCAGTGTATAGGGCGCGCCAGCGAAGCCGATGACGGGCACGCGGCCTCCGAGCTCCCGTACGAGCACGCGGATCGCGTCCGGCAAGTAGCCGTTGTCGCGGATCGCATCGTAGGGCGTGAGCCGCCCGACGTCGGCACGGCTGCGAATCGGGTCCGACAGCAGCGGGCCCTTGCCCTCGTCGAACACGAGGTTCATGCCCATGCCCTCGAGCGGGATCAGGATGTCCGAGAAGATGATCGCGTCGTCCACGCCCAGGATGTCCACCGGCTGGAGCGACACCTCAGCGGCGCGATCCGGCGACTTGCAGAGCTCCAGGAACGAGAGCTGAGACCGGACCGCCTGATACTCCGGCAAGTAGCGACCGGCCTGGCGCATGATCCAGATCGGCGTACGTGGAACCGGCCGGCCGAGCGCGGCGTCGATGAGAAGGTGGCCCATGAGTGACCCCGTTTCCGTAGATGGCTAGAAGGAGGCGCCGACCTGGCTGGTGAACGACTGGATCCCGCCGGTCAGCAAGAGCTCGAGGTTGACGAAGGCATGTGCCGCGTCCAGCCGAAGGCCGAGCGCGCCGTGGTGTACGGCGATGGTCTCGAGCGGGATGACGAACTTCTCCGGCCGGTCGCTGGTGCCGGTGAGAGAGCCGACGAGCGTGCTCGAGGCTCGGGTGATGGCGATGATGTAGCCGGCGTACGGCGTGAGCGTGAGCACGCCGTTGACGCCGAAGGCCTTGGAGAGCAGCAGCCCGGTGTCGATGACCAGCACGGACAGGTCGCGCGCGCCAAACATCCCCGAGAAGCCGACCCGTACCGCGATGTCGGGCCCGTACTTGTGATAGCCCTCGTATGCCCATTTGAGGCTGGCTCCGAGCGACGAGACGCCCGTCTTGGCCACGTACGCGAGCGTGGCCCCGAGCTCGAAGCTGAGCGGCAGGCCCTTTCTCACGTTGAGCTGGATGGCCTGGAGCGTGCCCGGCGCGTCGGTGACGGCCTTGGACCACTGGCTGCTGGTCGCGTCGATGAAGGAGACCGGCACCGCGAGCCCGATGTCGAACCCGTGGGAGCCCGTCGTGCTCGCCGGGCCAACGCCCTTGGGCGCGACGAGGTGCCCCAGATCGCGCGCGAGGGCTCGGAAGCTCTCGATGTCGACGACCTTGGCTCCATTTTGCTCCAGTCGGACCGCGCCGAGCCGCGGCTCGTACTGCGCCGACGCTGTCGACGCGCACAGCCCCAGGGCGAGGCTCAAGCTAGCGACGCGGTGCATTAGCCGTTGCCCTTCTGCGCTTCGAGCGCGGCGAGCCGGGCCTCGAGCACCTCGACGCGATCACGGAGGAGCTGGACCTCGTCTTGCGCGGCGCGACCGGGGACCATGGTCGAGACGACGGTCTTGACGCGCTCGTCCACCCGCCTTTGAAAGTCCTCCCAGGAGCGCTGCGTGGAGCCAACGAGCTGGGAGACGCGCTCGCGGGTCTCGTCCTCGGTGCGGCTCACGGCCTCCCGAGCGAGCGTGACGCGCTTGCCGGTCTCCTGGCGCAGGTTCTGGACGGGTCGAGCGATGGTCTTCTCCAGCAGCTCTCCCCCGCTCTGAACGAGGCCGCGCAGCGTATGCAGCGGGAGGAGCTTGGTCTTGTTCTTCTCCGCTTCGACGACGATCTGCGCCAAGGTGACCGACGTGAGGTCATCCTTGGTGTCGTTGTCGATGATGCGGACCTCTTCGCCACCTTCGACGAGTCGAGCGATCTCGTCGAGCGTGACGTAACAGCTTTGTGCCGTGTCATAGAGCTTGCGATTCGCGTAGCGCTTGATGGTGCGCGGCACGGGCCGGAACCTAGCAAGTCTTTACCGTCGTCGCAACACGTGCTAGGCGGGCCCCGACCAGAAGGAGGCCAGCATGGCAGCTGAAAACACCATCGAAGCGACCCTCAACGACCGACTGAAGTCCGCCATGCGAGACAAGAACCAGCCGGTGCTCGACGTCGTGCGCGCGATTCGCGGCAAGGTGACCGAGGCCCGAACCGCCAAGGGTTTCAATGGCGTCGTCGACGACGCGCTCTACGTCACGCTCATCAGCGCCTACGTCAAGCAGATGACCAAAGCGCTCGAGGAGTTCACCGCCGCCGGCGACCGCGGCAAGGAGCTCGCGGACAAGCTGCGCTTCGAGATCGGCTACCTCGAGGAGTTCGTCCCCAAGCGGCTCGGTGAGGCGGAGACGCGCGCCATCGTCGCGAGCGTCATCGCGGCGACGGGCGCCACGTCCAAGAAGGAGATCGGCAAGGTCATGGGCGGCGTCATGAAGACGCACAAGGACCAGGTCGATCCGGCGCTCGTGCGCGCGGCCGCCGAGGCGCTGCTGGACTGAAACTGATACTCGTTCTCAATAAGATGCGATAGACTTCGCTTCGCCATGACCCTGGCCGACGTCCCCATCGCGCTTGCCACTACGATTCGCTGGATCCACGCGCCCGGCGACACCGGAGAGCGTCTGATGGAGCTCGGTCTCGTCCCCGGGGCGCCCATCCGGGTCGTGGCCCGTCACGGCGCGAGCCACCCGATGCAGATCGAGGTGCGCGGCTTTCGCCTCTCGCTCCGACTCACGGAGGCCGCGGCCATCGAGGTCGACGCATGACGCCGCCGCTTGCCTCCCGTCCCCTGCTCGTCGCGCTCGCCGGCAATCCGAACACGGGGAAGACGTCCATCTTCAACCGCCTCTCGGGTGCGCGCGCCAAGGTGGCCAACTACCCGGGCGTGACCGTCGAGCGGCGTCAAGGCCGCCTGACCCTCCCGAGCGGCGCCAAGGTGGCGCTCGTCGACGTCCCCGGCTGCTACAGCCTCACGGCCCGCTCTGCCGAGGAGGAGGTCGCGCACGCCGCGCTCACGGGCGGTTACGACGACCCGCCCGCCGACGTGGTCGTCATCGTCGCCGACGCGTCCAACCTGCCTCGGAATCTGTACTTTGTACTTCAGGTGCTCGAGCTCGGTCGACCGACGGTCGTGGCCCTCAACATGATGGACGTCGCGCGCGACCACGGGCTCGCGATCGACGTGGCTCGCCTCGAACGGGAGCTCGGCGTCCCGGTCATCCCCGTCGTGGCCACGACCGGCGAGGGGCTCCCGTCCCTGGTCATGGCGATCGAGAGCCTCGGGCGCGCAACGCCGCCGGTGCCGCGCACGCCACCGCTATTGACGAGTGACCGCGCGGTCCTCGACACGGTCGCTGAGGCGCTGCGCACGGCCAATCGACCTGCGACCGCCGGCGAGTGTCTGTGGCTGCTGACCTCGGAGCCGACCCACATCACGTCCCTGCCGGACACCGCGCGGGACGCTATCGCCCGCGTGCGGACGCAGCTCGACGCGGAGGCCGAGCAGGTTGGGACTAGCCGGCTGCCCTTCAACCGGCGCGTCATCGTCGCGCGCTATGCCGAGGTCGATCGCCTCGTCGCCGAAGCGGTGTCACGTACGGGCCCCGCCGCACCCGACTGGACGACCCGCATCGACCGCGTGCTCACGCACCCGCGCTGGGGCCTCGCCCTCTTCGTCCTCGCCATGTCGGTCGTGTTTCAGGCGATCTTCACCTGGGCCGAGCCGCTCATGGGCCTCGTCGAGCGCGGTAGCCAAGCGACCGCCGCCGCGATCGGTACCGCGCTCCCCGACGGCGTGCTCAAGGAGCTGCTCGTCCAGGGACTCCTCGCCGGCGTCGGCAACGTCCTGGTCTTCCTCCCGCAGATCCTGCTGTTGTTCCTCGCCATCACCCTCTTGGAGGACACGGGCTACATGGCCCGCGCAGCGGTGCTGCTCGATCGCGTCATGCGCCGGGTCGGCCTGCACGGCCGTGCGTTCGTGCCGCTGCTCTCGTCGTTTGCCTGCGCCAGCCCGGGCATCATGGCCGCGCGCACGATCGAGGCGCCGCGCGATCGGCTCGTCACGACCCTCGTCGCGCCCTTCATGAGCTGCAGTGCCCGACTTCCGGTGTACACGATGGTCATCGGGGCCGTCTTTGCCTCCGCGCCGCCCGTGCTGGGTGTCTTGTCCGTGGGTGGGCTCGTCGTCACCGCCATGTACTTCCTCGGCATCGCCGCCGCGTTCGGCACCGCCTGGCTGCTCAAGCGCACCGTCCTCCAGGCGCCGACGCCGCCGCTGCTCGTCGAGCTGCCGACCTACAAGCTCCCCGCGCCGCGCTCGGTGCTCATCGCGCTGTGGTCGCGGGCCAAGGTCTTCGTCACGCAGACGGGTCGCACCATCGTGACGCTCTCCGTCATCCTCTGGGCGCTCATGGCCTACCCGCGCGTCGAGCCCCCCGCGGCCGCTGATGCCCACGAGGCGGCTCGCTATCAGCTCGAGCACAGCGCGGCCGGCACGCTGGGGCACGCGGTCGAGCCGCTGATCGCGCCGCTCGGCTTCGACTGGCGCATCGGCATCGGGCTCATCGGGAGCTTCGCGGCCCGCGAGGTGCTCGTCAGCACGCTCGGCCAGGTCTACGGCGTCGGCTCCGAGATCGACGCCGAGAGCGTGGTCCTGCGCGAGGCCCTCCTACGGGACATCCACCCGGAGACCGGCCGCCCGCGCTTCTCGCCGCTCGTCGGACTGGCGCTCATGGTGTTCTTCGTCCTCGCGATGCAGTGCCTCGCCACCGTCGCCATCGTGCGTCGCGAGACGGGGACCTGGAAGTGGCCCCTGGTCATGATCGTGTACATGAACGGGCTCGCGTGGGTGGCAGCTCTGGTCACCTACCAGGGCGGCCGCCTCTTGGGGTTCGCGTGAGCTGGTGGACGAGCGAGGTCGCGCAGCACGCGATCGTGGGGCTGGTCGTCCTCGCCGCGATGGGTTCCATCGTCTGGCGCCGCCTGCGGCCTGCTCAGTCGACGTGCTCTCGCTGCCCCGTGGCCGCGCCACGACAGCGCGCGCACAAGCCGTAGATCTCCATCTTGTGGGCGCTCATCACGAAGCCGTGGTCGCGACAGACGCGCTCCTGGAGCACCTCGATGTCGTCGTTCTCGAACTCGACGATGAGCCCGCACGCCGTACAGATCAGGTGATCGTGATGGTGCCGATGCATCATCGACTCGAAGCGCGCCGCGCCGTCGCCGAAGTGCGCGTTGGACGCCAGGCCGCACTCGGTCAGGAGCTTGAGCGTCCGGTAGATGGTGGCGTAGCCGACGTTCGGATCGCGCTGCCGGACGGCCTGGTAGAGCTGATCGATGTTGAGGTGCCCGTCGGTGGCGAGCAGCACCTCGGCGATCGTCTTGCGCTGGCGGGTCATACGCAGACCGCGCCGCAGGACGTGTGCGGCCAGGACCTCCATCGGGTCGTCGCTCACAGGCTGGTTCGTCTCAGCGGCTCCCACCCCGCCAAGGTAGACCGCCGCCCGCGCGGGTTCAACCCTGATTCGGGCTGTGGTAGGACAACGGCATGACCATCGCCAATCCAGTCTCCTCCAGCTTGCGTCTCTCCGCGACGACCAGCGCGCTGCTCGTCATCGACATCCAAGAGCGGCTCCTTCCGGCCATCGAGCCGGGCGCCGCGGAGCGCCTGATGCGCAGCGCGTCGATGCTCACCGAGGCGGCTCGGCTCTTTGGTGTCCCCATCGTGGCGACCGAGCAGTATCCCAAGGGGCTCGGCTGCACCGTCGCCACCGTGCGCGAGGCCCTGGGCGCCGTCGAGCCCGTCGCCAAGGTCGAGTTCAGCGCGGCCCGCTGCGCTGCGGCCTTCGAGGCGCTCCAGAGGACCGGCTGTCGCAGCGTCGTGCTCATCGGCATGGAGACCCACGTCTGCGTGCTCCAGACGGCGCTCGATCTGCTCGTCTCGGGCCTCGCCGTGCATGTCGTGGCGGACGGGGTCGGTTCACGGACCGAGGTCAACCGGCAGCTGGGCCTCGAGCTGATGCGGCAGGGTGGCGCGGCGATCACATGCGCCGAGACCGTCGGCTTTCAGTGGGCGGAGCGCGCGGGAACGGACGCGTTCAAGGCGCTGTCGCGTCTGGTGCGATAGCCGGCGGAGGCGCCACGGGAGGGGCGAGCTCGGGTCGGGCGACCTCGCTCGACAGACGCTCCGACTCCCGTTGAATCGCTGCCGTGAGCGCCGCGAGCTTCCACTCCCCGGTCTCTGCGCGGGAGAAGCGGACGACCCACTCCTTGTCCTTCTCCTTGGAGACGACCTCCATGGCCCCCGCCTCTGCGCTTCGCACTGCGGTGATGCTCGCGTTTCCAGTCGCCGGAACGTCGTCTGCGAACGCGCCAGCGTCAAAGAGCGCGACAAACAGGGCCTTGGCGTCCGGGACGCCCTCGATCCACGCGAGCTTCCGTGCATCGAGGACGGACTTTCGCTCAGCGAGCGTCGGGTAGCGCAGCTCCGCGGCCTTTTGGAGCTTCTCGACGGTCGCGAATGCGGCATCGAGCTTGGCGCGGGCCGACGGCTCCAGCATCTCGAACAGCGTGACCCGGCGCGTGCGTCGAATGGCCTCCATGGCCACGTTGAAGGCCCCCTCCGGCCGCTTTGGGTCGACCGACTCCTGCCGTGTCTTCACCCACCCGTCGAGCACCTTCTTGACGTCGCGCACGTGCGCCCCGAGGCCGGCAATCGTGGGGTGCGCGTCCAGGCGATCGAGCAGCACGGCGGCCTTCCACGCGTCGCCCTCGCGGACGAACCGAAAGCTCTCGCCGTTCTGAGTCTTCAGCGTCGCTGTGTCGCCGTCCCGCGTGACTGAGGACACGGCCAGGCCGCGATCGACGGCCTCGCCGGTGCCGATCCGGGTGAAGTCGGTCAGCGCGGCGAACAGCTCGGCCCCGGTCCCCTCGACGAGGGCGCTCTTGAGCGTGGGCTCTCCGAGCGACTCCAGGGCCGCAGCCTGCTCCGCCGCGGGGTAGTCCCGCTGGACGCGCTCCCACGTCGTGACGAGATCGGCCGCGAGCGCATCGAACCGGGAGTGCAGCTTCGCCGGGGAGATGGCCCAAAGCGCCGCCGCGTCCTTGTCGCGGGCCGCCGAGACGAGCGCATCGAGGGCCTGCTGGAGCTCCGGCTCCACCTCGACCGCCTTTTTGCAGCCTCCGTGAGCGGCGAGCACGAGCGTGGCGAGGCAGAGGAGGGCGGGTCGCGGTGTTGAGCTCACGTGCTGAGGTTTAGCCCAAGCCGGCGTGGCGGGGAAGGGGCGAGTGGCCGGTCGCGTGTCGGCGTGCTAGACCGGAACCCATGACTCGGCTCGCCCGTTCGCTGCTCTTGGCCCTGTTGGCGATCGCGCTCCCCGCGTGTGGGTCCAAGGCACCGGAGCCAGATGTTGTCTACCGCAAGTTCCACGGCGCGGCGGTGCGCTTCGCGCAGACGTCCGACTCCGGCGACCAGCTGGAGATGTTCGAGCTGCTGTCGACCGCGAGTCGCGAGCGCCTCGAGCGGGACGCCAAGGCGCTGTTGGCCAACCTGCCGGAAGGAACGCCGCCTGTCCGACCGTTCGAGCTGCTCATTACGCGGCACTTCCCGCTGGGTGAGTCCATCGAGAATATCGAGGTCGCGCCGTCGGGCGACCGGCGGGTCACGCTGCACGTCAGCTTCGCCAAGGGCACGGCCGACGTGGCCATGGTCCGCGAAGAGCGTGGCTGGCGAATCGCGCTCTTCCCCGATGCGCCCACGGGCGGCCCGTAGCCTCGTAACCGCCCGAGCCGACGCGACTTCTCACGAGGCCCTTGACCGCGTCGTGGGCCTCCGTCACCGTGACGGGCTGGAGCGCTGACGCCCGGGAGGTCTCATGGGAAGCAGCACGCACGCAGAGCCAGCCCGCGCACCGCCGGGCCGCACCCGCGTCTTCGCGGCGACGCGGTGGCTCTACCAGAAGGACGGGCGGGACGTCGGACCGTTCAGCCCCGCCGAGGTCAAGGGCCTGCTCACGAGCGGTGAGATCGGTCCGGAGACCATGGTGCGCGACTCGGCCCGCCACGAGTGGCACCGCGTGCGCGAGGTATGGGCGTTCGTCGAGTTCCTCAAGGAGATCCAGACCGAACGCGAGCACTCCCGTCAGGCGCACGAGTTCGACAAGGCGGTCACGCAGCACAAGAAGTCGACGAGCGGCGTCTGGAGCCTGGTCGGTGTCGGTGCGCTGGTCGCGGCCGCCGTCGGCGGTTGGATCGGCTGGTCGCAGTGGAGCGCGTGGGCGCAGGGCGCACCGACGGAGATCGAGCGCACCCTCATTCGCGAGCTGGCGCTGCCGTCGGTACCCGCGGCGCCAGGGCTTGGCGAGACCTCGCCCATCGCGTGGGCCGAGGAGAGCGTTCACCGCCGTCAGGCGCGTGCCCAAGCACCGAGCGCGCCCGGTGAGGTCAAGGAGACCGCGGTCCGTCGGCCACGACCCGCGGCGACCGCCAAGGGCTCGGCCGTCGAGTCCACCGAGAGTGGCGAGGCCGAAGGGGGGAGCTACCTCCCGACCGCAGACGACCTCTCCGGCGCCGCCAAGAACGCGCCCGTGCAGGAGTTCTCGTTCGAGGACGGTCAGAAGGTCGGTCGCGAGCTGGAGTCGAGCGACGTCGGCGCCATCATCGCAGAGGCCACGCCCAAGCTTGTCTCGTGCGCTCAGAAGGAGGCGTCGCGCTCGCCCGGCTTTCCGGGGACGACCGTCAGCTTCGCGATCGTCGGCTCCGGCCGCATGGGCTCGGCCCGCGTGGGGCACAATGGCTCGCGCTCCAAGGCCTTCGTCGCCTGCGTTCGCTCCGCGCTGGCGCAGGTCAAGGTGTCTCCGTTCGACGGCCAGGGCAAGACCGTCAGCATCCCGCTGCGCGTCAGTCAGTAACCCGCCCGAGCGTCGCCAGGCCGCGCGAAGCACCACTAATCGGTTGTAATCCGAGCGTTCCGGCCTATATTACGCGCCCGAAACCCGGCTGTTGCGGTGCTGATGCGGGGCGGTCGTGAGGCGGTGTTCGATTCGCGGAGCGGGGGAAGCATGCAGCTGTCCAAGGAAGGTCAAGCACTCGCGGAGTTGGTCGGGGTCGTCGTCGGCGCGGTCGTCGACTTTCCTGAGCGCGTCCACACCGTCGTCGTCGAGAGCGGTACCACCGTGGTGATCGAGCTCACCGTGACGAAGGAAGACATCGGCAAGGTCATCGGCCGGCAAGGCGCGATGGCGCAGTCCATCCGCACCATCCTCAGCAATGCTGGCACGAAGCTCCATCGCCGCACCGTGCTCCAGATCATCGAGTAGCCGAGCGGGCGTCACGCCCAAGAGTCTCACCGCGTGGCACCGCAGTGCCATCGTGGCACCATTTCGTGGCACTTACATAGTACAGATCGCTGATCTTGTTTGGGTACTCCTTGGCATTGCTCCTGCGTAGGTGGCGGCCAGGAGGTACCCATGCGCCGCGTCTTGTCCGTTTCCACGTTCATGGTCTTCGAGTTGTCGTGTTCGCGCCCAGAGGTCATCGCCCCGCGCGCGTTGACGGACCTGGCACCGCCGCCCGTGTCGGCCGTACCACCCCCGCGCGCTTCGCCCAAGGCCGCACGTGAGGAGCACGGCAAGCGAGTCAGCCCCCCGCCCCTCAAGGCCGCCGCGCTGGACTGCGACCGCACGCTCCTCATCACGGAGCTCTTGGCCGACCCCAAGCACACGCGTGACCGCCAAGGGGAGTACATCGAGCTGTTCAACCCGGGAGATCAGCCGGTCCGGCTCGCCGGGTGGCGCCTCGGCGATGGCGATCGGGAGGGCCACACAATCGCGCCCGAGGGCGAGCTCGCGATCCCGCCGCACGGCGTGCTGGTGCTCGGCAACAACGCGGACTCGGAGACCAACGGAGGCGTCGCCGTAGACTACGCCTACGACCACGTGTCCCTGTCCAACGCCGCGGATCGGCTGCGGCTCGAGGATCCGTGTGGCAACGTCGTGGTGGATCTCAACTACCCGGGCCGGACCGGCTGGCCCAAGCTCAAGGCCGGACGCGCCCTCGAGCTGGTCGCGCTGCCCGGTTCAACGGGCGGGCGCTGGCGATTGAGCTCGGGACGGCTGCCGAGCGGGGACTCCGGAACGCCGGGCCGCGTTCCGTGGGGGCGCGAGGCTGCGCCGACTAACCGTCCGCCCGCCACAGGATCTCGTCCTCGCCGAGCGAACGCGCCACCCACCGACTCCAGACGAACAGCGCATCGGACAATCGGTTCACGTAGGGCACGACGTCGGCCCCGAGCGGCTCTTCGCGGGCCAGCGTGACGATGAGCCGCTCGGAGCGGCGGCAGACGGTGCGCGCCAGATGCAGCGCCGCGTTCACGGGACCGCCTCCCGGAAGCACGAAGGACGCCAGGGGGGGCAGGCCTTCATTCAGCTCGTCCATGAGCTGCTCGAGCGCGGTCGTGTCCGCCGATTGAATCAGCGGCTGCCCCTCGAAGCGGTCTTCGATTCGGGTGGCCAGGTCGCTCCCGAGGTTGAAGAGGAGATGTTGGGTATGCAACAGCCAGGTGTCGAAGCGCGCGCGCGACGCCGCGGGAGAGGTCGCGAGCGCCGTGCGGACCAGGCCCAGGCACGCGTTGAGCTCGTCGATCGTGCCGTAGGCCTCGATGCGGAGGCTGTCCTTCGGGACCTGCTGACCGCCGACCAGGCGCGTCAGGCCCCCGTCGCCGGTCTTCGTGTAGATGCGGTTGAGTCGAACCATGCTGCACCCTCGTCGCCGAACCTTCCGTGGTGTACCATGCGCGCGCCATGAGAGTCGCTGCCGTCGTTGCTTTTGTCGTGCTTCCTCTGAGCGTCGGTGGCTGCGGGGGCACCGAAGAGCCCGCCATCGCTCAAACGGCCACGGACGCGGGGGCGGCGGACGTCACGAGCACCGCCACGGACGCGGCTGCCGAGGTCGCGTCGGTGCCAGACATCCCGGCCGGGCCTCCGGTCACGCCGATTGCCGACCCGGCGGGCAAGGCGCTCTTCGACCTGCCCTTCCCCATCGACACGCGGCGAAAGTCCGGGGGCGGTCTGGACCTGTCCGGCTTCCCCAATCCAGGCAAGAGCGAGCTCGTCACCCAGTACGTCGCCCTCGCGGAGTCGGCGCTCGACGGCTTTGGCCTCACCCCGGCGATCTACTTCCGCATGGACGGCCGCGTGGATCTCACGAGTCTCCCGCCGGTCGCCGCGTCGACCAAGCCGACCGCGTCGGTTCAGCTCGTGGACGTGACCGCCGGCGCACCCGAGTACGGCAAGCGCTTTCCGCTCAATCGCTCCTTCTATGATCTCAAGGACGCGGTCTACTTTCCGACCACGACGCTCGTCGTCCAGCCGGAGTTCGGGCTCGTGCTCGAGGAAGGCCACACCTACGCCGCCTTCATCACGACGGGGGTGCGGGACGCCTCGAAACGGCCCATCCAACGCGCTCCCGCCATCGTCGAGGCGCTCTCGGGCAAGGGCGCGCTGGCCGGCGTTCTCGCGCCGCTCGCCACCTGGCTCGGGACGCAGAAGGACGTCACCACCGACGTGATCGCGGTGGCCACTGTCTTTACCACCGCACATCACACGACCGAGATGGGCGCCATTCACAGCTTCCTTCAGGCGGGTCCGGCGCCGATGGTCTCAGACATCGTCAAGACGAGCGCCGACAAGTCCGCGTACGCGCTCTATGAGGGGACGTACACCGCGCCCAACTTCCAGAAGGGCAAGAAGCCGTACGACACGGACGGGGACATCGTCTTCGGTGCCGACAAGAAGCCGGTGGTCCAGGAGCAGGAGAAGCTACGCTTTGCGCTTGCGGTCCCGACCGACGGCACCATGCCGGACAAGGGCTGGCCCATCGCCATCTACGCGCACGGCACGGGCGGCGACTACAAGACCTTCACGAAGGAAGGGCCGATCAACCCAGCCAAGCAGCTTACAGGTGCCGGCTTTGCCGTCATCTCGATTGACCAGCCGCTGCACGGCGATCGCTACGTGCCGCCGGATCCCAAGTCGTTCAACATCGACTTTGCGTCATTTAATTACCTGAACCCCAAGGCGGGTCGCGCGAGCTTCCGCCAGTCGGCCGCCGATGACATGACGCTGGTACGGGTCATCACGAACACCCTGAAGGTCCCGGCCTCGGCCAGTCATACGGGCGCCGCCATTCTCTTCGATGCGGTTCACGTCTACTTCCTCGGGCACAGCCATGGCGGCGTGGCCGGGGCGCTCGTCGCCGCGTACGAGAGCAACGTGCGCGCCTTCGCGCTGTCCGGCGCCGGCGGCGGTCTGTCGAACACCATCATGCTGCGGACCAAGCCCTACGACATCGCCGCGCTCGTGCAAGTCGCGCTCGGGCTGTCGAACAAGGACGAGCTGTCGGTCCGTCACCCGGTCGTCATGTTGGCGCAGCTGCTCGTGGACGCCACGGACCCGTTGACCTATGCGCCCATCTGGCGCCGGCGGGCGGGCAACCTGCCTCCGGCCAACGTCGTGATGATCAACGGCGAAAAAGACGAGGACACGCCCATTACGACGGCGAACGCGCTCGCGGCCGCGGGCGGACTGCCGCTGGTGGAGCCCGTCGTCACCGACTCCCAGGCGCATGAGCTGCTGGGGCTGGCTCCCGCCAAGCGCCCCGTGTCACTCAACCTCAGCAATACGCACGGCAAGGGCACCGGTGGCCTGCGTCAGTGGGGCGGCGCCTCGCACTTCGCCATCTTCGACGACAAGGTCGCAGGTGACGTGTACGTGTCGTTCTTCTCGAAACTCAAAGCGACGGGGGCGGCGGTGGTCGAATGAACCCGGGAGGGCGCGGGACGAGCCCTTGGGACACGAGCGTCATGCCGCACAGCTTGTAGAGCACGCGCGCTCCGACGTTGCCGTCCCACTCGTCGCCGTCGGGACCCGGGGCCACCTCGTTGAGATCGAAGCCTACGATGTGCCTGCCGGACGCCACGAGGTGACGCAACAGGCAGATCAGCTCCGCGAGCTGGAGCCCTCCCGGCACGGGCGTCCCCGTATTGGGGCACAGCGCGGGGTCCAGGCCGTCGATGTCGAGCGAAATCCATACGTCCTGCGGGAGCTTGGCGATCATGTGCCGGCAGACCTCGCTGAACGGCTGCCCGGCGAAGAGTTCCTCACGGATGTCGGTGTCATAGAACGTGACGATGCGGCCTGCGTCGCGTTGGATGCGCTCGACCTCGCGCTCGCCGACGTCTCGGATGGCGACCTGGACGAGGCGCTTGACCTCGGGCACCCGCTCCAAGACGTTGTGCATGATGGAGGCGTGGCTGTAGGTGAAGCCCTCGTACGCCTCACGGAGGTCGGCGTGAGCGTCGATGTGCAGGATACCGAGGCCCGGGGCCACCCGCGCCGCCGCAGCGATCGCGCCGAGTGGCGTGGAGTGATCACCGCCAACGATACCGACGATCTTGCCGCGCTCGAACCAGTGCGTCGCGAGGTGCTCGACCCACGCGTTGAGGCGCTCGGAGGCCAGATTGACGTGACTGACGGCCTCGGCCAACTCCGGAGTCACCGGCCCACCGGCCGCGATCACGGGCTCGGCGAGGGCGCGCGCCGCGGCGTTCCAGCCCAGCACCTCGTCGGAGATGGGCAACATCGCGATGCCGGCCTGCCAGGGACGGCCCGTGTCGAGATCGAAGAGGTCCACCTGGCGGCTTGCGCTCAGGATGGCCTCGGGTCCGCGGCTCGTGCCCGCGCGGTACGAGGTCGTCGCGTCCCACGGCACCGGGATGAGCACGAGTGCCGCCTCCTCGGGCGTGTACGGGAGGCCGAAGAGGCCGTCGCCACTCGCCGCGGCGTCAGGATCGAAGCCGCTCATGCCTAGTAGGACCGTGGGAGGCCGAGCGTGTGCTCGGCGATGTAGTTGAGCACCATCTCGTTGCTGACCGGAGCCGTGCGCAACAGGCGCGCCGCGTCCCAGTAGTAGACGATGCCGACTTCTTCCGAGAAGCCCGCGCCGCCGTGGGTCTGCACGGCGCGATCGGCCGCCATGATGGCAAGCTCGGCGGCCTTGTACTTCGCCATGTTCGCGAGCGTGCCCACCTCTCCGGGAGGCAGGCCCTTGTCCCACGCCCACGCGGCCTTGTGGACGAGCAAGCGGGTGGCCTCGAGCTCGATCCGCACGAGCGCGAGCGGATGCTGGATGGCTTGATACTCGCCGATGGCGCGCCCCTTGAAGACCTTGCGGTCCTTGGCGTAGGCGACCGACTGCTCGAGCAGGTGCGTGGTCATGCCGCAGGCCGTCGCCGCCGCCAGGATGCGCTCGGGGTTGAGCGACATGAAGAGCGACATCATGCCGCCGTGCTCCTGGCCGACGAGCATGTCGGCGGGCACCTCGGCGTCGTCGAAGAAAAGCTCGTACTGGTTCATGCCCTCGATGCCACGCATGGGAAGCATCCGCAGCGTCACGCCCGGTGCTTTGAGGTCCACCAGCAGCAAAGATACGCCGTAGGCCTTCGGCAGCCGCTGCGCCTCGACCTCCGCGAGCGGCATCGTGCGCACGACCAGCAGTGCGTAGTCCGCGACGTTGGCGCCGGTGATGTAGGTCTTCTGTCCGCGCACTCGGAAGGTGCCATCGGCTTGTCGCGTGGCCAGGGTCTCGAGCCGAAAGGTGTTCGAGCCCGCGTTGGGCTCCGTGAGCGCAAAGCAGAGCTTGACCTCGCCACGCGCGATACGGGGCAGAAAGCGGGCCTTCAGCTCCGCCGAGCCATGCTTCAGGATGCACTGACCGTCCATGGCCGTGAGGATCATGAGCGGGTTCCCGAAGCCATACTCCGCGAGGGTCTCGCACACGATGGCGAAGGCCAGCATCCCGGCGCCGGTGCCCCCGTGCTCGGGCGGAATGAGGCATCCGTGGAAGCCAGCCTCGGAGAGCGCGCGCCAGACCTCCTCGGGGAACTCGCGCCGCTTCATGATCATCTCGCGGTAGTGCGCCTTCTTTGCCACGAAGGGCTTGAGCACGTCGCGGGCGGCATCGCGGACCAGCCGGTGTTCCTCGCTGAGATTGAAGTCCATGGTACTGCTCCCCTAGCGCGTCGCGCCGCGGCGTTCGCGCCACCAAAGGCCCATCCAGGCGACCATCACGCACCCGAGCGCGATCGCGCCATTCATCGCCGCCGAACGCAGCGGCGGAGTCTCGTCGAAGCGGACGTCGCCGAGCGCCAAGTACAGCATCCGTGTGAGGTCGTCGAGGGTGGCCGCGAGCCCGCGCGCGCCCCAGGCCGCCGGCACGAACGCACCTGCCTTTAGCGAGGCCTCGCCGAGCGCTGGGATGAGCCCGCTGAAGACGATCTGACATGCGACGAGCAGCAGCCCGACGAAGAGCGCCGCCTCCGTGGAGCCGGTCCACGCGGAGACGGCGAGGCCGAGCGCCAGGCTGGCCAGCGCAGTCGCATAGAGCACGAGCGCGACCTGCCAGAGCGGCTCACCCAGATACGTCACGTGGTGCGCCGTAGCGGCGAGCCCGCCGGCCATCAGCGCGCCGACGACTCCGAGCCAGAGCACCTTCGCGAAGAGGTAGCTCGTACGGCGCACACCCGCCAGTCGCTCATGCAGCGCCATGGCCTGCTCTTTGACGATCTGCACGGCGCCGACCAGGATCCCCGCCAGGACGAGCGTGAGCACCAGCACGCCTTGCACCGCGCGGCGATACAGGAAGCGCGAGCGCTCTTCCTTGAACGCGGGGCCCTCCGTGAGCTGATCTTTGACCTTGACCGCCTCCTTGGGCGTGAGCTTCGGCAACCTGCGCGGATTCGAGAGCGCGATCCGCTTGGTCTCCTTGGAGATCTCGAGCTTTTGGACGGCCTGCACCAGGTCCACGCGCGTTGGCAGCACGAGCGCGACCAGTAGCGCGACGAGCGGCCCGAAGCACAGTCCGAAGAAGACGCTGGCGAGGTCCTTCGAGAACGAGAGGGCGTTGCGGTGGAGCGCTCCCCACGTCTGCCGCAGAAAGCCCGGCCGGGCGCGCTTGCGATAGGGTCGCAGGACCTCGAGCCCCGCAGGCGTCAGGGCCCTGACCTCGTCGAGGCGCTGCTGGTGGCGGAGCGCCAGGGGCGACTCGGAGAACGTGCGCGCCCAGGTCTCCGCCGTGCGCTCGGCGAGGGCCTCGTCCTTGTCCGCGTCGAGCGTCTCGTTCAGATCGCGGGAGTCGCGCGCGCCGAAGAACGGGAGCAGCTCTCCGGGGGTGCCGGCGAAGACCATCCGGCCGCGGCACATGAAGACGACCTGATCGGTGTCCTCCAGGTTCACGTCGTGATGGGTGATGGCGACCACGACGTGGCCGAAGCTCACCTTCTCGCGCAGCACCCGCAGGACGCGCTCCTCGGTGCCCACGTCCACGTTGCTCGTGACCTCGTCGACGAACAGCACCGGCGGGTCGACCAGAAGCTCGGCGCCGAGCAGCAAACGTTTGCGCTGACCGAGCGACAGTGTGGCGAGCCGCTGGCGCCGGACGCTGCTGAGCTCGAGGCGCGTCAGGACGTCGTCGATGCGAGCGCGGACCGCCTTGCGACGTAGCCCCGCCACCCGTAGCCGTCCCACCGAGCGGAGCCACTGCTGGACCGTCAGCAGTGGCAGCAGCGCGCGCTCGTCGGGGACGTAGCCGATGAGCGGCCGCAGTCGCCGCGCGTGCCGGTGGAGCTCCATCCCCGCGAGCGTCGTTTGGCCCCGCAGCGGGCGGACGCGACCGGCGAGCAGCTCCAGGAGCACCGACTTCGAGCTGCCCGTGAAACCCTTGACGACGACTAGCTCTCCCGGCCGGATGGCCAGGCTCGCCTCGCGCAGCCAGAGCCGCTGACCGCTGCCGGCATGCAGGTCCATCGCGGCGAGGGGGAGCCGTGGCCGATCCGTCGGGCGCGTGACGCGACTCCCATGCAGCACGAGCTGTCGGCTGCCGATGACAACACGGAACGATTCCCACACGGGCCACGCCTCACCCGAGCGCAGGCGGATCTTGTTGACGAACGTGTCGTTGGTGGAGCCGAGGTCGACCAGCAGCGTCCGCTCTGCCGTCAGCCTTAGCTCTGCGTGACGCGCCGAGACGAGCGGGCTCGAGATCACCAGATCGCAGCTGGGATCGCGCCCGATGAGCAGGCCGACGTCACCGCCATCGAGACGGCGATATGGAATTTGGACGCCCTCACTCCCGCCGAGCGGGCTCAGGCGTGCGCCGTCGTCCTCCAGCGTGAGGTCGCAGACGTCCCGCACGTTGCGAAAGGCGCGACCGTCGGCGAGCACCGCCGTTCGCGCGCCGGGCTCGTCTGGGAACTCGCTGTCGCTCCGATTGCTGGCCGCCACCCGCGGACCGTACAAGAACGGCCCCCGTCGAGCAATGCAGAGCCGATGGGACCGCCCGCTTGACTTCTCGTGTCCGGTGATAGACGTTCGGCTCCGCGTTCCGAATCAAGTACGTCGTTTGGTTTGGTTGGCACGCTTCACATCTCGGGCAAGACAGGAGAATTCGAATGATGAAGCGATACGGATTGGGTTTGGCGCTCGTCGCCACGATGGGATGGACCTCGGCTTGTAAGACCTCGGAGTCTCAGCCGACGGCGACTGCCGCCACGGATACTGGCATCAGCACCAGCGATACGCCTGCGACGACCGACCACGGGGCGACGACCGATCACGGCACGACGACCGATCACGGCACGACGACCGACCACGGCACGACGACCGACCACGGCACGACCACTGACCATGGGATGGCGGCTGACGGTCACGACGACACGCACACGGGCAAGCCGCACTGGACCTACAGTGGCAACGATGGACCTGCGCACTGGGGCGACCTCGCTGCGGAGTACGCGACCTGCAAGGACGGCAAGGAGCAGTCGCCAGTCGACATCTCGAGCAAGATCGTCCCGGGCAAACTGCACGGCGCCGTGTTGGCCTATAAGGAAGCGCCGCTCGAGATCGAGAACAACGGACACACGATCCAGGTCAACTACCCCAAGGGGAGTACGGTGACCATCGGCGGCACGGCGTTCGAGTTGCTGCAGTTCCATTTTCACGCCAAGAGCGAGCACAGCATTGACGGCAAGCAGTCGCCGCTCGAAGTGCACTTCGTCCACAAAGACGCTGCCGGCAAGCTCGCGGTCATCGGCGCGCTCATCGACGAGGGTGCGGAAAACGACGGCTTGAAGTCGGTTTTCTCCAACCTCCCGGCCACCGAGAGCGCTCCCGCGACTATCGCCAACGCGACGGTCAATGCAGGTAACGTGCTCCCCAAGGAGCTTGCGGGGTGGAACTACCATGGGTCACTGACCACGCCACCGTGTACGGAGGGCGTGACCTGGTTCGTCCTGGAGGAGGCGCTCAAGGCGTCTAAGGCGCAGATCGATGCCTATACCGCGATCTTCCCCGACAACGCGCGACCAGTGCAGCCGCTCAACGCGCGCGAGATCGAGGGCGCTCACTGGACCTACTCGGGCGACACGGGCCCCTCGCATTGGGGTGAGCTCGCGACCGCTTGGGCCACGTGCAAGACCGGCACCGAGCAGTCGCCGATCGACCTCGTGTCGACGGTCACGCCGGCGGCGTCGGCCGACCTGGCCATCACCTACGCCGAGGCGCCGCTCGTCATCGGTAACAATGGACACACTGTGCAAGTCGACTACGCCGCGGGCAGCACCATTACCGTCAGTGGCAAGTCGTACAAGCTGCTGCAGTTCCACTTTCACGCCAAGAGCGAGCATACGGTCGACGGCAAGCCCCAGCCCATCGAGGCTCACTTCGTCCACAAGGCCGACGATGGCGGTCTCGCCGTCATTGGCGTGTTCATCAAGGAGGGCGCCGAGAATGCGGCTCTCAAGGGCGTATTCGCGAATCTCCCGGCGTCCAAGGCGGCGGCAGCCGCGGTTGCTAACGAGAAGGTCGACGCGTCGGGGATGCTCCCTGCGACGAAGTCGCTCTGGAGCTACCCGGGCTCGCTCACGACGCCAGCCTGTGGCGAGGGCGTGAAGTGGATGGTCATGTCGGAGCCGATCGAGGCGTCCAAGGCGCAGATCGACGCGTTCACGGCGATCTTCAAGGACAACACCCGTCCTGTGCAGCCCCTCGGTACGCGCACCGTGAAGGGTGGACTCTAAGCTCTGATTTAGACCATCCTCACGGGCGGAGCCGCTACTTCGCTTCGAGCTTCATCCCTCCCGGATAGCCGTAGGCCGTCACTCCGCCGTAGCCATAGACCATCAGTCCGAACGGCGTGTCGCTCTTGAAGGTGTGCACGCCCTTGGCCACCTCGCGGTAGGCGAACTCCCACGCCCCGCTTCCAATGGCCTCGAAGTCGCTGTTCGCCACCGCCACGCCGTCGACCGTCACCGTCGCGCCCTTCGGTCGAATCACGGTCGTCCAATTGGCTCCAAAGCCCTCCGCGGTCTGGATGACGTACTCCTCCCGATACTGCTTGCTCGGCGGGATGAGCATCATCGTCGGGTCGCCGGGCCCGGCTCCCAGGGACTTGGGCTGCGTCTGTCCTTGGCTCATCAGAAACTGCACGACCTGGATGCGTCCTGTGGCCGTGAGCGTGAAGCTCTCCTTGGTCTCGACGCGCACACCGTCGCCGGCCTTGGCCAAGACCGTGCCGTCCAGGCCGTCGATCGAGGGCACGGTCTTCAGTGTCACTGCGTCGTCTCCTGCCACGATGACCCATCGGTCCATCTCTTGGCCGCGCGGCTTCGACTTGACGCACAGCGCCTCGGTGCCCCACGTCTCGACCGGCATGAGCTGCTCCTCCAAGTGCTCGGTGCAGCAACTGTCCCACTCGTCGGTGAACTGCGACTTGATGGCCTCCTGGATGCCAGCGACCTGGTGGCCACTGAACACGACGACCGCCTTGTCGGCCTCGATGCGGGTGCCGGTGAGATCCTGGTCGGGGATCTTCCCCGGGGGCACCGGCTTGAGCTTGCCCTCCTGCTCCAGGTTGAGCACGTCGTACCGCTCCAGCGTAAACACGTACGTCTGACCCGCGACGAGCGTCTTGGGCGTCGCGCCTCCTTGCGGGACGCCGCCCGTGGGATTGGCAAGGACGTCGACCGTCGGCGTGACCTGGACGGTCGTGGCCGCCGCGGTCGCGACCACGGCCAAGAAGCCGTTGTTGGCCGGAAACCACGGGTTGCCCTGGAGATCCGTGATCGCGCCGCGCGAGGGCAGCGAGACGGCGAAGTAGAGCTTGCCCAGCGCGTTTCGGGGCAGGAGCAGGGAGCCGTCGTTCGAGGCTGCGTTCTCGGAGTTGAAGGGATTGAACTGGGAGGCCACGACCGGGCTCGAGGCCATGATGCGGATGGCCTTGGGCGCGACCACGGAGCCGCTCACGTTCATGACCGGCATCTTGAACTCGCGGCTCTGGCCCGCAGGCACGACGTTGTCGGCGAATGCGAGGTCATACTCCTGCGCGGGAGTGCCGCAGACGGTGCCGAGCGCGTTGTTGCAGGTCGTCACGCTCGGCGTGCACTTCGAGCCGTCGGCACACCCCACGTGGACCGTGAACGTCATGACCGCGCTGCTCTTGCCCGGGTTGCTGATGACGACGCTGTGGGGAAACATCTCCGGCGTCGGCTGGGCGGGGAACGCGGGGTTGTGGGTCGGGTCGTTGTCGAGGTCGACCGACCAGTACTCACAGCCGACGTTCGTGTTGTACTTGATGTCCGCCTCACACAGCGAGACGCAGTGGCCGCCGACGCACGTCTTGCCCTCGTCGCAGGCGGTCTCGGCGCCGAAGCCCGAGCCATCGGGCTTGCAGAGCGCGACGCTCGTCTTGGTCGCGCACTGGCCGATCCCCGGCGTGCAGGCGACCTGCTTGCACTCGCCGGCGACGCACTTGAGCCCTGACGCGCACGGGATGGCGGCCGCGGCCTTGCCGTCGGCCGTGCATACGAGCCGATACGTCACGCCGTCGCAGCCGACATTCTCGCCCGGCTTGCAGGTCGCGGGCTTGGCGCAGCGGCCGTCGAGGCAGAAGGCGTCCTTGCCGCACATCGTACCAAACTGCCGCACGCCGTTGACGCACAGCCACGTCGTGACCGTCCCGGAGCAACCGATGGCCTCGCCCGTACACGACGTGGGGGACGCGTCGCCCGAAGGGGGCAGCTCGACGGTCGCCGTGTCGCTCGAGACGAGGCCCTCGTCCACGGGGAGGACCCCGAGGTCGCGCAGCCCGCCACTCCCCGTGGTCGCGTCGGACCCGCAGCGCGCGAGCAGTGCCAGAGCGAGAACGTAGTACCAAGTACGGGCCTGGTGCATCGCGACCTCCGTCCGGGGCACCGTACGTCCAGGGACCTGAGGGGTCAATCGTGGGAGAGTCCGACCGACACTCCTTCGAGCTTTGTCGCGGGCTGCCCGCGCGGACCGCACCGGGCGCTGACGCATCCTCTGAGCGCGACCGCTCAGACCGCTTGCTCTACGGGTCCATCCCGTCTAAGGAGGCGCCCGTGGAACCCAAACTTGGCAATCGAGGTGGTGAATGAGCAAGACGTACTTCGCGAGCGTTCTTCTGGTGTGTGTTACGGCAATCGGCGGCTGCAAGAAGACCGATGAGGCGAACGCGGGAAGCGACAAGCCCAGCGAGAAGGGCGCGGAGAAGGCCAGTGACAAGGGAAGCGCGTCGAAGCTTCAGGGCACGTGGACCTTGGACGTCGACAAGACGCTTGCCCTCAACCCCAAGATGACGGAGGGCACCGAAGGCAAGCCCGAGATGCTTGCTGGCCTGAAGGGAGTCATCGCCGGCATCACGGTCACCATTGGAGCCAAGGACATGACCACCGGTGGCCTTCCGGGTGGCAAAGACGAGAAGGTCAGCTACGTGGTCAAGACCGACACCGCCAAGCAGGTGGTATTGGAGGTCAAGGGCAAGCCGTCCACCTTCGATTTTTCCGATGACGACCACGTGACCATGGTGGATGGCAAGACCACGATGGCACTGGTCCGAAAGAAGTAACGCAACACGGCATCGCTCGCGTGCTCGCCCCGGAGGTCATGGACCACCCTGCCCGAGCTCTCACGGTCACAGTGGATAGATTTGGAAGCCCATCGCCGCCGCGGCCGCCCGCATCCGCTCATCGTAGCTGGCGACCTCGACCTCGAACCCCCGCGAACGCAGGTGATCGGCTGCCGCAAGGTGAAGCGCATCGAGCGTTCGCACGGGCAACGGAAAGGGCGCCCGGCACCGACTACAGGCCGCCTCGTCGAGCGCGAGCAGGTCCAGGGTGCCGAGCGTGGACGCCAACGTCGCTCCATGCGTCGCGGCCTTGCCATAGGCGTGGACGCGCACCCAGGCCTCGTACTCGGTGAGCTGGCTCGAGGCGAGCGGATGGTTCCACAGCGTGATGGGCGGACGGACGTCCTCGGACAGCACGTGGGCGAGGACGACCGAGGTATCGATATAGATCACGGTCTCGTCCGATCCTCGCGGTCCAGTGCCAGATCGTCGAGGAGCCGCCGAAGTGGAACACTTCCGAGAGAAGGGGGCGGTGCCGTGCTTGACGCCGGGAGGACCCTACCCTCCGCCACGAGCCGTTCCATACGCGGGTCACCTGGCTCCCTTCCCATACGTGGCGCGTCGATGCGCATGGCGATGAGCCGTCTCAGTGCCTCTTCGAAGATGACGGTCTTGGGCGTGCCGGGCGGAAAGCGGCACTGCGCCTCCGCCAACAGGGCGTCGTCGATGTCCAAGGTCGTACGCATACAAGTATGCTAGTTGGTGCGACCGCCTGGGTCAATCCGGATCTGCACGACCAGCCGGCCGTGCGCTCGACTCCGCGCAGCGAGCTATGCTAGGCAGACGCTTCAACCCGAGTGGAGGACTGGAACCATGAGGCAATCCGACATCTGCCACGTTGAAATTCGAACTCGAGACCTCGAGCGCGCCAAGGCGTTCTACGGGAGCGTCTTCGAATGGACCTTCCTCGAAGGGATGCCCGGCTACGCGCTGTTCCTCACGGGCGTCGCGCCTGGGGGCGGGATCGCCCAATGCTCCGACGCCACCGCGCGGCTCGGCATTTGCAACTACGTGCTGGTCGCCGACTGCGCGGCCACGGGGGCCCTCGCGGCGTCATTGGGTGCCACGGTCGGTGCGAAGACCGACGTGCCGGGCCACGGCTCCTTCGTCGAGTCGACCGATCCGTGGGGCAACGAGATCGCTTTCTGGCAGGCCCACAGCGACGGCGAAGGCCCCCCGCAGAGCGGTGGCAAGAACGGCATCTGCTGGCTGGAGCTGGCCGCTCCAAACCTGGACGCGGCCGTGGGCTACTACACGAAGCTCCTCGGCTGGAAGTTCCAGACGTCCGAACAGCACGGCGACTACGCGTGGATCGAACACGACAAGACCAACGTCGGCGTCGGCCTCGTCGGCGGTGAGCGCGGCCAGACGATGAAGGGCGTGCTCACCTACGTCACCGCCAACGATCTGGAGGAGGCGACCGCGCGCGTCGCGGCGCACGGCGGGCGGGTCGTGTTTGGCCCCGAGGCGATTCCGGGGACGGGGGAGTTCACTGTGGTGAGCGACCCGGATGGGAATCAGCTCGCGCTCTTCCGGCACGCTCCACGGGCGTAGGTCCGTCGCGCGCCTCTCGCGATCGCTTGTGCTAGCTTCCGCGCGGTGAGCCGCATCGTACTGGACGCCTCGCCACTGGACACTGGACACCGATCCCGGGGCATCGGTCGCTATGTGAGCGGCCTCATCGAGGGCTTCGGCGCGCTCGCCGCGCGAGGCGAGCTCCGTCACGACCTCGTCCTGCTCCGCTCGGGGCCCACCGAGCCCGACCTGGCGTTTCCAGCGGCTCCGTACCCGCGCCGGGCCAAGCGCGAGGCGGCGTACATGCACCTCGAGAACCTGTGGCGCCTCGATTCCGCGCTGCCCCCGGGCACGGACCTGTTTCACGCGACCAGCATGGACGGCGTCGCCCGCCGGACGCCCTGGGTGGCGACGTGCCACGATCTTATCCCACTCGTGCTCCGCGGCCCCTACCTGCTTCCCTGGGAGCTCTCCGCGCAGTGGTTCTGGCGCCGCTATGCGCGCGTCCTGCGGTCGGGACCGAGGCGCGTCATCGCGATCAGCGAGCATGTGCGGCGCACGCTCGTCGATCGCTTCGGGATTCCTGAGGACCGTGTCGATGTGGTCGTTCACGGCGTGTCGTCCTTCTGGTTTGGTCCGGATACCCAGACGCCCCCGAGCGCCCCGTCGGAGCCCTTCGTCCTCTTCGTCGGCGGCTTCGACGCGCGCAAGAACTTCCTTGGCCTGCTGCACGCGCTCACGCGCATCCCGGCGCGGCACCGCCCGCGGTTGCTCGTGGCCGGCGTGCGCAGCCCCTACGACAGGAAGGTCCACGCCCGGGCGCTCGATGCCCTCGGTCCGTTGGACGTGACCTTCCTCGAGTACGTCCCCGACACCGACCTGCGGTGGCTCTACCGACACGCCGTAGCGCTCGCGTTCCCGAGCGTGGAGGAGGGCTGGGGCTTCCCCATCGTCGAAGCCATGGCCGCCGGCGCCCCCGTGGTCTGTGCCGCGCGCGGCAGCATGGCCGAGGCCGCGGGCTCGGCGGGCGTCTTCGCCGAGCCGACCGACGTCGACGCGCTCGCCTGCGCTTTATCGAGCCTCATCGCCAGCCCCGCGCTGCGCGCCGAGCGGAGCGCCTCAGGCCGGGCGCACGCCGCCACCTTCACCTGGGAGCGCACCGCGCGAGAGGTCCAGGCCGTCTACGAGCGAGCCCTCGCGTGAGTGACACCCAGGCCAAGGCCATCGACCGCAGCGTCTGGCGCAACGCGCTGGGCCTCGTGGGCGGCAACACGCTCGCCGAGCTGCTCGGCGTGCTGGTGCAGGCGCAGCTGATTCGCATCCTGGGACCGGCAGGTCTTGGCCCGCTCTCGCAGGCTCAGGCAGCCTCCGAAATCGCCGACGGGATCGGCGCCTTTGGCCTCAACCAGGTGGGTCCGGTCATCGGCGTCCAGCATCGCGACCGCCTGGGCGCGTTCATGGGCTCGGTCCTCTGTGTCCGCGTCACGGTCACCGTCAGCATCTTCCTTCTGGTCTGTGCCCTGGCGCCACTCTTCAAGTCGACCGATCCCGGCCTCGTCCGCCTCGCCGCGGTGACGCTGCTCCTGGCCCCGTTCGAGGCCACGGCCACCATTCCTTACTTCATCCACCAGGAGAACTGGCGCATCGCCTGGCTCCCCGGGCTCACGACGCTGCTGCACGCCGGACTCCTCCTCCTGACGCTGGCTTTTGGCGGCAAGCTCGCGTGGGTCCTGCTGTCGGCGCTCGTGACGCGCGTCGTGCACGTCTCGGCCCTGTGGCTGCTCGTGTCGCGGCGGTACCAGCTGCGCCTGAGCGTCGACCGCGAGCTCGTCCGGAAGTTGCTCACCATTGCGCCGCAGGCAGCGTGGCTCGACGCCGTCGTCATCGCCTACAGCCGCGCTTCGTATTTCGTCCTCGACGGCCTGGGTCCCGGCGTCATTGGCCTCTACGCCCTCGCCGACCGTATTACGGCGCCCATCCTGCGGCTCTCCGGCGCGTTCTCGGCCTCGGCGTTGCCCAAATTCGCCGAGCTTGGCCACGCGGCCGACGTCCGCGGCGTCACGGGCTTCTATCTCCGGAACGTCCGCCGCGTCGCCCTCACCTTGATCGGCCTCGGGGCGCTGCTCGCGCTCGGCCTCCCCGTCGTCGTTCGCACCTGGTTTGCCGACTACGCCGGATCGCTCCCCATCGTGTTTGTGCTCTACCTCGGCGTCTTCTGCATGGCCGTCAACCAGCTCACCTCATCGTGCCTCAATGGGCTCGGCCACTTCGGCTGGGTCGCCATCATCGCGACCATCAACCTCGGCGTGTACTTCATCGGCGTCTCGCTCTGGGTCGGGCCTCACGCGGCGGTCGGGGCTGCGGTCGCGACGACCGTGATGGAGGGCGTGAACATGGCCATGCAGCTCGGCTTGCTGACGTTCACGCTCCGGCGGCTACACGCGGGAGCCGCGACGTGACCGTCATCGCGCTCGCCGCGCTGCTCTTGCCGGGGGTCTTTCTCGCCACGCTCTGGGGTCGGGGCCTGCGTGACGGCATCACCTTCGTCACCACGGCGGCCGCGCTCGCGGCAGCGTGGATGATGCTCGCGCTCTGGTGGCTCCCGACTGCGGGCCTCGGGTTCCTGGGATGGGGCAGCGCCGCGGTCGCGCTCGCCGGCCTGCTTCTGCTCCGGAAGCGCTGGCCCGCGTTGACCTGGTCTCGCCTGACCTGGCTGCCGCTCCTAGCCGTCGCGGCGCTGCGCCTCTACCCCACGCTCACGTTGCCGGTCGCGCCCGGCGCCGACATGAGCATGCACGGCTACATGGCCTGGCTCATCGCGCACGCCGACGGTCTGCCGGCGAGCCACGCGCCGCTCCTGCCCATCGCCGACTTTGGCGCCTACGCCGCGGGGCTCCCGACGCTCGGGGCTGTCTTGTCGAGCCTGTCTGGCCTCGATCTCGGCCGCGCGATGCTGCTTGTCGCCTGCCTGGTCCACCTGCTCGTGACCGGAGCGGTCTACAGCTTCTGTCGCCATCGTGCAGGCGACGTCGCGGCCCTTGGAGCGGCCGTGCTCGTGAGTGTCGCTTCGCGCGATCCGCAGGCGCATTTCCTGTGGGGCGGGAACCCGACGGTGCTCGCGCTGGTCCTCATCGCGGTCGGCTGGGAAGCCTTCGACCGCATCCTCGACGGTGACCGCTCCCTCGGAGCCATCGGGGTCGCAGCGACGACCTTCGCGGGCGCGCTGCTCGCCCACTCGGTCCTCCCCTACGCCATGGTCTACGTGTTCGCGGTGGTCGTGGCGGCGCGCGCACGGCGCCTCGACCGCGGTGCGTTGCGGTCGCTCGGCGCCGTATCCGCGGGTGCGCTGCTCCTGGTCGCGCCCTACCTGGCCCGTGTCTCGCTGTCGCTGACACCGGCCGAGCTCGACTGGATTCGTGACTGGCAGCGCCTGCCCGAGCACGTTCCCGGAGGCGCCGTCGCGCTCGTCCCGCTCAAGCTGCTCTGGCACCTCGGCGGGCGCCTCGGCTGGGTGCCCTTTGGCGCGCTGGCCGGCGGCCTGCTCTGGCTCGTCGTTCGGCGTCAGGTTCGTCTCGGGGACCTGGGCGTGCTCCTCGTCGTCCTCGCGCTCGTCACCAATGCGCGCCTCTGGTGGCTGCCTGGCTCCTACGCGCTCTACCCCGACCGCATATTCTTGCTCGCTTGCCTCCCGATCGCGCGGTTGCTGGCCGTCGCGCTCCAGTCGCTCGCGCAGCTCATGAGCCGCCGCGTCCTGCACGTCGCTGCTGCCGCGGTGGTCGGGCTTTGTGCCTGGCAGACGAATGGCTGGTTCCTCGATGGCCGGGACGAGGTCTCCGTCACCGCCGACGACCAGGCGGCCTTCGTCTGGATCGCCGCGCACGTCCCTCAGAGCGATGCGCTCGAGAACAACTACGGCGACGCCGGCCTCTGGCTGCCGGCTCTGGTCGGGCGGGCCGTGCGCACACCGCATGTAAACATCGTCTACATGGACGACGTGGCCGCGTGGGCGGGAGCGCTGCGACCCCGGTGGCTGTTCGTCGGTGCTCGCCGCGTCTACGACGCGAATAGCCCCTGGACTGTCGACCGCGCGCTCGTCGCGCCCGAGTGGCGCCTCGCGTTCCAGCACGGCGGTGCCGCTGTCTTCGAGCGACGGTGAGTCCGAGCGTCAGTCGCCCGCGAAGTACCGTACGATGGCGTCCCAGTCATAGCGCTCCGCAAAGGCATGTCCTGCCGCGCCAAAGGAGGTCCGGAGGCTGGCATCGCCCGCCAGCAGGTCCACGCATCGCGCCAGCTCCGCGGCGTCGTCGCGAAAGACGAGCCCACCGGCGCACGCCGCGACCTGCTCGCGCAGGACCTCGCTCGCGGCGTTCACAATCACCGGCTTGCGCGCCTGCCAGGCCTCGATCAATGTGAGCCCGAGGCTCTCGAACCGACTGGGCTGCACGACGACGGTCGCGCGACTCAACAGCCACCACTTGTCCTGCGGACCGACCGGCCCGAGGTTGAGCGCCCCGTCGACCTGCGCGCTGCCGGCCACGACGAGGCGGAGTCCAGAACGTCGGAACGCGGGAGCGAGCAGCTCGACGCCGTGCTTGTCGCGTCCCAGGTACAGTGCAAAGTCGCCCTCGACGCGGTACCGGTCCGAGGTTGGCGCCGCGGGCAGCGTCCCGGGGAAGTCGGTACCACAACCTACGACGTCCAGTTTATGTCGCCCGACACCGGTCATGCGCTGAATCAGCCGGCGCTCCGATTCGGTGTTGCAGGCGACGCGATGGGCCAGGTGGAACGCGCGCTGGAGCCGCAGGAAGCGCAGCGGCGCTTCGTCGTGCGCCGTCGGAATGAAGTCGACCTGCGCACCCGAGGCCCGCGCGATCGGCACACCCGCAATCGTTGGGTGGTAGAGGTAGCTGACGAAGATGACCCGGTCGAAGCGCTCGCGACGCAGGGCGTCCAGCAGACCCGGCACGCGTGGGCCTTGCGCCGCCGCGTAGATGCGACCGAGCCGCCGAGCCACCCGCTGTGTTCGAGGGTGGCTGACGGCGCGGTCGAGCCAGATCTGCACGGGGGTCAGACGGCGGCCTTGGACCGAAAAGCGCCGCACGCGCACGAGTCCATCGAACGCCTCCCCTTCGGGGAGGCGATTCTCCCACGTCTCCCAGTCGGCGGCGCAGCTCGTGAGGACGGTCACGGCGCCCGGTGTGTCCCCGAAGCGTTGGGCCAGCCGTAGCGCCACCATGCGCGCGTGTGCCTCCGCACCTCCGACGATCTCGGGCCCATACCGCTGTACGACGACGCCGAACCGGGGCCCGCTCATCCGCCGAGCTTGGTGCACTCGAAGACGACCGCATGCATCGGGTAGAGCCCGGATAGGTAGACCTCGTACGCCTCGTTGTGCCGCATGGCCCAGGGCACGAGCCGGTCGTCGAGCGCGCGCACGAGCCAACCGAGCGGTGGCGGCACCGCGATCTCGCGCACGTAGCGGAAGCCGTCGAGCCGAAACAGCGGCTCGGTGTAGTGGTACTTCTCGTTGTACATCGCCCCTTGAACGAAGTAGTCCATCGTGCGCGACGTGGCGCCCCGGCGGTGCGTCGGATCGGTCAAGTGCGCGGCGCTCCCCGCGAAGGGCATCTGTACCGTGAGGCGCCCTCCGGGCCGCAGCACGCGATGGCACTCGCGCACGGCTCCCACGAAGTCGTCGAGGTGCTCCAGCACGTCCATCGCGCGGACCCAGCCGAAGTGGTTGGACGGCAATGGCCACGGCAAGCGGTTGAGGTCGTGCACCTGATCGACGCCCGGCAGGGGGAGCGCGTCGAGTCCCCACGCGCCAGCCAATTTGCTTGACCCGCAACCGAGCTCGAGGAGGTCAGGGAGGTCAGGGAGGTCCACAGCGGAAGGGCGCGACATGGGCGGAGCCTAGCCCGAACGACGCGCGGCTGTCACGCGACCGCACGCCAGAGTGCGCGCTCGCCTCCCTCGCGGAGGCGCAACTCGTGGTGCTCGTGACGTCCACGCGCGTCACATTGGAGCAATCGGTCGACTCCAGCGCCGATATGGCGGACCCCGGGCCGCTGCGGGTCCGACCCGAGCGATAGCAACGCGCCGACCCATCGCCATGACATTGAGTGGAACGGTCAACCGACGCCGAATAGCACCCTGCGTAGGCAAGGCAGCAGGGCCTGCTCCGTCAATCGGAGCGCTTCGCTTGAAGGCCACGGGAAACGTCGATCAACGACGGTAGGGGTACGCATGAAGAACGTTGAGGTTCGTTGGACGTCTTGTTGGTTGGCGGTCTCCGCTATGGGATTCGTCGTGGCCGCGTCGGCCGTCGGCTGCGCGACGGGCGAGGAGGTCGCAGGCGCTGCAACGGCAGATACGACCGGCGGCGCCAAGGACTCGGGTGGAGTGACGGGCGATCCGGGGATCGCGCCCACGGATACGCCCAAGCCCTCCGACACCCCAACGCTCTTCGATACTCCGCAAACCCGCGACAATGTCATAATCCCGGAGGTTCCGACGCTCCCGGATATCCCGGTGAAGGTGTTCGCGGGCGAGCTGAGCCAGGCCGTGGTCACCTTGCTCCCCACCGCCGCGCCGATCCCCATCTTTGCGGAGAAGCCCTCGGCCATCGAGGTCGACAACGCCGCCATCGCACCCCCCGCCATGGCCGAGATCACGCTCTCGACCGACGACGGGAAGCCGCTGCAGCTCGGTGGAAAGGCCACGCTCCGGCTCAAGCTGGGCCCCGACGCACCGCCGCCGGGCGCCACCGTCGCTGCGTTTTGGCTCGAGGCGGAGGCGGGTATCGGGCACGAGGAAGGCACCGGCACCGTCCAGGAGGACGCGGACGGATCGCGCAGCTGGGTAGGCGACGTCGGTCACTTCACGTGGTGGACCGCCGCGGCGAAGACGGCCGTCGACTCGTGTGCCGACTTTGACATCACATTGAACAATGTCCCACTCGTTGGCGCTTCCGTGAGTGTCCACTGCCTAACCGCGGGATACATCGGCAAGGGGACCGTCGAGCCCACCGGCCTCTGCTCGACGCTCCCGGCGAACACGGAGTGCAACGCCACGGTGACCCATCCCGCGTTCGGCACGAAGAACGCCGGCTTCAAGACGAACGGCGCCGCCGCCTGCGGTGCTGGCACGTGTGTGAAGGCCTCTGTCGACACCGCGCCAGTGACTGGATGCATCTCAGGGACCCGACCGACCTGTGCAAGGCCGGGGTGTGCGTGCACCAGCCCGCGGACTGCGACGACGGGGACGCCTGCACGGTCGACAAGTGCATCGGAGGAGCCTTCACGCACGGCCCCGCGGCCGGCTGCGAGCCGTTCGACCCGTGCATCGTGCCGGTGTGTGATCCGGCCGTGGGCTGCTTCGACGAGCCCGTTCCTCCCGGTGGCCCGTGCAACGACGGCAACGCGTGTACGAAGCAGGACAGCTGCACTGCGGGCAAGTGCGGCGGTCAGGCGACGTGTAACGACCAGAACGCGTGCACCGACGACACCTGTGATCCCGCCAATGGCGCGTGCGCGTTCAAGCCAAGGAACTGCAACGACAACAGCAACTGTACGAACGACGCGTGCGATCCGGCGACGGGCTGCAAGTACTTCCCCACCGCCGACGGTGCCGCCTGTAGCGACGGGACGACCTGCACCGCCGGAGACAAGTGCCAGCAGGGCGTCTGCAAGGGCACCGCCATCCCGTCGGGCAATGCGTGCACAGACCAGAACGCGTGCACGATGATCGACCTGTGCAACGGCACCGGCAAGTGCGTGGGCCAGGCCATCTCATGTGACGATGGAAATGCCTGCACGGCGGACTCGTGCGACCCGCTCAGCGGATGCCAGTCCACCGCCATTCCGGGCTGCCCGTAGCGCGCACACGGCTCCATCGAAGGCGCGTGACCGGGGCTCGGGAGGCCTCGTCGCGTTCAGAAGCTCCTTGAAGTCCGGTTCCGCGTCGGGGACACTCCAGGGCCCGCGGACGTCGCGGGCTGGAGACCGAACCTGATGCGACGGCGCGAATTCCTGAAAGAGCTGGCCCGCGCCACCGCCGTCGCAGGTGCGACGCTCGCGCTGCCTCGGAGCGCCCGCGCGGCTGGCTGGGGTGAGTACCCCGCCAACCAAAAAGCGGCGCTACTGCCCGCCGGCAAGCGGGCCAAGAACGTGCTGGAGGTCTTCCTCTACGGGGGGCTCAGCCCATGGGAGACGTTCTACGTCGTGCCAGAGTATGGCCACCCCAAGGATCCCGACCACCCAAACCAGCAGTGGTGGACGTTTCAAGAGGGCAAGGAGAACGTCAAGGAGGTCTACGAGCTCTGCCACGGCAGCGCGGCGCCGCCCATGCTCCAGGACTTTCGGCTGGATCAGACGGGCGCGCAGGTGCGACTCGGGCCGTTCTCGGAGCCGCTGCGGTCGCGCGCCGACGTCGTCGCTCGGCTGCGGCTGCACATCAACACGCACACGCTGGAGCCGCACGAGGGCGCCATCCCGTTGGCGATGTCCGGCTTCCGGCTCGGCCACCCGAAGCTCGCAGGCGTCGGCGCGGCGGTGCAGCACTACTTCCAGTCGCACGCCACGAGCGCCGCCTCCGAGCCATACGCCTACGTGCTCTACTCGCCCGGGGACTTTCCGACCGACAACCTGCGCGCCGCGAGCGCCGTCGGGCAGCATCCGGGCGTGTCACGACCGCTCGCGATTCGCGTCGAGGCGAGCACGGCCTTCGTCGATGCCTTGGCGCGCGCGACGGTGGGCAAAGACCGGGCCGCCTTCGACGCCGTCGTGGAGCGCCACGTCGCAGCCTACCGCCGGCGGTTGCAGTGGCCCGGCCAGACCGCACCGTCGCGCTCGACCACGTACTCCGACTTCCGCTTCAGCATGGACACGCTGCACGGCGCCGACGGACTCGCCGGTATCCTGGAGCCGCAGTTCTTTAGCGGGCAGTCGACGGAGCTCTGCGGCGACACGGGCAACCCGAACTACCCGCGCATGGGCCTGCGGCTCGCGGCGCACTTGCTGCGGCGGCCCGGGAGCCTCGCCAAGTACGTGTGCGTCGTCGATGGCGGCCTCATCCCGGCCTCCGGCGGCGGTGGCTACGACACCCACAACCGGCACGTCCATGACTCCGCGCGCAACCTCAAGAACCTGTGGACGGAGCTGTCGTCCATCATCAACGAGCCCGGCGAGGGGGATCCGCAGAAGCTCGACCTGAACGAGACTCTCGTGGTCATCAATACGGAGTTTGGTCGCACGCCCGCCGAACAGAACGGCGACGGGCGCAACCATCACCCATATGCGTACGCGACGCTCATGTTCGGTGGTCCGGTCGGCCTCGATCAGCAGGGCATCGTCGGGGCCATCGGCGCTGACGGGCTCGCGATCGCGCCGCTCTCGCCTGCCGAGACGCGCTGCGCCATTCTCGCGGCCCTCGGGATTCACCCGTTCGCGCCCGAGTGCTACGCGGTGAGCGACGTGAGCGGCGCGGCCACCGAGCTCGAGGCCAGCCTGCTCATCAACGAGCGCGTCCTGGGGGTCAAGGCGTGAATCGGGCGCTTGCCGTAGTCGTCCTGCTCTCGGCCTGTGCGCAGGACACCGGTCCGGAGCTGCTCGTGACGCCGCCCGCCCCGGACGTGTGGGCCGACACCGTGGATGCCACCGTTGCACTCGATGCCGGCGCGGATCTGGCGTCACCCATCGACGTGCGCGACGGAGGACCGCCCGACGTGACCCCGGACGCCGGCGTTTTTGCGGACGTCGTGGACACGCTCGATGCCGCGCCGGACGTCGCGCCGCTGCCGCCCCCGCCGTACGCGCTCTGCGATGCGGGCGACGAGGCGTGGGTCAAAACGACACTGCAGGTGCTCCTTGGCCGGCGGGCCACCGGGATGCGCGAGGTGCACGTGCTCACAGAGCTGGTGCAGGCCGTCGGCCGCGAAGCCGTCGCGCGCGGCATGATGAGCACGCCGGAGTTCGAGACGCGCTGGGGCCTCTTCTTCTTGGACGAGCTGCGCGTCAATCGCTCCGGGGACAAGATGCACGCCGGCTGCTACGGCGCGCCCATCCGCAAGAACGACGCGGGCGACGTCGCCGCGTGGCTCCGGGACCACGGTCCGAGCGAGAAGCCGCCGGGGGGCGCCTTCAACATGGCGGATGTCCTGCGGTCGAGCCTTCGGCTGGACGACCTCTCCCCGCTCTACCTCGGTCACCTCTTCGCCATGCTTGCCAAGCCGATCACCGGCGCCAACGTGGGGCTGCTGGAGATGGACATGACCCGCCGCCAGGACTTTGGCCAAGTCTTCCAGGAGGTCTATCTCCACCGGAACATCGTCTGCGTCGGCTGTCACAACAGCCAGTTCTCCACGACGGACAGCCCGGACCCGGCCCTCGACCGCTCGTGGCCGCTGCCGGGCCTCTTCGAGAAGGCGCTCTTTGGTCAGAGCAACGGGACCAAGGAGCTCACGTTCTTCAGCGTCCTGCGGCATCTCTTCGTCTTCTCCGAAGAGGGGACCCGTCCCTGGGGCTGGTCGGCGGACTGTGGTCGCTTCCTCACGGCCGCGCAGATCCCGGACGATCCGGCGGGCATCGACGCGTTCTTCGTCGGTCCCATCGGCACCAAGTCCAACATCTGGTGGGTCGAGGCGCTCTTCCGCACGGGCCTGACCGCCGTCCGCGAGTCCGGGCTCACGCTCGACCCGGCCACGATGGCGGTCGACGGGCCTGACGCCTTCGCCTACCTGTGGGCCACGCGCATCGCCAACCAGGTCTGGGCCGAGGTGCTCGGCTATCCGCTCACGCTCGTGCACTACCTGCCCCGCAACCGCGACCAGCGCGATCTGCTGTTGGAGCTCACGACGCGCTTCATCTCGTCGGGCTTCTCGCCACGGTCGCTGCTGGCACACATCGTGACGCATCCGCTGTACAACGAGAACGCGCCGCAGGACGGCTGCGGCCTCGGCCACCCGTACCTGCTGCCGGCCATCCTCAACCCGTGGTCACCGGCGGACGCCGACCCGAACGCTCACGGCAACGGCACCGGCGACGGCGTCCATCGGTGGTCGACGCGGGTGCTCCTCTCCACCTTGTCCTCCGCGCTCGGCTGGCCCGCCCCGCTCTCGTTTCCGACGGCCGAGGAGGAGATCTTCCAGAAGGCCCTCGGCGTCTTCGTCAAAGACGGGGAACCGGGTTTTGGCGGGGTCGACTTCCAAGGGCTGCTCGCCTGGGAGAACCGCTACGGGGCCTGCCCCTCGCCGTATGCGACGACGGTCGTGGCCGAGGACTCCTGCGTCGGTCGCTGTGGCGGGGCGGCGCCCAGCCAGTGTCAGTGCAACGCGGAGTGCGTGCTGTACAAGGACTGCTGCGACGACTACCAGAAGGTCTGCCAAGACGGCGCGGCGAGTGGCGGCGACACCATCGACGCGCTCATCCAGCGTGCCGAGCAGAAGCTCGACGCGGGCGAGGCCATCACACTCGGCGACGTCGTCGCGGCGCTCAAGGATCGGCTCCTCACCGCGCCCGACGTGACCGACCCCGACGAGGCCTCCGCCGTGGCCGCGCTCTTCGGGGCTGCCGCTCTCACGGCGCCGTTGGCGTCGGTCGAGGGCTGGCGCTCGCGCCTGCGGCTCTACTGCGGCGCGCTGACGGAGTCGCCGCAGTTCTGGCTCGCGGGGCTCCCTCCCGAGGATCAGGCCACGGAGCCGCTCTTGACGATTGACCCGCTCGGCAGCTATACGGCGCTCTGTGAACGTTGGACGACCCGTGTCCTCGACCCGGCGGCCTGGGTGGCCAACTGCGGCTCCCGACCGCTGGTCGTGACGAAGGTCCAAGGAGCCCCATGACATGCGACAGGCCTTGACGAAGCGGCTGTTCGGACCCTGGCTCTTCGACGTCGGAGCGCATGGCTACGACTTCCTCACGCAGCAGCAGCATTGGCTCGAGGCGAGCCGTCGCATGCTCGAGCACGTCTCGCATGAGCCGACGCGGCTCCTGGACGTGGGCTGCGGTCCCGGCGTGAGCACGTTCGCGCTGGCCGAGCGGCTCGGACCGTCGGTGGAGGTCCTCGGCGTCGACCTCTCGGCGCGGATGATCGGGCGCGCCAAGAAGCGACTCGCCGCGCTCGGTCCGTCGATGGCGCACGTCCGGTTTCAGATCGGCGACGCGGCCCGGCTGGACCTCCCCGACGCGCACTTCGACCTGATCACCGGCCATAGCTTTCTCTACTTGGTCCACGACCGCTCAGCCGTCCTCCGCGAACTCCGCCGCGTGATGCGACCCGGCGGCACGCTCGTGCTGATGGAGCCGGCGCGCGAGACCTCGCTGGCTCAAGCCGCCATGCGGGCGTTGCCCCATCGCGGCGAGCTGCTGCGCCGGCCCAAGGACACGGGCTACTTCCTCACGTCCATGGTCACGTGGCGCATGTTCAGCGGCGTCAAGGGCCGCCTGGATCCGGCCACGGTGCACACGCTGTTTCGCGACGCCGGGTTCGAGGACATCGGGTGTTACCGAACGCTCGCAGGCCTCGGCTGGCATTGCGTCGCTCGCGCGAGGTAACGAACCACGCGCCCACCGCGAGCACCACGACCAGGAGCGGCAACGGCTCGCTCTTACCCGATCCGCTCGCGCACCCGCTGCCCGCTGGCGCCGGAGCCACGCTCCCGGTGCCTGAACCTGAACCCGAGCCCGAGCCACCGCCGGTCCCGTGCGCGTCCCCTCCGGTCGTCGTGGCTCCCGTGCTTCCGCCGCTCGTTGCTCCCGTGACACCGCCGCCTGAGCACGTATTCGCCTTGCCGCCCGCGCACGCGGGGACCTCGCTGCCGTCGGGGCACGCGATCGTCCCGAGCGCAACCGGGTTGTCCGTGACGCCATCGCAGTCGTCGTCTTTGCCATTGCAGACTTCTGGCTTGCTGCCAAAGATCGGGTCGCAGATGTTCTCCACGCCGCCGATGCAGTTGGCCATCGCCCGCGCACACTCGCCCTGACCGCACGGCTGCGTCCCGAGGTCCTCGTCGGTGTCGCCGTCGCAGTCGTCGTCCTTGCCGTTGCACGCCTCGGGCGCCGCTCCCGTCTGTGGGTCGCACTGCTGGATGACCCCGCCCATACACAGAGGGATCTTCTGCTGACAGATACCCTTGCCGCAGGTGATCTCGGCCTGACCCTCGTCGGTGTCGCCGTCGCAGTCGTCGTCCTTGTTGTTGCAGACCTCCGGCTTCGACACCGGTAGCGGCGTGCACACGGCCGGTGCGCCGTTGACACAGCCCGCCGCCTGGGCCACGCAGATGCCCTTGCCGCACGCGATTGGCGCGATGTTGTCGTCCGGCGTGCCGTTGCAGTCGTCGTCCAAGAAGTTGCAGCTCTCGGCCTGCGCGTTCTGGAACGGATCGCAGAAGGTCTTCTTGCCCTCGGTGCACGCGGGCACCCCATGCTTGCAGATACCCTCGCCGCAGGTGATGAGGCCAAGCCCCTCGTCGGTCGCCGCATCGCAGTCCTGGTCGACGCCGTCGCAGATCTCCGGTGCGAGCCCCGACTTCTCGTCGCACTTCAGCGTCTTCCCGTCGACGCACTTCGGCACGGTGCGCTCGCACCCGAGCGCGGCGCCGCACGTCACCGAGCCGAGCCCGTCGTCCGTCGCGCCATTGCAGTCATCGTCCTTGCCGTTGCAGACCTCGTCCGACTTGCCCTGAAACGGGTCGCAGGCGCCGGGTCCTTGCAGAACGCAGCCGACGACCTCGTGCGCGCACTCGCCCTGCCCGCACAGCACTTTCTCGATGTCCTCGTCGGTGGCGCCATCGCAGTCGTTGTCCTTGCCGTCGCACGCCTCGCTGGTCTTGCCCACGAACGCATCGCACGACGTCGCGCCACCCGCGGTGCACTTCGGCAGGCTCCGCTCGCACTGACCGGTCCCGCAGACGAACGTCCCCAGGTCCTCGGGCTCGTCCGTCTTGCCGTCGCAGTCGTCGTCCTTGAGGTTACACGCCTCGGCCTGCTTGCCGACGAACATGTCGCAGGCCTTGCATCCGTCGACCTCGTGCGCGCAGACGCCCAGCCCGCAGATGACCTTCCCGGTCTGCTCGTCGGTCTCCCCATCGCAGTCGTTGTCAATCAGGTCGCACACCTCGTCGACGGCGCCCTCGGTCGCGTTGCACGTGTCGCACTTGGGGATCTCGCGATAGCAGATGCCCGTGCCGCACGGCTTCTGGTCGGTGCTGTCGTCAGTGATCCCGTTGCAATCGTTGTCCTTCTGGTCGCACACCTCGATCGTGGCTCCGAGCAGCGGGTCCTGACACTCCTGGCACGCCGGGATGGGGTGGAGGCACTGTCCGGTGCCGCACGGCTTGGTCGGGAGCCCTTCGTCGGTCTCGCCGTCGCAGTCGTTGTCGATGCTGTCGCAGACCTCCTTGGACGAGCCGGTCTTGGCGTCGCACGCCGCGCAGATCGGGATGTCGTGGAGGCACTGGCCGGTCCCGCAGGGCGTCGTGGGCAGGCCATCGTCGGTCTCGCCGTCGCAGTCGTCGTCAATGAGGTTGCACACCTCGTCGGCCTTACCGAGGAAGGGGTCGCACGTGTCGCATGCTCCAATCGCGTGCTCGCACTTTCCGGTCCCGCAGAAGGTCGAGCCTGGGGACTCGTCCGTCGTCCCATCGCAGTCGTTGTCCACTGTATCGCAGACCTCGGGCTCGGCGCCCTCCATCGGGTCGCACGGGTCACAGGCGTAGACGAGGCGCTGGCACTGCCCGATTCCGCAGCTCACGTCGCCGACCTCTTCGTCGGTCTCGCCGTCGCAGTCGTTGTCGAGCAGATCACACGTCTCCGGCGATTGACCCTGGTTGGGGTGGCAGGGCCCTGGCGCGCCACCTTGGCAGCTCGGTTCGCTGTGCGCGCACTGGCCGACGCCGCAGGTGAGCGTGCCGGTCCCCTCGTCGATGGCCAGATCGCAGTCATCGTCTTTGCCATTGCAGGTCTCGGGGGCCCCCGGGTGGATCGTGGCAACGCTGTCGTCGCAGTCCAGATTAGCCGGAAAGCCATCCTGATCGACGTCGGGGATGGGAAACGCGACGGAGATGACGACCGGGACCGCGCTCGGCGGTACCTTGACCGCCATGACGCCGACCTGAGCGCTCCACGCGGAACCGGAGTCCACGCCGCTCAGGCTCGCGACCTGGGGGAGCGGCACCCCGGCGGCCCAGACGGTCGCAGGCTCACTGGGGAGGCCACCTGCCGTGAGCACGAGGGGCTGACCCGCGACGGGTGCCGACACGGTCACCGACGCGACGTAGTCCTTCGCCGAGAACGTCGGGCTGGCGAGGACGCCGGCCGAAGCGAAGGTGACGTCGAGCTTGGCGGGCGTGGAGACACGGACCACGTTCAGGTCCGGACCGTTGCCATTGCGTCGCAGCAACGCGCGACCGACCAGCAGCGGCAGGACATTCGGGCCGTCGGGCGGACCGTTGGGCCGCCACGCCCACGACGCCGGGACGAGCCCCGTGGGGCCCATGCGCTCGATGACCGCGCCGAGCAGGCCATCGGCGAACGTCAGCCAATCGGAGCTCGTATCGAGGTCTCGAAGCTCCAGCAGCGCATTCGCCAGTCGCGCGCCTTCCTGACTGGAGGCGGTGCCGAGCAGCGAGGTGACGAACTCGCGGGAGCCAAAGGCAGGCACGGCGGAATACCGGGCGTCGCCGCTCGGAGTCCCGGGCGGGTCCTGCCGCACGACGAAGGCGATCGACGCGAACGCGATTCGGCGGGCTTCGGCCAGGTGCGCTGCGTCTCCCGTGAGGCGATGGGCCGCCAGTCGCGCGAGCAGGAGGTCCACGGCGGTCCCGAGCACCGGGGCGCTGGCGGGGATGCCGAGCTCGAGGCGTCCGCCGCGAAAGTCGTCGCCCGCCTTGGCCAACAGGTCCAGCCCCGTAGTCCGAGTAGCCGCGTGACCGGTCGCCCACGCCAGGTCGAGATACCCGAGCGCCAGCCGAGCCGCGAAGCCGGCGCCGCGTGCGCCCGGCGCCTCGAATTCCTGCACGAGAGAGGGCTCGACCCCGCTCAGCGGGCCGGCCGCGAGGGCCGCGTCGAGAGCCACGGCGCGCGCCGCCAACGCACCGGGGGCCCAGGCCTCCGTGTAGGCGGCGAACAGCCCGGACCAGTAGCGACCGTCTTGCGCGCGCGCGGAGTCGGACTTGGCCGCGGACGCCCAGTTGTTCGCCGCGGTCGTCATCGCCGCGTTGGGAGCGAGCCACCCCAGGCGTCGCGCGATCGCGATGGAGGCGGGTGCGCCCAGGCTCGGTGCCCCGGCGACGTCCAGCTGCGCCACCGTGGCGGTGGGCGCTCCCTTGGCCAGCCTGCTGAGGACTTCGGCCATGTCGAATGCTGCCGGGGTCGTGTTGCCGAGATGCGCGGCCGTGGCCTCGAGCGCGTCCGCCAGGTCACCATCCACGGCAAACAGCTCCGCGGTGAGCTTCAGGGTCTCGCCGGACTTGGCCGCGTACGGGATCGCGGCGAGGGCCTCTCCGAGCGGAACCCACCCGGGGGCGCTGGGCAAGAGCAGCTCCGCGAGCGCGGTCGTGCGACCGTCGTCGTGATTGGGGGCCACGAGCCGAAATGCTGGCGACGAGCCTCCCTGCGACCAGCTCTGCGCCGGTGAGAACACCAGGCCGGCCGTCAGCCCCGCAGACGTCGTGACCCCCAAGAACGGCTGGGCGAGCGTCTTGGGGTCGGGCGTGCCGAGGTGCTCGATGTAATCGCCAAACGGCGCGGCCCGCCCCGAGGGCAGGCTGGTGGTCCACTCCGAGCCGCTCACGAGCACGCGCACGGCGCTGGCCTCGGTCTCGAGGCCGACCTCCACGGACGGGCCGGAGACGTGCAGCACCGTTCGGGGCGCGTTTGGCACGACCGAGAGCGTCGCCGGCAGAAACGCGCTCGTGTCGCGCACGCCGAACGTGACGGTCACAGCGAAGCTGACGCCGTCTGGATCGACCAGGGTGCGCGTGGCGGAGACATCGAGCCCGTTTGCGACAGGGACGATGGGACCGAGCGCCAGGCCGACGAGGGGCTGGTCCCAGACGGCGCCTGCCGAGGTCAGCGAGACGAGTCGGCCGAGATGCGGACGCCCGCCCACCGGGAGCCACGTGCCGCCACGCGCCACGAAGACCGCGACGCCCGAGAGGCCGCCCAGACAGGGGTCGTCCAGAAGCGCGATGCGGACTCGGTCATTCTGGAGCACGAGCGCACCGACCGTCGTCGGGCTCGAGACCGAGCTCCCCGGCGCGGGGACGCCCTCGGGCAGCGCCGGGGTCGCACCGCGCCACGCGATGGGCACCGTGAGGGCCTGCTTGCTGGTGCCGGCGCTCCCCGGAAACTCGAGCGAGACCGACGCGCTCGTCTTGCCCGAAGCGGTGCAGTCGGTCGCCGTGCCGACGTCCAACGGCAGGGCCATGCTGGTGCCAGGCGCGATGGGATCGAGCAGCGTCGGCGCGCCTGCGAACACGAGCTTGGCGCCGCTGGCCGGGCCCACGCCGAGGTTGTCGATCCGCGCCGTCACGGTGGCGGGTGCGCCGACCCGCTGCGGGTTTGTCGAGATCGAGGCGTCGAAGACGAGGGCAGGCCCCGAGGGATGAAACGCCAGCTCCGAGACGGCCACCTCGCCGGTGCCCGGCAACGTGAGCTTGAGCTCCCGCCCCCAGCCCGTCCAAGATGAGGGCGCGGTCGACTTGAGGTCGACGATGACGCGATGGCTGACTCCGTCGCAGGGAATCGACAGCGGCGTCGAGATCACGGTGCCATCGAGCCGCGTAACCGACACTGCTGGCGCGCACGGTGCGCCCGTGGCGAAGCGCGCGGCGACGGTCACGAACGGGACGAGCTCCAGCGGCACGGAGACCGGCATGGCGAGCGTCGCGCTGGACATGGTCGCGATGCCTCGGAGGGCGCCATCGGCCCTGCGCAGCCCGCCCACGCCCGTCGCGAGCACCGGCGACGGACCACGCACCGCATCGAGAACCGGCGGAAAGCCCACGTGTCGCAGCGTGACCGTGGCCCCCGCCTCGGCGCCAAGGAGCGGCTGGATCCACAGGTTCACGATTGTGCCGCGCCACTTGGCGTGCTCGAAGAGGTCGACCCGGAGCGTCTTCGTCGTCCCGTCGGCGATGTAGTCGACCGTCGTCGAGCGGCTCCCCTGGTTCAGCGTGGGCGTGTCACTCGTCCCCCACAGGATGCGGAGCTTCTGCGCCGTCGTCGGCGCCGTCGCCGACAGCTCGACGAGGAGCGTGCGATGGTCTCGCGCCGCGAGCTCGAGGCCTGCGGGCGCGGCGAGGCGGGGCTTCAGGATACTCGTCTCAGCGACCGTACCGACGAGCCCGGCGGCCGTGGGCTCGAGCGTCGCGAAGCCCTCGATTGCGGTCACCCCGTGGGCCTCGCCCGCCTCGTCGAACGTCCACGAGGGCAAGCCTGGTCGTGTCAAGAACGAGACTCGCGACAGCGTCACGGTCCCACCGAGCCCGGTCTGAAGCAGGAGCTGAGCACCCGTCACGGCGCCGGTCCACCCAGGAGCTGCGGCCAAAGACGCCCACACGCGGCGCAGCCGCCCGTCGCCGCGCACCTCCGCGACGGTGACCGCGTTGGTGCCGCCCGTCCACAACCGCAGCGACGTGTTCTGCGTGCTCTGGACCCAGAGCTCGATGAAGGGTCGGTTCGTCGCGTCCACCGGACCCGGGATCGTCAGCCCCGCGCCGTCACACAACGTCGTCGCGAGGACCGATCCGTCTCCGGTCGGCGTCAACGTTGCGCACGTATTGGGCACGAAGCCATCGAGGCCCGTCGTGAAGTCCCAGCTCGTTGCCGCGCTTGCTGCGGATGCACCGAGACACAGCACGAGGCTCAGACAAAGCGAAGGTTGGTCAGCGCGACGCATCCGTTCGAGTGTACTCGAATGGGCGCCGTGCGGGGACAGGACGCTACGTCCCGGCGCGCAGGGCGGCGCGGAAGTCCGCGGCACTGGCAAAGCGATCCTCGGGCTCCCGGTTCAGCGCGTGCATGATGGCGTCGGCCACATGCCGAGGTAGCGTAACTCCGCGCTGGGTGATGGGCACCGGATCGGACTCGAGCAGCGTTCGGATGGGATCCTTCGACGCAATGCCTTCGTAAACCGTCGCGCCGGTCAGCAGGTGATACAGCGTCGCACCGACCGCATAGATGTCGACCGCCGGGCCCACGTCCGAGAACGACGTAATCTGTTCCGGAGGCATGTAGTCCGGCGTGCCGAGCGCGATCGCGCCGCGCGTGATCGGGTCCCGATTCGACTCCTCGTAGCGCTTTGCCAGGCCGAAGTCGGAGAGCTTGGGCGTCATCTCGCCGTCCTCCACGCCGACCAAGATGTTGGCGGGTTTCACGTCCCGGTGGACGAAGCCCTTCTGGTGCGCGTAGTCCAGGCCGTCGAGGACCTGCGCGATGAGGCGCACGCCGCGCTCGACCGACATGCGGCCGCCTGCCTGGCGACGGTAGAGGTCGAGGTCGACGCCTTCGACGTACTGCATGACAAAGAAGAAGGCGTCCTCGACGTAGCCCTGGTCGACGAACCCGACGATGTTCTTGTGCGTCAGTTGGCTCAGCGCCGCGGCTTCGCGGAGAAAGCGGCGGACGTCGCTCGGCGTCATCGGCGCGTCGGGTCGCATGCACTTGAGCGCGAAGAGCGCGCCATCCGGCTCGCGCTGGACGCGGTAGACCGCGCCCATGCTGCCCTCGCCCAGACTCTCCAGCGTACGATATCGCGGAAACCACGGAAGGCCCGGGCTCTCCCCCGATCGCTCGCTGGCTGCCGCCTCGCGGCAACCGCGGCACAAGAACGTCGGGTCGTCTTGGAGCGGCCGCCCCCGGTCGTCGAGCAGGATCGTGACGCGCTCGTAGGGGAAGCGCCCACCGCAGCGCCGGCAGGTCGCGAGTGTCTGCTGCGCGGCCGCCCCGCTGTCGTCGGGCTCAGCGCGTGGCGTGTGGATTTGGACCAGAAACGCCGTGTCACCGGCCGTGACGCGGTCGCCGTCGCGCAGCAGGGCTCGATCCACGACGGGCTCGCCGTTGAGCTCGGTCCCGTTGGCCGACTTATGGTCGACCACCCAGGCCTGGCCGTGCCGGACCTCAATCGAGAAGTGGCGACGTGAGAGGTGGCGGCTCAGCAGCAGGCGAAGGCCCGCTTCGGACCCTCGACCGACCAGCATGACGCCAGACGCATCGACGGTGCCGCGCGTTCCGCGTTCCTCGCCGTCCGCGACCTCGAGGGCGACGACCAGCGGTGACGCCCGCGGAGATGAAGCACTGGGTGTCGTTGAAGGCCTCACCGGCGCCATCGGCCCCCTTTGGATCCGCTGGGCCGCGCGACCGTTCTCGAGGGAGCGTTACCGAGAGAGCGACGAGGAGCGGCCCACGAACGAGCCGCTCCTCGCGTTCCCAAACCTACTTGCAGGGCGCGTCGCTCTTGGGCATGCAGCCCATGGCCGCGGTCGGCGTGCCCTTCTTGTCGCTGCTCGCCTTGCACGACGGACCGCCGTCCTTGCCCACGCAGTCCGCGTCGACCTTGCAGGCCGGGACGCAGCGCGGGTCGTACAGGTTGCCGATGCCGCCGACGTTGCCGCACATGTAGCCCGCGGCGCAGTCGCTGTCATCGACGCACTGCGAGCAGCTCGCCGCCTTGCGGCAGAGGCCAATCGTGACGTCCTTGTCGGTGCCCGGTCGGTCGATCGAGACGAGCTGTCCGCAGACACCCTTGTCGATGCCCGAGCACTCCGCGTCCGTCTTGCAGAAGGCCGTGCAGAAGCCCGCGCCCTTCTTCGTGTCGTCGATGCAGAAGCCCTTCTCGCAGTTCAGGGCCGGGTCGTCCGACTCGCCCTTGATGTCGCACGCGGCGCCGGTCTTGCCTGTCGGGACCTGCTTGGCGTTCTTGGAGTCATAGAACGTGTTGGCGCGGCAGTTCCACTCGACCTTGCCCTCGCCGTTGGCACCGAACGCGATGGCCGACGGGTAGCACTCTTGGCCGGCAGCGCACTTGAAGTCCGCCGAGCAGTCCGCGAGCGACGAGTCCGCGGCGGCGACCGGGACGCACAGGCCGAAGTAGATGTTGTCGTCCTGCTTGTCGTAGGTGATGTTCCACGAGTAGAGGTAGCTACGGCAGAAGAACTTGTACGCCGTCCCGTCGATCGGGATCTCCTTGCCGTCGCCGCAGTCGGCCTTGCCCTGGCACATGCTGGTGCAGAAGCCGGGGTTGGTCTCGTCCGCGCCGAGGCAGAAGCCCGACTTGCAGTTCACGCCGGTCTTCGCGCCACAGAGGTCGCCGATGTCGCCCTCCTTGGGGTTGATCTCGGTGCACAGGCCCTTGAGGTCGAACGTGCCATCCGCGAGCTGGACCTCGATGGGGTTGCAGACCTCTTTGCCGCCGGTGCCGCAGTCCTTGTCGGCCTTGCAGGGGGTCTTCGTGCCCGCGAACGGCCGGCAGTAGCCCAGCGGAAGCACCTTGTCGTCCTCCTTGTCGGCGTTGGTGTCGAACGGGATCTCGTCGATGCCGCAGAGGAACGAGCCTGTCGTCGAGGCGCAGTCCGCGTCGGTCTTGCAGAGGACCGAGCACGTGCCGCTGTTCAAGCAGAGGCCACCGCACTCCGGCAGCGTCTTGTTGTCGTCGGGGTCCGCGTCGCACTCCTCACCGAGCTTGACGGCGCCAGCCGCGTTGCGCTCGCAGATGTTCTGGATGGCGAACGCCTCGCCCGACTTGCCGTTGGTGAAAAAGCGGCAGTGGAAGTCCCCGTCGATGCAGTCCGTGTTCACGCCACAGGTGCGCGGCCAGCAGACGTCGAACAGCGGCGGCGGCGCGCCACCATTGTCACCGAACAGGTTGTGGTCCTTCTGGCAGGTCCAGGCGCTGCAGTCCTCGTCGGTCGCGCAGGTCGTCGCGGCCGAGTCCTTGCACTTGCCGCCCGTGCACGCGCCCTTGGTCGTCACGCACTCCGCGCTCGTCTTGCAGAACCCGAAGCAGCCGATGCCGAAGCAGTTGTTCGTCGCCTCGCACAGCGGAATCTTGGGCTCCTTCGCCGAGTCGTCGCACAGGTGCGACGGGCCCACGCCGTTCTTGCCGCTGGCCACGCAGATCGCGGTGTAGGCGCCGCGAATCGGATGCAGCTGGCAGCTCTCACCCGTGGGGCAGTCCGTGTTGGACTTGCAGGCCTTGAAGGTCGTGCCGGGCATGCAGAAGGCGACCGGGTTGGCGTCGGTGATGTCGTTGTAGGTGCCGCAGTTGAACTTGGCTCCCACCGGGCCATCCGTCGCGCCGGTGCACTCGCTGGTCGCCGGATCGTCTGCGACGCCGTCAGCTCCAGCGTTGCCCTCCGCGTCGAGCTTGTCCGCGTCTGGCCCGAGCGTGCACGTCTTGCTGCACACGGGCGCGCCACCGATGCCGGACAGGCAGAGGCCCGTCTCGCACTGGCCGTTGACGCAGTTGGGCCATGCGGGGTTCGCGACCCACGCTTGGGCCGTGGCGTCGAAGGTCTGCCGCGTGCAGGTCCCGCTCTCGCCGCACCGCTCGCCGAACTTGAGCAGGTTCGGCTTCACGACATCCTTGACGCACACGTGCTTGGCCTTGTCACAGGTCTTACCGGTGTCACAGGTTCCGCACTCGCCGCCGCAGCCGTCCGGTCCGCACTCCCAGCCGGGCTGGCAGTAGCCGCAGCCGGCATCCGTCTCGGACTTGGAGGTGACGTCATCCCCGGCCGTGCCGGAGCCCGTCGTCGCGGCGTCGGAGCCGGCCGTCGTATTGCCGGTCCCCGCATCGGACTTGCCACCGGTGCCCGTGGCACCCGTGTCCGCTACGATGTTGTTACTCGAACCACCAGAGGCGCATGCCATTACCGCCGAAGCGCTCAGGCCAATCACCACACCCAACCACGTCCCATGTCGCATTCGCTTCAACCTCCGCTTTGGCGGCGCCACCGCCCGCTCGATGCACACCTGCGCACCGGGCGAGTTGGCCCCCGGAAAAATGCGCCGGATGCTACGGAGGGGTCCCGGGGGTGTCAACGGAAATCCGACGATGCGGGCGCCTTTGGATGACCCCCAGTCTCAGGCCAAGGCGCGACCCGCGGGCGTGCCACGACGCCAACGCCGCGCGGGGCGAGTTGCCTGCCGCGAGACCGCGTCGCGCGAAGACGACGGCGTGCCCGGTGTCGCACCAGGGGCCTGTTGCGGATTGTGGGCGCGCTCCGCGTCTGCTAGCGTGGCCCCCAGGACGCCCTGATGTTCTTCCTCTGCGCCCGTTGCCAGACCCGGTACAAGGTCGACGACTCACGAGTCGCCGGCCGTACCGTGAAGATCAAGTGCAAGAGCTGCGGCGCACTCATCGTGCTCGCGGGCGACGGCGCCGTGGCCTCCGCACGCCCTTCGGCCGTCGAGTCACGCCCGTCGCTGCCCTCCGGCGTCGTCGAGCGGGCGCCTGCGACCGCCGAGTCCCTGGCTGGCCTCACGGTGCCCGTCGAGAACGCCAGCGCGGCCACCGTCGAGCTCGACTCTCCCCAAGCCCAGCGATCGCCGCCCGCCGCGCCTCCAGCGCCGCCTCCGGCGCCCGTCGTTCCGCAGCCGGTCGCGGCCTGGTACGTCGCGGTCGGTCGCGAGCGCCGCGGACCGATGTCCGAGAACGACGTTCGGGCCCTCGTAGTCGCAGGTCAGGTCGGACCGGAGTCGTATTCCTGGACGGCCGGAATGGCCGGCTGGGAGCGGCTGAAGCTCGTTCCGGCGCTCAGCCACGTCTTGTCCGCGGGGCCGCAGACCGCGGAGGCGCCCGTGCAGCCGCCTCCCGCGTCACCGGCAGCCGAAGTTCACGACACGGTCGTTGCGCCGTTCATCGCCGATCCCGCGACGATGGTGGACGAACCAGCGGAGCCGCGCCTCGGCGCTCCCGACGCGGTAGAGCGCGTCGAAGGACCGGTAACGCAAGAAGATCCCCTCCCTGGAGCTGCGACCGACGACGGCGACACGACGGTGGCCGACGCACCGCTCCCGACTTTGGCGAGCGCGCCTCCGCCTCCCTCCGTCATGGAACCTCTCGCCCCGATCAGCTCCGCGGTCACGGGCAACACACTGGGCATGGCACCCCGAGACGAATCCACTCAGTCGCGTGAAGTCAGTCCCCCCGGCCCCGCGGCCGAGGCCCGCCCATCGCAGGCGCGCAATCGGAAGCGTGGGCCACCACCACCGCCGGCGTCTCGCCGCCCGCCACCGCCTCCGGCCGGGGCCGGGCCCCCAGAAGCGCTGCCGCACCTGCGCCCGGCGGTGGTCGCGACTGCGGCGCCAAGCGCTACGGAAGAGTTACCGCGCTTCGATCGCCACGTCGCTCCACCCGCTGCTGCCGCGTCGCCGGCTGCTGCCGCCCCGCCCGCTGCCGCCGCGCCGCCGTCGCCCGCGGGGGCCGTCTCGAGCGTCCGCGCGGGTCGCCGCAAGGAGTCCCGGGTATCGGGCCGCGCTGGCACGGAGCGTGAGGTGAGCGTCGATCCGGATCTCGATCACGCGTTCTTCTCCGCCTCGACCACCCCCTCGGCCGCGCCCACGGACGACGACCTGTTCTTTCCAACGGAGGCGCCCTCGACCCATGCGGGCGCCGAGCCTGCCCACGAGTCGCGGCATCGCGCGGCACCCGTCGTGGAGATCGCCGCACCGGCGATCGCGCGCCCCGACAAGCGCGAGGTCAAGGGCATGGTGCAGGAGTTCAGCCTGCTCATTCGCCTGAACAAGCAGAATCGCAAGCAGCGGTGGGTCGCGGCACTCGTGGCGCTTGGCGTCATCGGCGGCCTCGGCGCCGGGTGGTACGTGCTCCACGAGTGGGTCGCGTCGACGCGACCCGCGTCTGCCGAGCCAGTGGCCGACGCGACCGAGGCCGTCTTGAGCACCGAGGCGCCGCGGCCGCGGACCGTGCTCCCCGCCGAGCCGACCGGACCGACCAACGCGCGCAAGGTGCAGGTCAAGACGATGCGCGAGAACCTCGGCCTCGCCGTCGGTGACGACCCCGAGGAGGCGCCGGACAGCCCTGCAGCCCCCACGAACGACAAGCCCAACGGCGGCGCCGGCAGCGCCAAGCGACCGGCGCGACCGACCGAGGCCAAGGTCCCAGGCAGCGAGAAGGTCACCGCGTCGGAGTACCGCGAGCTCACGAAGGACGACGCGGGCAAGAGCGAGTCCCAGATCGGCCTCCCGGGCGTCTCCGGCGCCAAGAAGGGCGCGGCGCTCGACGACGGCGTCATCACGGGCCTCATCACGCGTCGTATGAAGGAGTTCGCGCGCTGCCGACGCGACGCCAGCGGCGCTCAGATGCGCGTCGTGCTCGGCTTCACGGTCGAGGGCGCTGGCGACGTCGCGGGCGTGTCGGTCGACATCCCGGGGAATTCGGATGAAGCCGTCAAGGCTTGCATCCGGGGCATCGTGGGCAAGTGGAAGTTCCCACCCACGGGCGAGTCCAAACAGTTTACGAAGACCTTGATGCTCGGAGGAATGTAATGAAGCGCTCGCTGCGGCTCGTGCTCGCGTTGACTCTCAGTGCCGCCAGTGGGGTGCTGGCCATGACCGCCGCTCCGGCCTCGGCGCAGACGCGCGAGATCCGGATGAAGTTCATCGCCTACAACGCCGACCTCTCCCAGTACCTCATCAAGCTCGAGGACTCGGCGCAGGGCGCCGCATTCCAGATCCGCGAGACCGAGACGGCCAAGATCAAGAAGGTGCAGGCCATCGCGGACAAGGCCGACGAGGTGGCGAAGCTCAAGGTGCTCAAGAAGACCTTCAAGGTCGAAGCCATCATCGATCAGCAGGATCCCAAGGGACGTGTCAGCCTCTTTGGTTCGCAGGAGAAGAAGGGCAAGGGCTTCAACTTGATGGCGCTCATGGGCGCCCGCGTGGGCGTCGTCGGTCCGATCCCGCTCACCACCGAGGAGAACGCCAAGAAGCCGACCAAGGCGTCCGTCAAGGAGGTCGTCTGGAGCCCCGACGGCGGTCAGGTGCACGTCATCGTGACGCAGAAGATCCCGCGGCCCGACGGCATCGAAGAGGTCGACGGCATCCACTTCTTCAAGTTCAAGATCTGGAAGGTCAAGTGGCTTCAGCCTGAGCCCGAGCCTCCGCCGACCGAAGAGGGCGGGCAGTAGCCGCTACGGTAGCGAGAACATCGTCTCGATGCTGAAGACCGGGTAACGCGCCACGCGGTTGAAGACCAGGATGCTCAGGATCATCACGACGATGAAGATCGTCACGAAGGCGGTCGCGTACTCATGCCACCGCTTGGCGCGCATGAGCAGGGCGACGAGCCCCAGCGTGAGGAACGCGCTGACGAGCGTCACGAACCCAAGCAGCCGGAGATCGACGACGAACCAGCCGGCGTAGACGTGCGAGTTGGCGGCCGGGTCGCTCATATGGCTGCCAGCACCTCGGGTCGTGGCCGGCTCATGTGGCCCAGGTTGAAGTAGTTGATGGTGAAGTGCGCCAGGACCACTCCGAGCAAGCCCTGCGACCAGGCCGCGACGGCGCCGAGGCCGAGGCCCGTCACGGCGGCGAAGACCATCCAGAGCCACAGCCGGCGGATGAAGAGACCGTGCACCACCGCGAAGAGCGCGACCGTGGGCCAGAAGCCCCACGCGTCCTGCATCGCGCCCCGAAAGAGCAGCTCCTCGCCCAGCGCGCTCAGGACGGCGACCAGCGTGATGCTCGTGCGTGACAGCGGCGGGATGAGGCTCGACAGCTCGGTGGAGAGCGCCTGCATCGCCGTGCTCCAGCGCTCGAGCAGGTGGCTGAGCGCGACGATGACCAGGCCGAGGCTCGCACCGAGCGCGGCGTCGATGAGCGTGGACTCCAGCGCCGGCGGGCCGAGCCAGCGACTCACGTCGCCGTATGCGCTACCCCACGCCAGTGCGATGAGCCCCATCAGGCCGTAGAATACGCACGATTGAACGACGAAGCCCCGCTCCCCCATCGCGGCGACCCAGTATCACGGGCCCTCGCCGCTGACCAGCGGCCCGAGGCCGGCGCCGATGGCCACCGCGCATGGGTCGCGCTCCTCTCGGGCGTGCTCTGCCCGGGGTTTGGCTACCTGTACGTTGGGCGCCGCGCGCTCGGTCTGGCCAGCATGCTCGCCTTCGTCGGCTGCGGCGTTGTCGCGTGCGCGATTGCGGCGCGCCTCGACCTCTTCCTGCTCAAGCCGCTCGGCGTGTGGGCGCTCGCGACCTTGCACTTCGGGCTGCTCACCGGCTCGCACGCCGCGCAGCTCGCCCGTCGAGAGCCGGCTCCGCGCGTCCGCACGCCTGCGCTGGTGCAGCTCAGCGCCGCGATCGTCGCGCTCGGCGGGGCGCTCATCGTCGTCCTGCTCGCCGCGGGCCACTGGTTCGGCCTGACGACCATCGACGGCGGCTCGGCCTTTCCCCGCCTCATCCCGGGGGATGTCATCGCCTATCGACGTCTGGACCCCGACGAGACCATCGCTGCCGGCGACCTCGTCGTTGCGCGCTGGCCCGGCAGCGCCGGGAACCAGGTCGTCCGCGTCGTCGGCGTGCCAGGTGAGGTGGTCGAGACCGGGCGCACCTCGGTGACCGTCGACGGCCGCCGCTACCATCGAGCGCTGCGCTTGCCCGTGACCCTGGACGCCGAGCTCGCGCCCTGGTCCGGCGGCCAGCGCCTCGTCGCGGTGCTCGAGTCCCGGCAAGCGCTCGACGGCACCGGCGAGCAATGGACCGTCTTCGAGGTCGACGCCGATGCGGTCGACGCCGACGCGGTCGACCCCGACACCCGCCCACGGCCGCCCGCAGCGCCAACGGCCCACACCGAGCCCGCCGTCACGCGGACGACCCTTGCCGCCGACGAGCTCTTCGTCTTGTCGGACGCTCGCGGGGAGGCCACCACCGACAGCCGCAAGCTCGGCCCGCTGCCGCGTGACCGTGTCCTGGGTCGACCGGGTCACGTCCTGAACAGCGTGCGGCCCGATGGCACGATTCGCTGGAGTCGCGTCGGCCTGCGCGTCGACAGCGATCCGGCGAACTTTTTTCGCTAGCCGGTGCTTTTCGGTACCGCACGTCGGTCACTGGCCTGCGTGGACCCCGTCCGCACGAACGACCGGTTTCCACTGGGGTCTCGCGCACGTAGGCCACGTCCTTCCACCGTTGCCCACAGAAATCGCGCCGCGCGGATCGACGGCCGCGGGCTCGCAGTCGCTCGGATGAAAAAAAAGCGAGCCGAATTTTGGACGCTCCCTTGGGGCCATGTTAGGCGCTTTGGGCATTGCGCCGACGTGTGCAGTGTGGCGCCGGCAAGGCGGCGCGGGTCCTCGCCAAGTGGGGACCTACGGCAATCAGGAGGAGCGTATGAAGCTCAGGTGGGTCGAGGTCGTGACAGCGGGCACCCTGGCAGTCAGTGCCGGCGTGGCGGGTTGCAAGGGTAAAGAGAGCGCCGAGGGAGCTGCGGACTGGTACCGCCCGTGGTTCTCGGAGAAGGGTCAGGAGGCGGCCCCCGAGGAGGGCCAGGTCACCGTGGGACCCGTCACGGAGCTACAGGCGGAGCCCAACGCGGCGGCCGTCGCCGAAGGGCGAGGCACGGCCGCGCCCAATGAAGCCGCGTCCGATCTCCCACCGTCGGGCGACGCGGGCGACGGCACGGTCGCGGGCGCAGGCGCCGTCACAGCCGACGCCAACGGCACCACGGCGCAGGACACGCCCGATGGACGCGAGGTCCAGGTCAAGGTCAAGCGCGACGAGTCCGTCCGCCTCTACTCCCGCTGGTCGGGCGTGCCCGAGGACGAGCTCCGCAAGCTCAACGACCTGGGTCCCAAGCGCGGCCTTCGGGTCGGCGCGGCGTTCAAAATGCTCCTCACGCCGGCGGCGCACCGGCGCTTCGAGCAGGCGCGGCAGGAGCACTTCGAGCGGATGGAGAAGGACTTCTTCGCGCGCTTCGAGGTCGTCAAGGTGCTGCGCTACACCATGAGCAAGGGCGACAACCTCTGGAAGATCTCCAAGAAGTACGACAACGTCCCCATCTGGCTCATCGAGCGCTTCAATCAGCACAACGAGACGGCCGGGATGATGCCGGGGGCGGAGATCTTCGTGCCCCAGGTGCAGCAGATCGGCAAGAATGGCGAGTCTCCCGCGGTCGGGCTGTGGGGGGATGTGCCCATGAAGCCACGGCCTGCCGACGCAGCCGGCGGCGCGGTCGCCGAGGCGGACGACGAGGGTGCGGCTCCGCCGGTCGCCAAGGGCAAGGGCGACAAGACGGACCCGAAGGAGGTCGCGCCGCGGGACGACGCGCCGGGCAAGGCGCTGGTCATCAAGGTCGAGTCGCGCGAGACGCTCGGGCTCTACAGCCGCTGGGCGCAGGTCTCGATCAAGGCGATTCTGGCGGAGAACCCGGGGCTCGACGCCAACAAGCTCTTCGCCGGCCAGAAGATCCGCGTCCCGGTGCCCGAGGCCCGCTTGGCGGAGTTCTACAAGGCGCGTCGCCGGTTCATTGGCGGGGAGCCGGCCGAGGTCGCGCGCGAGGCGCCCAAAGACAAGAAAGTCGTCAACGAAGCGCCGAAGAAGGCCGGGGTCCGCTACGCCAAGCATACGGTCAAGAAGGGCGAGTCGGCGTGGCTCATCGCCGTCAAGCGCTACAACATCTCGATCAAGGACCTCGAGCAGGCCAACCCGGACAAGAAGCTCGCGTCCCTGCGCGAGGGCGAGGTCCTGAACATCCCCCGCGCGCTGCCCGGTGGCTCGGCCCACAAGAGCCTGCCCTCGGCGAGCGGCCAGGAGAAGAAGGCGACCAAGGGCGACAAGCCGGGCAAGAAGTCCAAGGCGCACGTCAAGAAGAAGCCCAAGGCCAAGAAGAAGGCGCACAAGTCGCCCAAGACCTCCGCTCCGAAGGGGCGCGCCGACGCGTCGCCAAACTTCGAATAACCCACAGTAATTACTGCGCTTTTGAGGCGCTAAACCGCCTTTACTCCCGGTCGCCTGCGTGCTATGGTCCCCCGCCCTTTCGGGCAGGAGCGCGGCTGGGAGGCCCCAACATGAGTGCCGACATCGACGAGCTCGAGACGCCGCCGCAGAGCGCGCCGAG
>SXOX01000038.1 GCA_005776585.1 Pseudomonadota bacterium | reverse complement strand
GTCGAACTTGATGAGCTTCGCGCGTCCGGTGAACCCGCGGGCCACCCGCAGCGCGCTCATGGTCGCCTCGGTCCCACTGTTCACGAGCCGCAGGCGCTCCAGGCTCGGGACCAGGTCGCGCAGGCGCTCCGCCAGCTCCGTCTCGCGCTCGGTTGGCGCGCCAAAGGCGGTGCCGTCCTCCAGCGCTGCTGCGATCGCCGCCTTGACCTGTGGGTGGCCGTGCCCCAGCACGTGCGGGCCGTAGGCGAGGATGTAGTCGACGTAGCGGTTGCCATCGACGTCTTCGATCCAGGCGCCGCGCGCGCGGGCCGCGAAGAACGGCGTACCGCCCACGCTCTTGCAGGCGCGCACGGGGCTGTTCACCCCGCCGGGCAGCAGGGCGCGCGCGCGCTCGTGGGCGATGAGGGAGCCAGCATAGCGAGAGTCGGTGGTGCTCATGCGCGCGAGTCGTGCCCGAAGCGCGCGCTGGCGTCAACGGGGCGGCGGGCGCGACCTTGACACCAACAGACCAACGCACCAACCTTGAGCGATGCGCTTGACCATCAACCTCGACGACGACCTGTATGCCCTCGCTCGCTCCCTCGCGCGTGACAACGACTGTACGATTGGCTCCGCCGTCAATCAGCTCCTGCGGCGCCGCATCGAAGCGCAGAGTGCACCCGCGTCGGCCGACGACGGCACAGGCCTTCCCTCCGTGCCGACGTCGCGCACCTTTGGCTCCGACGACGTCGCGCGGCTCGATCTCGACTCGCCATGACGACGCTCCTGGATGGCAACGTCCTGGTCGCCCTGATGCTCTCAGGCCACACGCACCACCGCACCGTGCGCGCCTGGTTCGTCGCGCGACGGGCGCACCCATTCGCGACCTGTGCGACCACCCAAGGGACGCTCCTGCGTTTGCACATGCAGCTCGCCGTCGACACCAGCGCGACTGCGGCTTGGTCGGCTCTTGCGGCGCTGTGCCGCCACCCATGCCACGAGTTTTGGCCCGACGCGTTGCCGTATCATGACGTCGACATCACTCGAATTCAGGGACCGCGGCAGGTGACGGACGCCTGGCTCGCACAACTCGCGCGCAGTCGTTCGGCCCGCCTCGCCACGCTCGACACGGCCTTTGCCCGCCTGCACTCCGATGTCGCGGAGCTCATCTCTTCGTAGGGAATGGCAGCTCAGACGGCCGAGTCGCCCACGTAGCCGAGACGCAGAACTTGATGCGCAGGCCCGAGGGTGCGACCGTGGCGCATGGCTCTCACGTCGCGCCTTTCAACCCCGTCACTCACACGCACTGGCTGCCGGTGAGCCGCGCGCCGAAGCTTCGGGCTCGCTTCCGAGCCACGTTGCGCGAGCGCCTCTCGCTGCGATGGCACATGTTCCTCATCATGATGGGCGTCTTCCTGGTCGCGAGCGTGGCGAGCTGGGCGCTGCGCGGCGCCGGCGTGTCTTCGATGGCGCTGCGGTACCCCCTGGTCACGCTGTTGGCGTACGGGGCGTTCTTGGGGCTCGTTCGGCTGTGGCTGTACTACGTCACCGACGCGCCCGTCGTGCGCTCCGTGCTCCCCGAAGGCGCGCTGTCCGGAGCCGCGCTGGTGTCAGCGATGCCCCCGCGCACCCGGCACTCGAGCGATGCGGGAGACCTGATCGAAGGGGCGGCCGACGTCGCCGACGTGACCTTCGGTGACGAGGACGTCCCGAGCACCGACAGTAGCGGCGGCGGCGGCAGCAGCAGCTTCGACGTGGACGAAGGCGCGCTCATCCTCATCGTCGTCGCCGTCGTGCTGGCCGTCCTCTTCGGCCTGGGTGTGTATGTCGTCTGGGAGGCCCCGGTCATCTTGTCGGACGCGCTGTTCCAGCTGCTCCTCGGCGCCGCGGTCCAGCAGAGCGCCCGCGGCCTCGACACGACGCATTGGTTGGCCAGTGTCTGGCGGGCGACTCGGTGGAGCTTCCTCGTCGCGCTCACGACGGCGACCATCGGCGGCGTGACCGTGTCTGCGATGTGCCCCGGCGCGACCAAGATGGGCGAGGTGCTCAACCAGTGCGTCTGGCCGGAGTAGGCGCGCGCTGTGGCCTACGACCCAAGCAGGTGCGGCAGATCCCATGGCCTGCAGAAGTGCACCGGCACGCCATCGACGTCGACGACTTGCGACAACCCGTCATTGACCAACAAGAATCGAGTCGGTCGATAGGCCTCGATGAACGCCCTGGCGCCGCGGGACAGTCGGGGCTCGTTCAGCGCCCCGAGCTTGACCTCGATGCCGAACCGCTCGCCCGTGGGCCGGTCGACGACGAAGTCGACCTCCGCGCCACCGCGGGTCCTCCAGAACCGCACCGAGTCGAGGAGGCCGGTACACTTGGCGATCTCGGCGAAGACCCAGGACTCGGCCAGAGCCCCACCATCAGCGCGGTCGGCCACAGCGCCGAAACCACCGAACAGCGCGTTGCGAAGTCCATTGTCGAGATAGTAGACCTTGGTCGCGGATTTGAGCTCTGCGCGCTTTCCACCAAGGAACGGTCGAACGCGTCGGACGAGGTGGGACTCTTCGAGCAAGTCGAGGTAGCGGCTCGCCGTGTCGCGCGCAATACCGGCCTCTGAGGCCCACGAAGCGAGGTTCACGATCTGGCCGGTGTCCAAGGCGGCGAGGCGCATGAGCGTTCGAAAGGCGTCGAGGTGTTCCACCTGATACAGATCGGACGCGTCGCGAAGAACGAACGCCTCGGCCAGCCGCGCGAGCTCGGCTTCCGGATTGTTGGACAGCCACGCTGCGGGATAGCCGCCGTAGCGCAGTTGACGCATCCAGATCTCGCGGCAGGCGACGTGGCGCGCGGCTAGCGGCAGCGATCGCGCCTCGTGCGCGAGTTCGGCGTGAGACAAGGGCAAGAGCAAGACGCGGTCGGCTCGCCCAGCAAGCGACTCGCGGGTTCGCGCTCGGAGCTGGTAGCTCGCGCTCCCGGTCGCCGCGACACTGTGGCCGGAGTGGCTGTCCGCCAATCCCTTGAGGAGGAGGCCCGCATCGTCGACGTGCTGTATCTCTTCCAAGATGAGCAGCGCAGGTATGTCGATGACCTCCGCGGCCAACCATAGGAGCAGCTCGCCCGCCGATCGACACCGCGCGCGGATGGCCGGTTCCTCACACGAGACCACCACCACAGGCCGCGTCTGGCGTCGCGCGAGCTCCAGCAGCAGCGTGGACTTCCCGGCCTGGCGCGGGCCGATCACCAGCAGAACCCGGTCGGTGCGAAGCTCCGGCATGGGCTCGCGCGCAATCAACGGTGAAGGCAGCCGGGCGGCGATGAGCTCCGCCTGACGATGCGGGTCTCGTAGCCACGGGTTGTACTGAAGCAGCAGCGCAGCCGTTTGATTCATGCCGTGAACCTTGCCAAATGACGACACGGCCGTCAACGAGCATGACCAAATGCGAATCGGCGCGTCAGTGTTGCAGGCGAAGTGCTCAACCAGTGCGTCTGGCCGGAGCAGTCGCCCGGCGCTCGCTCACGGCTCGTGAAGCACGGCCTCGAGGCGGTGCCCGTCGGGGTCACGCACGAACGCGGCGTAGTAGCCCGGGTCGTAGTGCTCGCGAATGCCTGGAGGTCCCTCATCGAGGCCGCCATGGCGGAGCGCCGCGGCGTGGAACGCATCGACCGCCTCGCGGCTTGCGGCGATGAACGCGAGGTGGAAGCCGGCAACTGGCGCCCTGGCCTCCGCGCCGGCCTTCACGAGCGCGAACGGCGCCTCGGCGGTGTACCCCTCGGGGCCATAGCCAACGGCCCGCTCCGCGCGCCACAGCCGCACGAGCCCGAGCGGCGCGAGGCAGGCGTCATAGAACGCCGCGGCGCGATCGAGGTCGGCGACTCCGACCGACACGTGATCGAAGAGGCTGGCGATGTGAGGACTCACGAGGTGACCGTACCTGCGGCGTCGCGAAGCCGTCAAGCGAGACGCGATCGATCCTTGCAGCCGACCCGGCCGTATGAGTACGCTTGCTCGGGACGTCTGCTCTCAGCCTGTTCGAGGAGGTCATCTCATGACGGCTTCGCCTTGCCGCATCACGCTTTCCTTGTCGCTCGTGACCGCCCTGGCCCTCGCGACCGCCGCGTGTGGCGGCGGAGGCGGCTCCGAGGGCTCGAGCACCCCCATCGTCGCGGGGGCCACCAACACCTCGGCCTCGGGCCAGGTCGGCGGTGTCGGCGCTTTTGCCGTGACCGTGACCAAAGGGACCGCGACCGTCAAGCTCTACGCGAAGGGCGGCACTGAGCGCGGCGTGCTCCACGTATCGCCAGTCAAGGGCGGCTACGTCGCCACGCTCACCGTCGATGGAGTGACCGTGACCGAGTCGGCGGAGACGCTTCCCTCCGAGAAGCCGGCAGGTACGGCCATCGTGACCGAACGCAAGACGCCTGGCGCTGTTCTGCGCACCGAGACGGTGCTCGCACCGGACGGGACCGTGCTGTGGGCCGCACTGCTCGTGCCCGTGGCCAAGACCTTCGTGCCAACCGAGGGCACCGTGCGTGACACCGCCGAGGGCCGCTTCGCGCTCTTTCCGACGGCCGGCTCCGCAGCTGAGGTGGCTGGCGGTGATCCCAAGGCCTGGCTAGCCTCCGTCAACGCCGCGGCGGCGCTCGGCTCGCCTGCGAGTCTTATGCTGACGGCCGCGCTGGGGGACCCGACGCTCGTCGATGGCCTCCTCTCGGCCTTGGCCGCGCCACCAAAGCAAACAGAGGGCACGAAGAAGTCAGCGCTGCATCTCACACAAGACTGCGTCTCACTCTACAAGTCGGCCACCGGCTCCAAGCTCCCCTGCTGCCAGGAGTGTTCAAAGGTTGGCGAGTCCAAGCTGCTCGGGATCATCATGGCCAGCAGCGCCATCACCGGGATCAAGACCTCGATCGAGGTCGCGCTCAAGACGTATCCACAGTGCGAGTGCTGCCGGCGCAAGTTGCAGATCGATCTCGCCAACATGGTCAAGTGCGCCGAGGCCGCGACGGCCGAGGACGTGAAGTCCGCCAAGCAGTGCGCGGAGGACTCCAGCGTCAAGCCGTGGCAGCGCGGCGAGGTCGAGGCGTCGGGCCACGGGTGCAAGACCGTCTGCGATCCCACGAAGTGCGATGAGCACTGCACGAAGGTCGAGAAGGCGGACCTCTCGCACTGCATGTTCGGCTCATGCACCTGTGCTTACAAGGTCCCGCTATGCGCGGTCTTGTTCCCGCAGACCTACTGCACGGACACGGTACAGACGGTCGTAGACTCCAACGACGTCTTCTGCATCGACGCCAAGTGCGGCGACGGCATCCTGCAGGCGATCTGTGCGGCGCACCCCAACCTCGCCGAGCAGTGCGATTCCGGATACGGAATCAACGGACCCTGCCGCTGTGCAGCGGATTGCAAGAAGTGCGATGGACCGTGCGAGTGCGACCTGAAGGATCCCAAGAGCTGGCCCGCGGGCAAGCGCTGTAACGCGAATTGCACGCTGGTTCCCGTCCCGAAGTGCGATGAGGACCCCAAGGATTTCTTCGCGAACTTTGGTCAATGGTGCGACCCGAAGGCGAGCGCGAACTGGTGCGAGAAGGGCCACACCTGCGCCGCGGACACCTGCCGGTGCAAGAAGGACGCGGCGAAGCCTCCGCCGGGGAGCACGACCGTCGGGGAGGACGGCACGCTGACGCTGAACATCACCTATCGCAACTCCTCTTCCGAGGACCACATCTACATCACGATGACCGGACCCAAGCCGCAGGGTGCGGTTCGCATCACGCAGGGAAGTAGCGCCAAGACGACGCTCTCGGGAGTCAAAGCGGGCGACGTGGCCGCGTTCTCGGTGAAGAAGCCGAGTCCCGATGGGCCGGTCGGTGCCGGGTCGACGTCCTGCACGATCTCCGCGTCACCGACGGCGCCGACCGTGACGTTCTCCGGGAGCCTGAGCTGCTCGGGGTTCTGACCTGCGCTTGCCAACGGGCGGCGGCCTTGCGACGGTGCGCCCATGACGAGCCCCACATCACGCTCTACGCCCCGCGTCGCCGTCGTCGGACACGGCTACTGGGGTAAGAACCACGTCCGCACGTTTCACCGCCTCGGGGCGCTTTCCGTCGTCTGCGATCGCGACGAGGAGCGCCTCAAGGCCGCGCTGGCGGGCTTTCCGGGCGTGGCCGTCGAGCGCAACCTGGCCTCGGTCCTCGCCCGCACAGACGTCGACGCCGTCGTCCTCGCCACGCCCGCCGAGACGCACGCCACGTTTGCCCGCGAGTGCCTGGCGGCAGGCAAGGACGTCCTCGTCGAAAAGCCGCTCGCGCTGACGGTGCCCGACGGCGAGGCGCTCTGCGCGCTGGCCCGCGAGCATGGCCGCATCCTCATGGTGGGCCATATCTTGGAGTATCACCCGGCGATCGCGGCGCTCGACGCCATCGTGAAGTCGGGCGGGCTCGGCAAGCTCCAGTACGCGTACTCGAACCGCCTCAATCTCGGGAAGGTGCGGCGCGAGGAGAACATCCTCTGGAGCTTCGCGCCGCATGACGTCGCCATTCTGCTACGGCTTCTCGGCGAGGTACCGACGACCGTGGCGGCTACGGGTGGCAACTACCTGCACCCGAGCATCGCGGACGTGACGGTGTCCAACTTCGCGTTCCCCAGCGGCGTCCGCGCGCACATCCACGTGAGCTGGCTGCACCCGTTCAAGGAGCAGAAGCTCGTCCTGGTGGGCGACCGCGCGATGGCGGTCTTCGACGACCAGCAGAAGGCGCTATTGCTCTATGAGCACGGCATCGACTGGGTCGACCGCATGCCGGTGCCGCGCAAGGCCGAGGCACGTCGGGTCGACTACCCCGAGACTGAGCCGCTCGAGACCGAGTGTGCCGCGTTCTTGGACGCCATCGCGACGCGGCGACCGCCCATCGCCGACGGCGAGTCCGGGCTGCGCGTGCTGGAGGTCCTCTCGCGTTGCCAGGAGAGCATGGAGCGTGGCGGCGCGGTCCTGCCGCTGCGTACACCGCGACCGGAGGCGCCGGCGTACTATGTCCACCCGACCGCAGTCGTCGACAAGGGCGCTCTCATCGGAAAGGGCAGCAAGATCTGGCACTTCGGTCACGTCATGGGGACCTCTCGGCTGGGCGAAGGCTGCATCCTCGGTCAGAACGTGTTCGTGGCAGGTGACGTCCAAATTGGCGACCGGGTCAAAATCCAAAACAACGTCAGCGTCTACGCGGGGGTCACGCTCGAAGACGATGTGTTCTGCGGACCGTCGATGGTCTTCACCAACGTCCGCAACCCGCGCGCGCACGTCGAGCGCAAGCACGCGTTTGCGGCGACGCGAGTCGAGCGCGGCGCGACGCTCGGCGCCAACTGCACCGTCGTGTGCGGCAACCGCATTGGGCGCTTTGCGATGGTGGCCGCCGGCGCCGTCGTGACCTCCGACGTGCCGCCACATGCGCTGGTCATGGGCGTCCCTGCGCGCATTCAAGGCTGGGTCTGCGCCTGCGGCGAGCGCCTGCCGCTGCGTGCTGCGCTGCCAGCGGAGCCCGTCACCTGCGAGCCCTGCGGGGCGACGCTGCGCGCAGAGGGCGCGGGGCTACGCGTCGAGGGGGAGTACCCGCTGTAGCCCGTCCAACTCGAAGAAGCGTGCGTCGTGGGTCCAGAGCTGCTGCGCCCCGGCATCTCGCGCGACGACCGCGATGAAGACGTCGTAGATGCGACGACCCAAGACGTGATGCTCCGCTGCCAGCGCAAGGCATCGGCGCACTGCATCAGGGCGTGGTGTCCAGACCTGCAGACCTTGCGCCTGGAGCTGCGCCACGAAGGACTCGGCCACGCGCGGGAGGACCCCGACTCTCGGATGCGTCACCACCGCGTAGAACTCTACGACGACAGGGAGGCTGACCCCGAAGCCCCGACCCATACGCCAGGCCGTCTGGATGACCTCCTGTGCCGCCGCGTGGCGGGTGTCCCCTTCCAGGTGCGCGTACACCAGCAGATTCGTGTCGAGGGCGATCATTCGGAGCGTGGTTGCCCTTCCAGCCAGGCGTGCATTGCCTCACGACTCGCCAGATCGACGTCCGACGGTAGCCGGGTCGGGCTGGTCACGAAGCGTATCGGGGCGCTCGTGTCACGCGGGCCTGGCTCTGAGAGATGGCGTCTCAGCGCCTCCTCCATCAGCGCCCGAAGCGGCCGCCGCTCCTCGGCCGCGCGCTTCTTGGCCTCCACGAGCAGGTTGTCATCGAACTCGATCGTTGTTCGCATGCGTAAAAGCATAAACATGGCATCATGCCAGTCAAGGCGTGCTTCAGCCGGAGTTGCATTGGTCGAGCTCCCCGCCTACGAATGAGTGATGTTTGCCCACTGCGCTCGAATTCTCATGCTCGTCGCGTGTGCCGGCTGTACCGACCCGCCGTTGGACGCCGTCAGCGACTCCGGGATGGCGTCGTGGACCTCGGATCCCGGCGCGGTTGAGACGACCGCGACCATGGACGTGCAGGACGTCACGGTGAGCCCACCGGAGGTGGCGACGGACGTCACACCCGACGTCGCGCCGGCGGACCCGTGGGGACCCGCGCTCGCGGCCACGGTCACCGTCGATGGCCAGCTCGCGGTGCGTGGCACCTATCGCGGCGTGGAGGCGGACCTCGCGTTGGACACCGGCGCCTCGGGCACCACCCTCGCCAAGTGGCTCGCGGTCGACGCGGGCGGCGGTGAGGGCGAACTTCGGCTCGGGCCCATCACCGGGACACAGCAGTTCAGTGTCCAGGACCTCGCCGAGGCCGACGCGTTCCTCGGCGTGCGCATCGGCGCGCTCGTCGGGCCCGACGTGTTGGGCCTGCGCCCGTGGGTCGTCTTCGACTGGACCACGCGCTCGGTGCACTTCCCTGACGCGCTGCCGCCCGATCCATTGATGGCCAGCTGGCCCTTCAAGCTCACGAACAACATCCCGGTCGTCGACGTCGACGTGGGCGCTGCGGGCACCATCAAGCTCATCGCTGACACCGGCTCCGGCGTGACGGTCCTCACTGCCTCCATCTGGCAGAAGCTCGTCGCGGCCGCGCCGAAGAAGCCGCCCGAGCGCAACGGGTACGTCTGGAAGACGCTCTACGGCAATACACCCGCGGCCGTGGTGCGCGTCCCGGAGCTGGCGCTCGGCTCGCCGAAGCTCACCGTGAGCGGCTCCTGGGCCATCGTGGTCCCCGACGAGAGCGCCTTCGTGAAGTTTCTCGCGAGCCTCGGGCTCCCGAAGGGCTTCGTCGGCTTCCCGGTCTATCGCCGCTTTCGGCTCGCGTTCTCGGTCAAGGAGAGCCGCTATGTGCTACTGCCCAAGCCGTCGGATCCTGCTCCCGCCAACGAGTGGACGCGTGTTGGCCTCGAGGTGTCGTGGCGACCCGACGGCTTTCCGGTCGAGTGGGTCTACAAGCAGACCTCAGCCGAAGCCGAGGGCGTCGTTGCTGGCGACAGACTCGTGTCCATCGACGCGCAGGCCGTCGCAGGCCAGTCGCTCGCGGCCGTGCGCGCGCTGCTTGGCGGCACGCCCGGCGAGACGCGGGTGCTCGGCCTCACGCGTGCCGGCAAACCCGTCACCGCGACGGTTCAGGTCGAGGACCTCCTGCCGGTGCAGTAGCGGAATTGAAAATTCCTCATGAAGCAGGGCGAAAACTGCTCTATTTTCTCCTTATTCTGAGGTGAATCTTGTGAGATGGACACTCAACCCAACCCAGCCCCTCGCCTATGGTTAGCTGCGTTCGCCCACGGGCCACGAGGTCGATTTCCACGCGCGGCGATGGCATCCCGAGAAACGTGCCCACGGGCATCGTGGCCCGACCCGCGCACGCTTGGTTGCTCGAGAGCTAACGCCTAGCCCGGATTATGCATCACCAAGTTATGTCAAACAGCACATGGCGAAAAATTCGGGCACTTGCGCGGTACGGCCGCAGGTCTCGGCAGAATCGGAGGGCAGGTTCGTTTGAAGTACGGTGGCCATATCTCGAAAATCGGCCTCAGGTCATCGCCGAGGCGCAGCGGTGCCTCACGTCCAGCCAGGCGTTGATTGGGCAGCGTGCGCGACGTGGCGGTCAGGCGGTGCTGGG
>SXOX01000004.1 GCA_005776585.1 Pseudomonadota bacterium | reverse complement strand
GGATGTCGAGGCGCCCGAAGCGCTCCTTGACCGCCGCCATGACGGCCTGGACCTGGTCGGGCTGCCGCACGTCGCACGCGATGGGGAGCGTCTCGTCGGGCGAGCCGGTGGTGGTGTCCGTGATGTCTTTGGCCACGCGTTCGAGCTTCTCGAGCGTCCGGCCGCAGAGCGCGATGCGTGCTCCATGGGCGGCGAGCGCCTTGGCAATGCCCTCGCCGATACCCGAGCCACCGCCGGTGACCAGGGCGACCTTTCCGTCCAACAGATCGTCTTTGAAGATGCTCATGGAGGCTCCGCAAGTAGCGCGTCGACGTCCTTCTGAAGCGCGTCGATGGCCGGCTCTTCCGTGGTGTAGATCTTACGAACCAAGCCCTTCCGGTCGAGGAGGTAGGCCAGCGGAAACGCGGGCACGGTCTCGCCGGTGCGGGCGTAGAGATCCGCGAAGCGGTTGTCGACGTCGATGACCACAGGGAAGGAGAAGACGACCTTCCTGACCGTGGCCTGCGCGTTGTCGGCGTTCTCGCCAATGTGCATCGCGAGCGCCAGGAACCCCTTGTCCTTCCGTGGCAACCAGACCTGCGCGTCGATCAGAGGCAACGCCTCTGTGCAGCTCGTTCACAATGCGTTGAAGACCTTGAGATAGACGACGCGGTGCTCGACCTTGGCGACGTTGGACAGCCGCAGGAACCCGCCGTCGAGGTCCGGGAGCAGGAAGTCCGGTGGGGGCTTGCCCACCTGGACCAACGGCGGGTTGACGGCGAAGGGGATGGTGACCGTCGGAAAGTCCGGGTCGTTGGACTGGAACGCGATGCTGGTCTCGAGCGGCTCGGCGCCCGTGACCTTGAACGACATGTAGCCGGGCTCGCCGACGGGCACCGCGACCGAGGTGCCGTCCTTGCCCTTGGGGTCGAGCTCGCCGATGGCGAGGCGCGCGGAACCCAGCGTGATGCCTGTGAGCTCGAGCGGCGCGCGGCCCGTGTTCGACACGAGCAGGGCGTACTCAGCGACGGTGTCTCCCGCGGCGACGCCAGCGCGCACCGAGGTGCGGCCCAGCGTGACCTCCGGAACCATCACGTCGAGGTTGAGGTGCAGGCGCGTCACGGCGTCGAGTCCGAGCACGACGAGGCCGCCCGCAGCGGTGGCCAGGCCCAGCGCGCGCCCGAGGCTCGTCTCTGACGGCAAGAAGCGCTCGCGGGCGAGGATGGCAGGCTTCTTGGGGTTGGACACGTCGAGGACGCGCACGTCCGTCCAGTCGGCGACGATGAGCGTGCCGTTGGGACCCACGGCGAGCGCCGTCGCGATGCCGTCGGTGGGGACCAGGCCCAGATCCGTCAAGCCCCCCCCGCTGATGTCCAGCAGACGCAGGCCCGCACCGGCGGTGGCGACCGCGGCGCGCTCGGCGCTCAGCGCGACAGGCGCCCAATCGATGTCCCCGGGATCGAGGGAGGCGAGCACCTTGGGCTGATCGCCCGAGACCTGCACGCGATGGGTGCCCATGCGACCGTCCGCCAGCAGCAGGTCCCCGCCGGGTAGCACGGCCAGGCCGCGCGCGTCCGTGCCCACGCCGTGCACGACGGCATCGCCCTGCGCACCCAGCGACGCGAGACCGCTGGCATAGGCCGCGCCCCAGACGCGATCGCCCGCCACGCGCAGCGCCGCGGCCTTGGGTCCCTTGGCGATGCGCGGCTTCTGGGCGCCCTTGGCCGTGATGGAGACCCAGGTGCCGTCGTTGAGCGAGGCGTAGCCAAAGCCGTCCTGGCCCAACGCGAGCGAGACGCAGCGGGCAGCCACGGTGTTCTTGGCGTCCGTCACGGGCGCCAGCGTCGTGCCGTCCAGGATGCGCACGCTCTTGCCGTCGCACACCGCGAGACGGTCGCTGGAGGCAGCCAGCGCTCCCGGACCGGCGATCGTGTCGACCAGGGCCACGCTCCCCGCCACACGCGAGAGCGGGTCGGTCAGACTCCCGGCGACCCACGCGGAGCCCGTGGGACCAGCGTCGGTGCCAGCGTCGATGCTGGCGTCGGCGGCGAGCGTCGCGTCGGCGGTAGTGGCCGTCACCGGAGCTGCGTCCGCGCCCGCGCACGCCGAGAGCGCCGCGACAGACCAGAGCACGAGGGGTCGCGTCATCATCGGCCCGTTGTACGCGCCGGCTGCGGTCGGGACAAGAGCGCGGTCATGGCGCGCAGTCCGCGTCGTCGAGATCCCAGAAGCGGGCGATGGTCGCAAACGTCGGGCTGAACGACGTGCCGTTGTGGCTGCCAACGACGAGCCCTTCGTCGCAGGCACCCGGCCGAAAGTCGACGCCGAAGAGGCTCATGTTCGAGTTGCCGTTCCACGGAGGGTCGGCCCACCCGCCGATGGGCTGGGCGACGAAGGCGTTCGCGTCGTACGGTTTGGCGCCCCCGGCGCGGTAGTCGATGACGGTCCCTGCCATGGGGAGCCCCGCCGGGCGGCCGACCAGCAGCGCGCGGCTGCCGTCGCTCTTCCAGCCCAGGCCATAGACCGAGCCGTTGCTGGGGATCGTGGCCTTGGACCAGGTGCCATTCAGGACGTAGACGCCATTGGTGCTGGTCGCGCACAGGAAACCAAAGTCGCCCATCGGCCGCCACCCGGCGTGACCGGGGTTGCCAAAACCGGGGCTCCACGCGTTACCGACGAGCAGGTCCGTGTCGAGCACCCAGGACTTCGAGTCCGCGCCGTTGCCACCGTCGGAGGTCACGACGGCGAGCGCGGTGCCGTAAGGACCGTCCTTGCCGTCGGACCACATGACGTCGGTCACGCTCGCGCTCGCGTTGTAGCCCTTGGTCTTGGTGAGCTTGCCCCCGCCAGCGGCGCTACTGTCCGGTTCCCAGCGAAACAGGTAGTTGATGTACTGCGCGCCAGGCGCTGCCGCCACCCAGTCGATGCCGTTGGGCGCCACGGCCACGGCCACGGGAGCCCCGCCAAGGGTGAGCTTGACGCTCTCGATCACCGTCAAGGTCGGGGGCGCAGGAGGAGTCTCCAGCGTCACGCTGACGCGCCAGATCCGGCCAGCCTTGTCGGAGCCCGTGCCCACGACGAGAAAAAACGCGCCGTCGGGGCTCACGTCGAGGTCGGTCGCGGTCGCGCCGGGCTTGTCGAGCTTGGCGATCGACGCAGTCGCCGGGTCGTAGCGCACGAGGTCGCCCGAGGACGCCAGCAGCAGCGCGAAGGTCCCCGACGGGTGCCATCGCACGCGGGTGAAGGTCCCCACGATGGCGAGCTGGTTGACCTTTTCGTAGGCCAGGATGTGACCGCCGGTGCAGGTGAGCGTCGAGAGCGTGCAATCTGGGAGACACGACGGCGCGCCGCCTTGCCCGAAGCCGAGGGCGAGGCAGGTCTTGCCGGCAAGGGCCGTCCCATCGCAGGCCTCGCCGGGCTCGACCTTGCCGTTGCCGCACTCGGTCGGCGGACAGTCGGCGTCGGTCTTCTGGGTCGCACCGGCCGGGCAGCAGGCGTCGCCGGCGATGAGCTCAGTCAGCTCCACGGGCGCGCACTTGGCGGTGCACGTCTGCGCGTCGCCGCTATGGACGTAGCTCGTACAGCCCGCGGTCGGCGGACAGGTCGCCGGACAGGCACCCGGTCCACCGAGGATGGCCTTGTCGCACGCTTCACCCGGGTCGAGCTTGCCGTTGCCGCACGGCGGCGGCTTGGGCACGTCAGGGACGTCAGGGACGTCCGCGATGTCGGGGAGGACCGGCACGTCTTGAGCGGGCGGCACGTCGGGAACGACTGGCACATCGGGAATGATCGGCACGTCGGGGGTGGCGGGCAGGTCCGGGCCGGGATCGGGTGGCTTGAGCACATCGATCTGTGGCGCCACGTCGATGGGCATCGCTTCGGCGGTCACGACGTCGACGACCGGCGCGACCTCAGGCATCGCGACGCTGTCGCAGGCGCCGCAGTCGGAAGTGGGACCCGGGGTGCCGTCCGCCGCGCTCGTCGCGTCGGGGAAGGTCAGCGGCGGCGTCCCGACCAGAGCGCACTGCCCGTCGTCACACGTGGTCCCGGGTCCGCACACGCGCTCGGGGACGAGCTCCCCCCGGTCGACGTCGCAGACGAACACGGCATTGCCGCCGCAGACGCGGTCACCCTTCTGACAGCGAGCGGCAGAGGTCGCGGTGCCGCCACAGCTCACGCCGAGCGCGGCGCCAAAGACCACGATTGCGTGGGAGAGCAGCCTCACGGGCCAGGATCATACGCGAACTGGGGCACGACGATGCCCTCGATTCGCGAGTGCATGCAACGAACCAGGTGCACTATTTGGCGGCGACGCAACCGGAGATCTCCGAGTACTCCCGGGACTGCGCGGAGCTCTCGATGCCGTCCAGGCACGCGCGCATCGACGCACGACAATGGGCGAAGGCTCGGCTCTCGCCGATCCTGACGGTACTGAAACAGAAGGCGCTCGCATTGAACTTACACGCGGCGTCCATGTGCCTGAGCCCATTTCGCCCGCGGCCGGTGGACCAAAAGGTCTTCTCGCGCTTTCGCTCGGATTCGCAGCGGAGCCGCTCGCGCGAGCACAGCCCGCCGTACATGTGCGAATCGGCATCCAGCGTCTCGTGCCCATGCCGATCGCGGGCCACGACGCGACCATAGTTGATTGCATAGCAGTGCCATCCGCGGCCGGTCGGAACCGCCGCCCAGACGAAGCCGCTATTCTTTACGACGGAATTTCCGTAACGGGCGGTCGGTGCGCATCCGACCCACGTCAAAAGAAAGAGGGCGATGACGGCGTCCGCAGGTCTCCGCAGTCCAAGATGCGCTATCGCTCGAGCCAGGAACACCTAGTCGAGCCTAGCGGCGGCTGAGCCCGCGATCAACAGGGACACCGAGGCCCGACGGTGATAGCGTCGCGCGCGGTGAACGTGCTCGGCGCCATGTCCCGGATGAGCTGGATCGTGTTTCGGTGCACGGCCGCGTTCTTCCACTTCTGGCTGTGGGTCCCAGTCCTGCTCCTGTGGCCCGGTCTCGCAGCGCGGGCCGGCGAAGGACGTCGCGCGGCAGTGCTCCGGCACGCGGCCTTCGTGTTTCGGCTCACGCTCCAGCATCTGGGCGCGACGTTCATCAAGGTGGGCCAGATCCTCTCGACACGACCCGACATCCTGCCGCGACCGGTCATCGACGAGCTCGCGAATCTCCAGGACAAGGTCCCACCACGGCCATTTTCAGAGATTCGTACCGTAGTAGAGACCGACCTGGGCCGCTCGCTGGAGACGGCCTTCGCGTCGTTCGAGCGCGCGCCCATCGCCTCGGCGTCGGTCGCCCAGGTCCACCGCGCCGTGCTCGAGGACGGCACGGTCGTCGCGGTGAAGGTGCGTCGACCGGAGGTACCGCGCCAGGTCGCCTTCGACGAGTCCGTCATGGTGCTGCTGGCCCGCCTCGTCTCGTGGATCCCGACGGTGCACCTGCTCTCGCCCGAGGCCACGGTGCACGAGTTCTGTTTCGCGGTGCGCGAGCAGCTCGACTTCCGAAAGGAGGCCGCCAACAACCGGCGCTTCCAGGAGAACTTCAAGGGCGATCCCGACATCCGCTTCCCCGCGCTCTTCGAGCCGCTCTGCGGCGAGGCGGTGCTCACGATGGAGTTTGTGAACGGCGTCAAGGACACGGAGCTCGATCGGCTCGGGCTCGACACGAAGCGGCTAGCGCGCATCGGCGCACGAGCCATCCTCCACATGGTCTATAGCCACGGCTTCGTGCACGCCGATCTGCATCCCGGGAACATCCTGTATCAGCCGGATCACAAGGTCGTGCTCATCGACCTCGGCATGGTCGGGCTGCTCGACGACACGCGCCGCAACGGCCTGGCCGCGACGATCCTGGCGCTCGCGCGGAACGACGGCCGCACCGTCGCCCGCTTCCTGTACGAGGGCTCACCCCACAAGGCCGTGCCTGACTACGCGGAGTACGAGGCGGACGTGTGCAAGCTGGTCGCGTCGACGCAGGGCAAGGCCATCGGGGACCTGGAGATGTCGGTGCTCATCGGGCAGGTCTTCGACATCGCCCGGAGGCATCGGCTGCGGGCCGACGCGGCGTTTACGACCGTCAACATCGCGATGCTCGTCGTCGAGGGACTCGGCAAGAAGCTCGACCCGACCTTCGACATGTTCACGTTCGTGCAGCCGTACCTGTTCGAGGTGCTGTCGCGCGCGCCTGAGCTGCTGCGTCAGGTGGTGCCCGAGGCGGCGCCCACCTGACGGACCGCTACCGGCCGAACATGCGTGCGAAGGGGAGCTCGGTTCCCAGAAATGGCGCTGCGCGGACCACTGCGTCGCGCTCGGAGGCGTGGGTCGCGATCAAACGCCAGCCGGCGTCGTTCTCGTAGACCTCGAGCGTTCGCTCCAGCGGATCGACGATCCAGACGTGGCGCACGCCAGCGCGTCCATAGAAGGGGAGCTTGAGCGCACGGTCGGTGCCCTCCGTTCCTGGGGACAGCACCTCGCAGACCCAATCGGGGACGACGCTGCACGCCGGCGTCAAGGGAAGCTCCGGAAGGGTCTCGACCCGCCAGCCCGCAATGTCGGGCACGACGACGAGGTAGTCGGGATCCACGTCGAGGTGAAGCTCGGGTTCGAACTCGATCCACCAGCCTCCGGGCCGCGGCATCCCGACGCCCATGGCCGCCATGATGAGGCCGCCGAGCTGCGAGGAGACGTGGATGTGCGTCATCGCAGGACGCGGGCTCATGACCAGCATACCATTGAGGATCTCGCCTCGCAGGTGCTCGGGGAGGGCTTCGATGTCGGCAAACGTCGGTCGAACGCGGGGTCGTGAACCCAGGGAGTCGAGCAGCGCGGCGGCGGTCTCCATGACGCAATCGTTGTGTCCGGCACGGCGCCTGTCAACTGTGACGATGCGGCGACGTTTCTGGTCGGTCGGCGCACGACGTGACATGCTCGGGCCGTGCGATGGGAGGACGACATGCGACGAATGGTGATGGCAGGCCTGATAGGGACGTGGCTCGGGTGCGGCGGCAAGTCCGAGGTCGTGGCGCCGCCGTCGGACGCGGGAACGCTCATTGATGCCGGTGTCGACGCGGGGCGCGACGCGAGCGGCGTCCTCGATGTCCCCGACGTGCTCGCAGACGTGGGTCCCGACCTGCCGCCGGATTTGCCGCCCGACGTGCCGCCGGATCTGCCGCCGGATCCGGGGCCGAAGCCGGAGCTCTACATCGAGGACTCCGGTGTCCAAGGGCCATTCCTGTGGGTCCGACTTCTGGACGACCCGAACAACGAGTCGGTCAAGACCTGCAACACCTTCAACAACCCGGGCGCCGATATCGACGCCGTGGAGCTCATCCGGGGCGGGACGACACTCGGGTTCGCGACCGAGGTCGTGAGCGCCATCGACGCCGACCCCTGGAAGTATGGGAAGATCTGCGACAACAAGACCGGCGACGAGCAGACCGCGCTCGGCAAACCTGACGCGACGCCCCTCGCCGGCTCCGTCAGCCTGAACGGCGGGGCGCTGCTCGTGAGCTTTGGCACGGGCGTCGCCCTGCAGTCGGGCGACATCATCCGCGTCTACGAGGCGGCCGAGGACACCGGAGGCATCGCGGAGAGCTATCGGGTCTATGTCGGGCCGAGCAACGATCCGGCGGGGGGCTGGAAGGAGCTCGGGAATGGCTACACGGGCCTTGGGACCGTGCCCGTGACGCTGTAGGGGCACCCAAGATGGCGACTCAGCTGGTCGTGGTCTGTGTGCGTGGCGCGCTCGCCGGGCGACGCTTTACGTTCGACCAGGACGTCGTGTCGTTCGGACGGCGCGAGGGCTCAGACATCCTGTTTGACGCGGTGAAGGATCCAAAGGCCTCGTCGCGACACGCCGAGGTGCGGCGCGACGGCTCGGGGCGCTACACGGTCCGGGATCTGGCGTCGACGAACGGCACGATCGTCGATGGCAAGCGGCTCTCGGCTCCAGCGGCCGTGCGCGATGGGACGACGGTCGAGTTTGGCGAGGGAGGTCCGCTCGTCCGGCTCGAGCTCGTCGAGACGGGCGAGAGGGCCGTCGAGGCGACGCAGGCGATCGAGGTCGGTGGCGCCGCAGAGCTCGGTCGAACGGCGTTCTACCGCGTGATGGTCGAGGACTCGGCCAAGAAGCAAAGCAGCACGCTCAAGCGCTGGATCGCGGGGATGAGCGTCGTGCTCGTCGGGGCCGGGATCGGCGTGGGCGCCTGGATCTGGTCGGTCAAGCGCGACGCCGAGGCGGCCAAGGAGCGCCAGGAGCACAAGATCGACGCGCTGGAGCAGGCCAAGGACGCGGCGACGACCATCGCGTCGAAGTACGAGGCTACGTTGTTCATGCTGGTCGCCAAGGCCAAGGACGGAAAGCTCACTGGGTTTTGTACGGCGTTTGCGATCGATCCGTCGGGCGTGCTCGCGACGAACTCCCACTGCGTCGCAGCCATCACAACCCGGCGCGAGGCTGGCGAGGTCATCCAGGCCCGCATGAACCAGGCTCCAGAGCGCACCTACGAGGTCACGCGCTGGAAGGCGCATCCCGGCTATCGCGACACGCCCTTCTCCGCGGACGTCGCGGTCGTGCAGATCGACGTCGGGAAGGCGCCGCTCCCCGTCACGGTGTCTCTCGCGGACGACGCGGCGCTGGCTGGGCTCGCGGCCGGTCAGGCCATTTACACGATGGGCTTTCCAGGCGAAGTGATGAACGAAGAGCGCCCGGCCGCGGACTTTCGCGCGGCCATTATCTCCAGGCTCACGACGTATGAGAACACGCCGGGTGATGGACGCACCGGGAAGATGGTCTGGCACTCGGCGCTGACCAGCCAGGGCACGTCGGGGTCGCCCATCTTCGACGCCGAGGGGCGCGTCATCGCGGTGAACAACGGCGGCTTGTCGGCGAAGGAGGTCTTCACGGTCGACGCAACGACGGGCAAGCGCTCGGCCGTGGTGGCGTATGACGCCAATGGCTTGAACTTCGGCATTCGCGTGGACGTCCTGCGGGAGCTGATGAAGTAGGGTCAGGGGCTGTGACGGGGCGTCTCGCGACCCAGTAGCGCGACGAAGTCGAGAAACGGTAGGACGTCGACGCCCTTGACGGCGAGCCTTCGACGGCCAGCGTAGACAACGAGCTTGCGCTTCACCTCTGTCCGCTCCGCGAGTGCAGCGAAGCCGGCAAGTCGAACGTTGGGTACATCGGTCGATGCCTTGACCTCAATCGCCCAGGTCTCGCCCCCGACGTCCAGTACGAAGTCGACCTCGGCACCCGCGTGGGTCCGGAAGTGAAAGAGCCGCGCCTCGGGCCAGCGCGACCCGCACCGACGGTGCAGCTCGTAGGCCACGAGGTGCTCGAAGCTCAGGCCACGATCGTCGATGAGCACCCGATCCAAGGGTCTACGCAATAGCGCATTCCGAACGCCAAGGTCGAACAGGAAGAGCTTGGGGTGGGCGACCGCCGAGGCACGGTCGCTCCCCGAAAAGGCCGGAAAACGAAAGGCCACGAGCGTGTCCTCGAGGACCTCGACGTAGCGGCGCGCGGTCTCGTGGCGCAGCCCGGCATCCGACGACAGCGACTGAAGGTTGAGCACGCGCCCGGACGACGCCGCCACGAGTTCCAGCAATCGGGCATAGCCGCCGACGTTGCGAACGAGCGCCTCGGCCTGAATCTCCTCGCGCAGGTAGGTATCGGCGTACGCCATCAGGTCGGCGGCTCGTGTGGCGGCGTTGGGCTCCGCAGTGATGCCGGGCAAGGAGCCGTGTGCCATCACGCGGTCGAGAGCGAAGTCGGTCCCAAGCTCCAGCGCATCCAGCGGATGAAGGTGATGGACGTGGACGCGGCCCGGGAGAAGGTTGGCGTGGCCACGCCGGAGCTTGCGAGCGCTCGATCCCGAGAGCAGGAAGCGGAAGCGACCGGGCCATTCGTCGAGGATGACCTGCACGACATCGAGCAGCGCCGGGACGCGCTGGACCTCATCCAGGAAGACCGTGCGGGTCGTCGGCGGAGCCGCCAGGAGCTCCTGCTCCAATCGCTCAGGGCGAGCGACGAACTCGCGAAACGTCTGAGGCGAGGCCAGATTCAGCGTGAGGTCCGGGCCTAGGCTGTGGAGGAGGGTGGACTTGCCCACCTGGCGCGGGCCCAAGAGGAGGACGCTGCGGGTCGATTGTGAGAGCAGGGTGGCAAGGGCGCGTACGTACACGTGGGGAAATTACATTGAAATTTCACCACGGACAAGTGGAATGCTAACCTGCGGGCGCGTTGGGCGGACGCCAAAGGGCGCCGAGATCGAGCGTCACGCGGTCAAACGGGGCGACGATCACCGGGTCGTCGTCACTCCACGTCCCCAGGAGCGTCCACGTGGTTCCAGAGCGCTCAAAGGCGTCAAGTGTGCGCTGTAGGGGATCGATGAGCCACGCGTGGTCGATACCCGCGCGAGCGTAGAACGGAAGCTTCAACACACGGTCATGCCGAGCGGTTCCGGACGAGACGACCTCGCACACCCAGTTGGGAATGAACGCGACGTGGGCGGTCTCCGGCAGCTCGGGCATGCGGTCGATGCGCCATCCGGCCAAGTCAGGAATGACGGAAGCAAACCTGGCGTCGATTCCGAGGTGGAGCTCGGGCTCCATGGCAATCCACCAGCCGCCAGGACCGCCCGCGCCACGCTGGAATGGGCCGCGCAAGAGATCGACCACGCCGGTCGCCGCGTTCACGTGGCGAATCGTAGGACGTGGGCTCATGACCAGCGCGCCGTCGAGGATCTCGCCGTTCAGGCCGTCGGGGACGGTCGCAAGATCGGCGAGGGTCGCGGGCAGTCGCTGGGGTGCACGTGCGGTGGCAGCGAGCATACGGCGAGCTTACCAGCCTGCGGTGCCAGCAGGCGAGAAAAGTGCGCGGCAGAGCTGGGGTCGCGACAGGCTGGGCGGTGCCGTCACTTCATGCAGCTCCGGAACGCGTGCCAGATCTCTGCTTGCGGGCTGCGGATGAAGAAGGCCTCCAAGCCGTCGGGCGACAGGATGAAGCCCAAGGCGTTCGCGTCCGGCGTCTGGTCGAACTCCGTCAGGAGCGTCGGCGCGCCAAACGGTTCGGTCAGAGAGGGTCGCGTCATGCGATATACGTGATATACATTGTTGCCGTCGGGGCTGCGCGAGAAGAAGAACTCGAGGCCGTTGTGCGCCATGAACGGGCGGTGCTCCCAGGCGCTCGTGCTCGCCGCCGAGAAGAGCTTGGGCGCCGCAAACGGGGTCCCGAGTGCCGGGCGCGTCGCCGTCCAGATGTCCTCGCCCCCGGCGCCACTTGGGTCATTGGACCCGAAAAAGAGAGACAGCCCGTCGGGACCAAATGTCGGTTCGAATTGGCGATCCCCGGGGTCGAGCGCCGTCAAGTGCACGGGTGCGCCGAAGCTCGCGGTCGTGCTAGCGCGCGTCGACCAATAGAGCTGGTCCTTGACACGCTGGCAGCGAGAGAAGCGGCTCCAGCGACCCGACGCGCGCTTGCAACCGTCCGGCGACGCCGTCAGCATGCCGCCGTATGAGCGACATCGAAGCCATCGTTTCCTGGGGCGCGCGCGTCGTGTCAACCGCTGTGACGGCTCTTGTGCTGGCGTCCTGCTCGCGTGCGGCCATCACCTCCGGCGACCAGTGCAGCGAGGGCGAGCTGCGCTGCGATCGCACGGGCGTCATCCTCCAGAAGTGCAGCGGCGGCCGCTGGGACGACGCCTACCGCAACTGTGCGACCGAGGGGAAGGTGTGCAGCCTCGAGGCGAAGGACTGCGTGAGGGCGACCGACGGCGGAGACGCCGCGAGCTCGGACGCGTCGGCACCCGGCGAGGTCGTGCCCGATGCCGCCGGAAGGGAAGACAGCGCAGAGGTCCCAATCGACGCTGGCACGGACACGGCGGACCCCGGGGCGAGTAAAGCGTCGGAGGTCTTGGATCCGGACGCGGTCGCCGACGTCGGGACCGAGACGACTGTCGCGGAGGTGTCCGACCAGGAGGTGGACGATGCGGCCGGTGACATCGGCGCTGATGACGCCGACGCCATTGCCGATAGCGGTACCGATGTCATCTCGACTGACGCCGTTAGCGATTCTGGCAACGGCCTCACGACCTGCGGCTCCGCGACCGACTGCGCGGGCTCGTTCTGCGTCGCCGTCGCCGGTGGCGCGACGTATTGCGCGCTCGACTGTACGTCGGACGTTTGTCCCACCGGCTGGTCGTGCGCGACCGATCCCAAGAACGCCTGGCACCGGCTGTGTTCCCCCGACGCGCCCCCTGCCACGTGCGGCGACTTCGAAGGTTGGACGCGCCCATGCTCGGTGACCAACGGCCAGCAACAGTGCTCCGGAATCGCGACCTGCGCCGGCGCCGGCTGGTCGGACTGCTCGGTCGGACTCACGGTCGCCGAGTCGTGCAACGGCGTCGACGACGACTGCGACGGCTTCCTCGACGAGGACTTCCCGACCAAGGGTGTCCCCTGCGTCGTCGGCGTGAACGCGTGCGCCGTCACCGGAAAGCTCGAGTGCGCCGCGGACGGCAAGGGCCTTGCGTGCAGCGTGACCGTCGGGGCGCCCGCGGAGACGCTGTGCGACGACGGCGACGCCTGCACGAAGGACGATCACTGCACGGGCGGCGCGGCCTCGCTCTGCGCCGGGACGGCCTACGCGTGTGACGACGCGCTCACGTGCACGTCGCTCACGTGCGACGGCAAGGGCGCCTGTGTCACGACGGTGACCGCGGGGACCTGCCTCGTCGACGGCGTCTGTTATGTCCACGGCGCGCTCGACCCGACGAACGCGTGCCGGCAGTGTGCGCCAGCGAGCACGACGGCCTTCACCAACAGCGCCGACGGCCTCGCCTGCGGGGTGTGCGCCGCGTGCGTCGCCGGAAGTTGCGACGCAGCACTGACCCGGCACGGCGACTGCGGCATCTGCCAGAAGTGCGTGGCCAAAGGGGTGTGCGACGTGCAGGCCAGCACCGACGACCTGAAGGACGAATGCGGCACCGGCGACGGCTGCATGACTGGCACGTGCGACGGCGGCGGCGCGTGTGGGAAGAAGCTGGACGGCACGGCGTGCGACGATGGCGTGGGGTGCATCGCGCATGATCGGTGCGCGTCCGGCACCTGCGCAGCCACGAGTCCGTGTTGCGCGGCCAACGCCGACTGCGACGACCAGAACGCGTGCACCATCGACGTCTGCAAGCCGGCTGGCGACTGCGGGCACGCACCGGCGCCCGATGGCGCGACCTGTAGCGACGGGAGCCTCTGCACCTCTGGCGACGCGTGCAGTGGCGGTACGTGCGCGGGGGCTCCGGCCGTCACGTGCAACGACGGCAACGGCTGCACCGACGACGCCTGCGTCTCAGCGACGGGGTTGTGCGCGTTCGCAAACAACGCGGGGACGTGTAGCGATGGCAACCCCTGTACAACGGGAGACACGTGTAGCGGGGGCGCGTGCCAGGGCATGGCGGTACAGGACGGGACGACGTGCGACGATGCGAACAAGTGCACCGTGTTTGACGCCTGTGCCGCGGGTACGTGCGCTGGCGTGTCGATAGAGGTGGCGTCCACTTGCGACGACGGAAGCGCGTGTACGAAGGATGAGTGCCTTCCGACCAGCGGCTGCAAGAATCAGCCACGCTTGTTCTCCAAGTTGCTTGGAAAAGTTGGGATATCTGAACCACGGGTTGCCGTCCATGGGGACGGCTCCATGACGATCCTCAAAGACCGCGCGGACCTGGTTGGGACCGACCCCTACGGAGTGGAGACCTGGAGCTGGGACTATGGCGGACCATGGCTCATCTCCGAGGCCGTCCTCGTCGCGTCAGATGTGACGTCCAGTGTCATCGCCGGAAGCGCGCGAACGGCGAAATTCACGCCGTATGACCTTCTTTGGCTGGCGAAGGTCGACATTGCAGGAACGGTCCTGTGGGAAAAGACCTACGCGAGCGCCGGCAGTCGCCTTGCCGGAGCAACGGCACACCCCAGTGGGGGCTATGTCTTGGCGAGCGAGAGTGAGATCTTCCGGCTCGATGGCGGAGGCAGCGTTGTCTGGCAAAAGCCCGGGGGAGTTGGCCGGGTTACAGCCATTGCGGTCGCGACCGATCACAGCGTGGTGTACTCGACCGAGGACTCCACGATTCCGTCGGGCGAAGGCCATTGCGGTCTCAAACGCATGAGCAAGGATGGAGACATCGAGTGGACTCGGACGTTTGTCGGATCGGAACCGCGTTCCTGCCAGGACCTGGCCGAGTTGCCGGACGGCGGTTTTGTGATCGCCGGCTATGCCCGCCCGGATGCCACCGAGCATGACGGTTTCGCGCTCAGAACGGATGTCGATGGCAAGGTGTTGTGGGAGCGCACGTTCGACTCAGGTGGCATTGATCTGTTTCGTTCAGTCGAGCTCTCGAGCGCGGGCCGGATCGCGCTGGTCGGACTCACGGACGACTCGGCCAGCGGTGGAGACACCGACGGCTGGCTCGTGGTCGTCGATGTGCTTGGCGCGATGCTGCTTGCGATCGAGTACAAGCAGCCTGGATACGGAGATTTCTATGGATCGTCAACCATCCCGGGCGGCGGGCTTGCGATCGTCGGAATCCAGTACGATGAGGTAAGCGAGCGGAGAACGTCTCTGATCCGCACCGACCACTGGGGCAACGCATCGTGCGCCGAGTCCGGCGCGTGCGTCGACAAGCCTCTCTCGGACTGCGACGACGGCAAACCATGTACGGCCGACCTTTGTGACGCAGCAGCGGGCTGTACGCACGCGCCGCTCCCTGGCGCTTCGCCGTGCGACGACGGCTCGAAGTGCACGACTGACGACCACTGCACCTTGGGCCTTTGCGCGGGCGCGCCCGTCACCTGCGTCGCCATAGATGACTGTCACGACAACGGCACCTGCGCGCCGACGACCGGCACGTGCAGCACGCCGACCAAGGCCGATAGCACTCCCTGCAGCGACGCCAACCCATGCACTACGAACGACGCGTGCAGCGCTGGCGTCTGCGCGCCGGGCGCCCTTGTCACCTGCGACGACACCAACCCGTGCACGAGCGACCTCTGCCAGCCCGCGACCGGCGCGTGCGTCCATGAACCCATGGCGGCGGGCGCTCCGTGCGGTGGGGGCAAGGCCTGCTACTCCGGTGCGTGTGTGCTGTGCACGCCAGGCTTTGACACCGTGCTAGGGAATGGCGCCGGCGACACGGCCTACGAAGCGGTGGCCCTCAGTGAGCAGGAGGCCGTCCTCGTCGGCGGGATCCGGGAGACAGCCATGCGCTCTTGGATCGGCCGCGTCTCCGCGAGCGGGGTTGTGACCAAGTTCTACCTTGGCCCCGAGGGCAAGCTCACCGATGATGTGCTCTACACGGTTGCGGCCCGCGCCGACGGCGTCGTCATGGCCGCTGGGCAGACGAACGTGAAGTCGGGCGAGTCGGTGGTCGGCAACGAGCTGCTCATCCGCGTGGACTCGTCAGGCCAGCACCTCCTGCCGGGCGATCCCGGGCGCGTCATCCTCGACATTACCGCGCTGAGCGACGGCTCGTGGGCGGTCACCGGCATGTCGACCGGCTACGTCAAGCGGATCGACGACGAGGGTCAGAAGCTCGACGGATTCGACCCCGGCAAGGCGTGGGGGCACGCCGTCGTGGAGCTCCCAGGCAACGGCGGCTTCATCCTGGCTGGTTACGGCCCGGGGTTCATGCTCGCGAAGTTGCCGAAGTCGAATTGGTCCGCTGTGACGCCTGCCGATGTCGTGAAGGTCACAGGCGACGCGCAGTGGAACGCCCACGACGCGGTCCTCGGCCATGACGGTCACCTGTGGGTCGTCGGCCAGATCGCCTCGGGGAAGACGGCCCGAACGCTCTGGCGCGTCGAGCCGGCCACCCTGGCAATTACCTCGACGACGCTGCTCGGCGGGGCCCAGGACGACGTTGCGAACTACATCGCATACCGCGGGACAGACTACGTGATCGCAGGCACGAGCACCCCTCCCGGAGAAGCGCGCGGGTATGAGCTACTGGGTTTGGACCTGAGCGGCGGTCAGCGATGGTCGCGGTCGATTCCGGGCTCGGTGGACTACGATCAGGTCGGGTTCACGGTTTTCCCCTCCGGGCAGCTCCTGCTCGCGGGCAAGGGCCTTCGGGCGCTCCGCATGGGCCCGTGGGGCCACTTCACGTGCAAGGAGGCAGGAGCGTGCGCCGGCAAGGCTGTACTGGACTGTGACGATCAGAACCCATGCACGGCCGATCTGTGCGACGCCGCGGCTGGCTGTACGCACGCCCCGCTGTCGGACGGCGCCGCGTGCGGCTCGGAGGCGGTCTGCGGAGGCGGGGACTGTGGCCCGAGTGGCTACGCGCTCATCCCCGCGGGGACGTTCCTGATGGGCTCGCCGGAGTCCGAGCCCGGCCATCAAAGCGACGAGACCCGGCACGAAGTCACGCTCACGGGAGCCTTCTGGCTCAAGGCGACCGAGGTGACTCAAGCTGAGTGGGAGGCTGTGATGGGAACTCAGCCGTCATATTTCTCTTCGTGTGGCAAGAAGTGCCCGGTAGAGCGGGTTTCTTGGTTCGATGCCGTGGCATACCTGAACGCGCTGTCGCAGGCGGAGTCATTGACGGCGTGCTACGCCGTGAGCGGCTGCACCGGGACCGCGGGCAGCGGTTGTCCCACGAGCTTCGAGTGCACCGGAGACTACGCGTGCACCTCGGTCGCGTCCGTTTCGGGCTGCACGGGCTATCGCCTACCCACGGAAGCGGAGTGGGAGTTTGCCGCGCGCGGCGGTACCACAGGAGGAACGTATGCCGGCACGACGGATGGCGCGAACCTTCTGTGCGAGGAGCCCAATGGCGTGCTCGATGGCATCGCCTGGTTCTGTGGCAACGCGGACGGCGGCCCGCACCCAGCGGGGGAGAAGGCGTCTCCCAAGCACCCCTGGGGCCTTTTCGACATGCTGGGCAACGTGTGGGAGTGGACCGCGGATAGGTATGGACCCTACGTCATTCCGGCGTCCCCGAATCCCTCGGGTCCGACGACCGGCTCGTACCGGGTCGACCGGGGTGGCAGTTGGGGCGACAGCGGTTCCTACCTGCGATCGGCCACCCGCAGCAGCTACCCCCCGGGCAACCGGACCAGCTATCTCGGCTTCCGCGCGGCGCGCACGGTGCCGTGAGTCCCCGCGCTCGCCGTTGGCCGCCGGCCACCGCCGCCGACGACGTGGACCACCGCCATGGCAGGTGGCATCATGCTCCGGGAGTGGCGCGGGAAGCACGTAGGCCGTGACTCGTGCGCCGCGGATGGGAGCCCGACAATGAACTTGACTGCCGTTTTGACCCCCGCCGAAGAAGGCGGTTTCATCGCGCTCAATCCGGAGACTGGCACGACGACCCAAGGTGAGACACTCGAGGAGGCAGTCGCCAATCTCAAGGAAGCTACGGCCGCTTACCTCGCCGAGTTTCCGTTGGTGAGCCTGGGCCACCCGGTGGTGACGGTATTCACCTTGCCCGAACCCGCGCATGCCTAAGCTGCCCCGCATATCGGGGGCGGAGGTCGTGCGCGCTCTCGAGCGCCTGGGGTTCGAGAGAATTCGCCAAAGCGGCAGTCATGTGATCATGCGGCGCGGCGTCCGAGGATGCGTCGTTCCGATGCATAACGAGGTCAAGGTCGGGACGCTCGCCGGATTGCTGAGACAAGCCGAGATCTCACCCAACGAATTCATCGACGCCCTCGGCACGTGACGCAGCACCCAGCACGTGGCCAAAGCAAGCGACGTGCGCACTGACCAACGAATAGGTCGCGACCAAGGCCCTGGTGGAGTGCGTGCTGCGCAAGACGGGCCTAGGCTCACCAAAGAACAGCCTTGCGTGAGTACCGCCGGCCCGCTACCGTGACCGCATGGACGAATCTCAATTCGACCGGTTGGCGCGGGTGATGGAGGCCGGGTTCAACACCCTGGCCGATCTCATCAGCGAGTCCAACACCCGCCTCGATCGCCTCGAGGTCCAGCAGCGGGAGACCAACACCCGCCTCGATCGCCTCGAGGTCCAGCAGCGGGAGACCAACACCCGCCTCGAACGGCTCGAGGGCCGCTTCGACCACTTCCTCGACGTCGCGGGCGGCGAGACCCGACGCCTGCGCGAAGAGATGACCACGCTCACCTCGCGCGTCGACCGCCTCGAGCGTAAAGCGGCCTGAATCTTGGCCGCGGCCCTGCGCTTCGTGTAGGAACGGAGCATGGCCCTCCCGTCCTGCCTCATCGCTACGACTCTCATCCTCGTCAGCCTCGGCTGCTCCCGTGCGGCGATCGTGCCGGCCGGCGACTGCGTCGACGGACGCGAGCAATGTGACCCCACGAGCGCGCTCGGTATCCATCAGGTCTGCAAAGACCGCCGCTGGGTCAACCAGGATTGCCCCGCCACGACCGTCTGTCACAAGCCCTCCGGCGCGTGCCGATCGCCAGACGAGGACGGCACGACGGCCGACGCCGCAGCACCCGAGACCGCGGGGCCACCGACCGGCCCGTGCGCCACCGTCGGCAAGCCGGGTGACTGGCTCCGCTTCACGAAGCTGGCGTTCACGAGCCTCTCCGGAGGTACGCCTGCGCTGCTCGACGCCTTGAACGGCACGTGGCAGGCCGATGTCGCCAAGAAGGAGCTCAACGTGCTGGGGCAGATCCTGGGGGTCGACGGCCATGAGCTCACGCTCGAGCTGATGGGCGGCGCGCGGGTCGGCAAGGATGGGTCGGACTCCTACTGCGTCGTCAGCGACACGCGGCGCGAGATTAAGCTGCCGTTCACCGACCAGGGCCTCGGCCCATCGGGCGCGATCGAGTTCCGCGTCACCTCGGGGTCGCGTGAGCACCCGAAGTACTGCGCGGCGAAGCCGGCGCGCTTCGGGGTCCACGCCCTACCGTTGGAGCAGGTCCGGCTGACCATCACTTGCGACGGCCAAAAACGGTCCGGCACACTGACCGGCGTGCTAGCCGCCGAGGATCTCGCGGCGCTGTGCGTCTGCGTCGTGGTCGGCGAGGCGTTCAGCGACGACGCGTGTGCGGCGCCGAGCGGCGAGTTCAACGCGATCGCCGGCTGCGACGGCTGCAACACGAACCACCAGCCGATGAACGCGCTCATCCAGTCGCTGAACGGCGCGCCGCTGAGCCACGACTGCCAGGACGCGGGCGGCGGTGCAGCGGCCTGCGTCGAGGGCAGCTTCGAGGCCGAGCCGCTGGCGGTCGTGCCTCCGGACTGCTAGCCGCGTTTTGGCCGGACGCGAGCGACCGTGCTACCTTCACCGGCCATGCGCTTCGAAGCTCATCGCGTCACGGCCCTGTCGCTGATGCTCGCGCTCGCGACGCCAGCGCTCGCGGCGGAGCCTCCGACGGCGCGACAGCTGTACGACCAGGGCTACGCGCTGGCGGTCAAGGGCAAACACGGCAAGGCGCTCGTGCTCTTCGAGCGGGCCTACGGACTGAGCCCGGAGCCCGACTACCTTCCGGCCATCGGTCGCGCCCATGACAAGCTGGGCCGCTTCGACGTCGCCTGTTCGTATTACCAGCGATATCTGAAGGCCAAGCCCAAAGGCGAGCTCGTCGACGGCGTGAAGAAGTACCTCGCGGAGCTCCAGCCCAAGTACGACTGCGCGGCTGCCTCGAAACCGCTGGAGCAAGGCACACTGGTGCTCATCGCCGGGCCTGCCGGGACCAAGGTGAGCGTGGATGGCAAGCTCATCGGCGCGACGCCGCTCACGCCGGTCGCCGTTCCGGTCGGCGAGCGCATCGTTCTGTTGGCGCCGCCCGACCGTCCGGCCAAGGAGACGCGCGTCGTCATTCGGGTCGGCGAGACGACCACACTCGATATCACGAGCGTCTTTCCCGCCGTCACGCGGGGCCGGCTGCGCGTCTCAGGCACCGTGAACAGCGATCGCGTGCTCATCGACGGACGCCCCGTCGCGTCGGTGGCCGAGCCGCTCGAGGTCAACGCTGGGACGCACGTCGTCGAGGTGACCCGCACCGATGTGGACCCGTTTCGTGCTGAGGTGGCCGTGATCGCGGGAAGCGAGACGACGATCGCTGTGACCTTCGCGACGAGCACTGCTCCGAAGGGCATCGGGCCGTGGCCGTGGGTGCTCGGCGGCGTGGGCGTGGCGGCACTGGTCACGGGCGTCGTCTTCACGGTCGTGGCCAACCGGCAATACGCCGAGTACGAGGATGGCGGCGGTAAGGACGACAGCAAGCGCCAGTCCTCCATCGACAACGACACGGCCGCCTACACGCTCTACGGCGTTGGAGGCGCGCTCTTCGTCAGCGGCCTGACCTGGGGCCTCATCGCGCACTACCAGAACAAGCCGGCGCCGCCCAAGACGACGTGGCTGCTCACGCCGTTCGGCGACGCGACGCGCCTGGGCCTGCTGGGCCGGGTGACGTTCTGATGGCCGCGATGCGCCGATGCACGCACTGCCTCAAGGAGACGGAGCTCGAGCACTGTCCAGCGGACGGCTTTCGCACGCAGCCCATCGACACCTTCGAGGCCCCCGTTCCAGGCTCCAAGACGGGCCCGGGCTCGCTGCTGATGGGGCGCTACAAGCTGCGCGAGTGCATCGGCACCGGCGGCTTCGGCGCGGTCTACAAGGCGCTCAACACCACGATGGACCAGACGGTCGCGATCAAGGTGCTCCGCATGGACACCGGAGGCATCACTCCGGAGCAGATCAAGCGCTTTCACCGCGAGGCGCGCACGGCGTCGCAGCTGCGGCACCCGAACACGATCCGGGTCTTTGACTTCGGCGAGACCGAGGACAAGACGCTGTTTCTGGTCATGGAGTTCCTGGAGGGCTTCCCGCTCGACAAGCTCCTGGCGCGCGAGGGGGCGCTGCCCGTCGAGCGAGCGGTGCACATCGGCATCCAGCTCTTGCGGTCGCTCGGTGAGGCTCACAAGAAGGGCATCGTCCACCGCGACATGAAGCCGGAGAACGTCTTCCTCACGGCGCACGAGGGCGTCGAGGACTTCGTGAAGGTGCTCGACTTCGGCATCGCGAAGGCCACCGCCAAAGACTCGAGCGAGAGCAACCTCACGACCGACGGCAAGATCATCGGCTCGCCACAGTATATGGCGCCCGAGCAGATCCAGAACCAGCCGCTGGACGCGCGCACCGACCTGTACGCGGCGGGCCTCATCCTCTATCGGATGGTGACCGGTCGCGCGCCGTTCGAGGCCGTGGAGATGATGGCGATCCTCTTCGCACACGTCAGCACGCCGCCCGCGCCCATTCCGGTGCAGGTGAACGGGCGGGCGATCCCGGAGTCCCTGCGCGCGTTGGTCACGGCCATGCTCGAGAAGGAGCCCGCCAAGCGGCCGCAGTCGGCCGCCGAAGCGCTTGCGGTGCTCGAGCCGCTCGCCGGTGAGTATCGCGGGAGCGGCGTGCGGCCACGCGCGGTGTCCCCGGTGGCCGCAGCGGTCGCGTTTCAGCAAACGCTCTCGACCACGGGGCAGACGCTCGCCGCGGGCCTCGAGGCGCAGCGCCTTCGACAGAAGCGGCGACCGCTGTGGCTCGCGCTGGGCGCCGTGGCGGCTGTGGCCCTGAGCGTCGGCCTGTGGATCGCGCTGCGACCGCCTCCGACGGCAGAGGCCGCGCGGGAGCCGACCGCCGCGTTGGAGCCCAAGCCGTCGAGAGCGAGCGCACCGGCCGCGACCGAGGCGCCGCCTCCGCCCAAGAAGCCGGAGGCGCCCCCCGTGCTCGCCGTGCCTGAGGCGGCCCCACCGCCGGCAACGCCACGCGCGACGCGGATCAAGACCAACGTGCCCGCCGAGCTCATCTTCAACGGCGTGTCCATCGGCAGCACGCGCGCGGGGCCTCTCGCGTGGACTCCGCCACCCGGCGCCGCACGCGTGTCGCTCACGGCCACGCCCGAGGACCTGAACGGCGGCTTCAAGACGACGAGCCGGACCGTGGACGTCACCCTAGACGGCACGACCGAGCTCACGCTCGACGCGGTCCCGGCGCCGCCGCCACCAACGACGCCGCCCGCGACACCGCCCACGACACCGCCAACGGCCGCACCACCAGCGAAGCCGCCCGTGGCGGGGACCCCCAAGCCGCCACCGCCGCGACCGCCGGTGAAGCGCCCCGAGGTCAAAGAGAAGCCCGACGGGAAGCTCGTGCTCCCGCCATGACCCCTGCTGATTGAAGTTGACACCGCGCGCATGAAGCGGAATCGTGCCGCGCGTACGCTCGCAACCTGGGGGACGCCCCGCGGAGACCACAGCATGAAGACGCACGCACATTGGACCCTCGTCGCGCTGGCAGGCGCGGCACTCGCGCTCGGTGGCTGCAAGAAGGACGCGGAGCCCGCGGCCCCAGCCCCGGCGGCCAAGGAGGCACCCGCGGCAGGCAAGGTGAACTGGGACAGCCCGGACAAGGCCCAGAGCACGACTGAGGTCGACTGGCCGATCGCCGGCGTCGCGGCGGGCGCACCCGGAGGCGCGCAGTCGTTCGCCAAAGGTGGCGCGGTCGTGCACCCCAACGCGGTCTGGCAGAAGCTCGGCGAGTACAAGGGCACCGTCTTCCTCAAGCAGTGGCGGGAGAACCTGTCGGGTGACCCTGGGTCCGCCACGGACATCGTCGACGCGTTCAACGAGTTGGCCTACGCCGTCACGGGTCCGGCCGGCTTCTGGCGCAAGACCGTGCCCAACCAGTGGCTCGGCTGCGTTGAGAACGCCGAAACCGAGCCGTGCAAGAAGGTCACGGAGATGCAAAAGGAGCTGGGCCAGTGGGACAAGATCCAGGACGCCATCTCCAAGCTCGCGCCGGAGAAGGCCGCGGCGTTTCTGTCGCGCAACTCCTCGCGGATGCTCGCGTACATGGACACGTACGTGCCGACCGAGCCGAGCATGACGGCCATCAAGACCACGCCGTTCTACAAGAAGCACCTCGCCGCTGCGCTCGACGCCGTCCTTAAGGAATAGCGATGCAGCTGGTTCTCGTGCTCGTCGCGGCCCACGCAGCCGCGGCGCCGTGCGGCGAGGTGTCCCAGGAGGGGCGCTGCGCGGGCAAGACGCGGACGTGGTGTCACAGCGGCGTGCTGGAGACCGAGACGTGCGCCGCGTGCTGCGGGTTCGATGGCGGGCAGTACAAGTGCGTCGACCCGTGCCCGACGGGCTGCGTGCCCGAGTGCAAGAAGACCAACGAGTTCGGCTGCAGCCTGCAGAACACGCACGCCTACACCTGCGAGGCAGACGCGGCAGGCTGCATCACGCGCAAGTACGTCGCCTGCGGCGAGACCCAGATCTGTGATGAGTCCGGGACGCACACGTGCGTCGACAAGAGCACGGTCGACCTTTGCGGTGGCGTTCCCACGGACGGCGTGTGCGTGGGCACCGTGCACAAGCAGTGCGTCAACAACCAGATCGTCACGACCGACTGCGGCGCGGCGAGCAAGGCGTGCGCGACGTCGGGTTGCACCTCGAGCTGCCCGGTTGCGTGCCTCAGCGGCGAGAAGGGTTGCGATCCGGACGGGCAGGCCTGGACGTGCGATCCAAACGTCGTCAATGGATGCTACGAGAAGGTCAAGAAGAAGTGCGGCCTCAAGGTCTGCTTCGAGGGAGACTGCGTCGACAAGGCCAGCCTGGTCGAACCCGTGGTCGAGCCGGTGGCAGCCGAGCCCACGGTTGCCGAGCCTGCGCCGTCGGTGCCGCCCGCCGAGTCGAAGAGTGGCTGCTTGATTTCCAACGTCGATCGGGGCTTTGGCGCTACCGCGCTCACACTCGGCGCGACGATGCTCGGGCTGCTGCTCGTGGGCCTGCTCTCCCGCCGCCGACACTAGCGTTTGCGCGAACCGGGGTAGGCTGGCAGAGTCTCGCTCCGTGGTGCGCCTGACCGTCGTTGTGCTGGGATTCGGCGTCGTGTGGGGCTGCGCGGTCACCGACGACAGCCAGACGCAGGTCACCGACGCCGTGGACGCAGCCGGCTCCGAGCTGACGGCGGAGACCGCGGCCGACGTCGCGGTACCGAGCGATCCGGAGACGCACGACGTCTTCGTCGACGCCACTCCGGTGGACACGGGCCCTCCGCCGAAGTGCACGGCCACGAGCTGCGTGGCGCTGAACGCCTGCAGCGTCGTCACGTGCGACCCGGCCATCGGCTGTCTGGCGCGGCCCATCCCCTCGACCGCGTGTTGCAAGTCCACGCCCATCGACGAGCGCTTCGCCGGCGCGACCACGTTCACCCTGGAGAGCTCGGCCGGTGGCCCGGGTTGGCACGTTCTGGCGGGCTCGACGGCCATCCCGGTGGCCGTCGGGCGTACCGTGCTCTACTACGGCAACGTCGGGACCGCCTCGGTGGGCTCGGCCGCGCCGCACTCGGGGATCGCGCGCTCGCCGTGGGTCGCCTTCCCCAAGGGTCACCGCGCGACCTTGCGATTCCAGGCGTACCTCGATCTGCGGCTCGGCGACGACGTCGATCAGTTTGGCGTCGCGGTAGTTCGGGACGGCGTTGCAGCGCGGCTCGTTTGGTCCAAGGCCTCGTATGGCTCGTCCGTCGGCTGGCGCGACGTGGAGGTCGACCTGTCCGCGTTTGGCGGGGCGCCCTTCCAGCTCGAGCTGCGGTTCGACACCAGCGTGGCGTCCACCACCAAGCGGCTGGGCGTCCTGGTCGATGCGTTCGCGCTACAGACGCACTGCGAGCCCTTCGCGTGCGTCGCCGACGCCGACTGCGCCGATGAGCTGGCGCTCACGACCGACACCTGTACGAGCGGGACGTGCGCCTGGGCCTTCTCGGAGAAAGCCTGTACCGCGAACGCCGCCTGCGACGACGCCGCGGTCTGCACCGCCGAGCTGTGCGTCGACGGGCTGTGCGCCGTGCTGCCGCGGACCGGCTGCTGCACGACGGCGACCGATTGCGACGACCAGAACCCCTGCACCCAGGACCTCTGCGGCGTGGACGCGGCAGGCCTTGCAGGCTGCAAGCACCTGCCCGTCGCGGCCTGCTGCCTCACAGCGCTCGACTGCGAGGACAAGGACCCCTGCTCGAAGGACACCTGCCCCACGGCCGGCGGCTCGTGCACGCACACGAAGGACCCGACCTGCTGCGTCAAGCCCTCGGACTGCGACGATCTCGACGGGTGCACGACCGACCACTGCTTCGGCGGGACCTGCAAGCACACGAAGACGTGCTGCACCTCCGCGGCCGACTGCGATGACGCGAACCCGTGTACACAGGACGCGTGCAACGCCGGGACCTGCACGTACGCGGCCGTGCCGGACCCGACCTGCTGCCCGCCCGCAATGCTCGACGCCAAGTTCGACGACGGCAAGGCCGTGGGCTGGGTCATGAAGAGCACGAGCACCAAGGTGAAGTGGCGCGTCTGGGAGAAGCCGCCCGTCGGCGACTCGCCGGCGCTGCACTTCGGCGACCCGGAGACCAAGCAGTACGGCGAGGGGGACACCTCGCAGGGTTATGCGACCTCGCCCAAGGTGACGCTCCCGGCCTCGCCGCCGATGGCGCTGACCTTCCGAGTCTACTTGGCGGTCGAGGAGGACCCGGCTTACGACGTTTTTCGCGTGCTGGTCAACACGCTCGATGGACCGAAGGTCGTCTTCGAGAAGAAGAAGGACACGCCGCTCTCGAGCTTCGTGCCGGTGTCGGTGCCCTTGGCCGACTTCGCCGGTCAGACCATCACGGTGACCTTCGACTTCAACACGGTCGACAGCCAGTACAACGCGACCCTGGGCGTGCTCGTTGACCAGATCCGTATCGCGGCCTGCGCGCCGCCGGAGTGCGTCAAGGACGCCGACTGCGCCGACGTCGATCCCTGTACGACCGACAGCTGTACTCAAAACGCGTGCGTCCACGCGCCGAAGGCCGGCTGCTGCGTCACCGACATCGAATGCTTGGACCTCGACGTGTGTACCCAAGACACCTGCACGAAGAACGCGTGCGTGCACGAGACGACCTGCTGCGCGAACGACGCGCCGTGCGTGAGCACCGACGCGTGCATCTCCGGGAGCTGCGTCGCTGGCGCGTGCGTCACGGCGATGAGCCTGGCCGAGAGCTGCTGCGTGCCGCTGGACCTGCTGGAGACGTTTGACGACCTCACCTTCGATGGCTGGACGTTCGCGGGCTCGGACGCTGTGGTCGGCTTCAGCGTCCACGCGAAGCCGCCGGGGGTGACGAGCGCGGCGCTGTACTACGGAAATCCCACAACCCTGGTCTACAGCGCGGGGCTGCACTCGTCCGGGACCGCGACCAGCGGGCCAATCGTGCTGCCCAAGGGCCCCAAGGTCACGCTGTCGTTTACCCTGTGGCTCGACGTGGAGGATGACCCGGCCTTCGATCGCCTGGAACTCCGGCTCCTCGAGGACACGAAGGCGGCGGTCGTGCTCTTCGACAAGGGCGCGACGCCGAAGAAGGCGCCGGTGGCCTTGAGCGTCGACCTGTCAGCCTTCGCCGGCCGCGTCGTGCGCTTTCAGCTGGCGGTGGACACGGTCGACGACACCTACAACGACGGCCAGGGCGTCGTCCTCGACGATTGGGCCATCGCTGGCGGCTGTACCGCCCTGCCCTGCGCGAACGACGCCGAGTGCGGCGACGGCCTCGCGTTCACGCTGGACGTGTGTACGCTGAGCGGCTGCGCCCATGCCCCGGCACCGCCCGTGTGCGAGGCGGATACGATGTGCAAGGACACCGACCCCTGCACCGACGACACGTGCGCGGCGGGCCAGTGTGCGCACGCACCCAAGAGCTGCGACGACGGCGACGCGTGCACGACGGATACGTGCGCCGTCGACGGCTCGTGCACGCACGCGCCCATCGCCGGCTGCACGCCGTAGCTCCCGCGCGTGCGCTCGTCACTGCCGGTCGACGCGATCCTGCCGGAGGTCCTGTCGGCGCTCCGCACGGGACAGAGCGTCGTCGTGCGCGCTCCCACGGGCAGCGGCAAGACGACCCGGCTCCCGCCTGCGATGCTCGACGGCCTGGCCTCGGAGCTCCAGGGCGAGATCGTCGTGCTCGAGCCCCGCCGGCTGGCAGCGCGCCTCCCCGCCGAGTGGGTCGCGACCGAGCGCGGCGAGGCCATCGGCGAGACCGTGGGCTATCACGTGCGCTTCGAGGAGCGACGCTCGGCGCGCACGCGGCTGCGCTACGTGACGACGGGCGTGCTCCTGCGGGCGCTGCGCTCAAACCCGGAGCTGCGCGGCATCGGCGCGTTGGTCTTCGACGAGCTCCACGAGCGCCACGTCGAGGCCGACGTCCTGCTCGCCTGGGCACGTCGGCTCCAGCAGGGGCCGCGGCCGGACCTGCGACTGGTGGCCATGTCGGCGACCCTGGACGCAGGGCCCCTGGCCGAGTTTCTGGGTGGCTGCCGAATCGTCGTGAGCGAGGGCCGGACGTTTCCGGTCACCGTCGAGCACCTGCAGCGCGACGACGACCGCCCATTGCACGTCCAGGTCGCAACGACGCTCCGCCGGCTGGTCGAAGCCGCGCCCCTGGACGGCGACCTGCTGGTGTTCTTGCCGGGTGAGGCGGAGCTACGCGCCAGTCAGTCGGCGCTGTCGCGAGTCGCCGAGGAAGCGCGCCTCGACGTGGTCCTGCTCCACGGGAGCCTCTCTCCCGAAGAGACGCGCGCCGCGCTCCGCCCGCGCCCGCCGGGCACGCGCAAGGTGCTGCTCGCGACGAACGTCGCGGAGAGCTCGGTCACGTTGGACGGGATCGTGGCGGTCATCGACTCGGGCCTGCACAAGGTCGCTCGCGCCTCGCCCTGGACCGGTCTGTCGTCGCTCGCGGTGGAGCCCATCCCGAAGGACTCGGCGACCCAGCGCGCGGGGCGTGCCGGGCGCACCCAGCCTGGACGCTGCCTCCGCCTGTTCACGGAGCCCGACCTCGAGCGGCGGCCGGGGTCGTTGGACCCCGAGCTGCGTCGGGCGGATCTCGCGCCGTGGGCGCTGCTCCTGGCCGGGCTCGGCGTTGTGGAGCCGCGCGCGCTGGAGTGGCTGTCTCCGCCTGACGAGGCACGCTGGGACGCGGCGTGCGCCCTGCTGCGGCGGCTCGGTGCGCTCGAGACCTCGGGTTCGCTCACCGCCGAGGGCCGCGCACTGCTGGAGCTGCCCGTCCACCCACGCCTAGGCGTGCTGGCCAGGACGGCGCATGGCCTCGGCTATAGCCGATCGGGCGCGCTCGCGGCGGCGCTGCTAGGCGAAGACGCGCGACTCGAGCCGGGGCTCCCGGACAGCCCGAGCGACGTCGTGGTCCTGCTCGAGGCGTTCGAGCGACGCCGGCTCCATCCAGGCCTCGCGGACCGAGTCGCGAAGACAGCACGCGAGCTCGGCGATGCGCGTGACCGGGGACCGATGGGAGAGCGCGACGAGGCGCTCGGAAAGGCCGTGCTCCACGCGTTTCCGGATCGCTTCGGCCGGCGCCGCGACGGCGAGGGAGCGCGTGGGCTTAGCGAGCGCGTGACCCTGGCGGCCGGGGTCGATGCCCGCCTGGATCCCCGCTCGACCGTACGCCACGGTACGCATCTCGTGGCGCTCGACGCCGACGGCGGCGCGCGACCAGTCGTGCGTCTGGCGAGCGCGGTCGAGACCGAGTGGCTCTGGGAGCTGCCAAACGCCGAGGCGTCCCTCACCGAGGCGGTCGAAGTGCGCTGGGACGACGCCGCGGAACGCGTCGACGCCGTGCGGGTGCTGCGCTTCGAGGGCATCCCCATCGAGACGACGCGCCTGAAGTCGGCACGCGGCGTGCCCGAGGCGACCCAGCTCCTGCGCCAGAAGGCACGGCAGGCGGGCCTGGGGCGCTTCACGGACGCCGAGGCGCTTGCCATGCTCGTCCAACGCTGTCGCTTCGCGCGTACGGTCGAGACCACCTTCCCGGCGTTCGACGAGACCTCGGCATTCGCGACGCTCGACGGGCTCTGCCAGGGCGCGCAGAGCTTCCGGGATCTGCGCGAGGCCGACCTGCTCGCGGCGGTGGTGAGCGAGCTCGGCCACGCCACGATGCAGCGCCTGGACCGGCTGGCGCCGCTGCGGGTCCCGCTGGCGGGCGGGCGGACGGGGAAGGTCGTCTACACCGCCGAAGGCGCGCCGCGCGTGTCGGCGCGCATCCAGTGGTTCCTTGGTCTGCCCCGAGGCCCCCGCATTGGCGACGGCAAGGTGCCGCTGCTCCTCGAGCTGTTGGCCCCGAACGGCCGCCCCGCGCAGGTCACGAGCGATCTCGAGGGCTTCTGGGAGCGCACCTGGCCGGCCGTGCGCAAGGAGCTGCGAGGACGTTACCCGCGCCACGCGTGGCCGGAGAGCCCGCTCGAGCTCATGCGCGACGAGTAGTCATTGGTGCAACGACCCACGGGGCGGCTATGATGGGCAAATGCGACACGCACGCGTTGTTGTTGTTGTGCTGTGGGGCGTCGCGCTCGTGGCAGGTGCGTGCTCCGGGACGTCGACCGAGCTCGCCCCCGCGGATGGCAGCCCCGCCGACACCGGGGCCGTCGCCGAGCTGTCGAGCGATCTCCCGGTCGTTGGCCCGGGAGCCGACGCGGGAGACCCGGGAACGCCACCGGACCTCCCGTGGGACCTGGAAACCGCGCCGGATCCGGGAGTCACGCCGGTGTTGGACGCGACACCCGACCTGACCGTGGAGCTGCCGCCCGTGCTGGACGCGACACCCGACCTGGGTCCGCCGCCCTGCACGTGCAATGACGGCGATCCCTGCACCGTGGACGGCTGTGACGCGAGTGGCGGCTGCCAGACGACGCCGGCTCCGACGGGCACCCCGTGCGATGACGGCAATCTCTGCACCGTCGGCGAGAGCTGTACCTCAGGGACGTGCGGCGGCGGAGAGCCCAAGGACTGCGAGGACGGCAAGCTGTGCACGACGGCGACGTGCGAGCCAGCGAAGGGCTGCCTCACGACGATCATCCCGGACGGGACGCTCTGTGACGATCTCAGCAGCGGCACCTCCGGCGACGTCTGCGCGTTGGGCGTGTGCGTCGGGGTCATGGGTGACTGCACGGCGGACCTCTCCGCTGGCGATCCGACGATGAAGATCGTCTCGCTGGCGTTTGGCGACGAGACCGTCGGCGTCGACCTCACGGGCGACGGCAAGGTCGACAACGCGATGAGCTTCCTCGGCGGCTTGGTCAACGCCCCGATTCAGCAGAACCTCGATCTCGGGACCATCGTCTATCTGCTACATCTGCCGGGCTTCAGCGCCGATGCGCCCTTCGCGCTCGACTTCTTCCTGGGCGACGTGGCGCCGCAGAACGCAAGCTGCGATTTCCAGAAGGCGGCCTGCGACTACCTCGTCTCGGCCGGCAGCTTCGAGGGCGCCTGCGCACCCGTCTCGAGCATCTCGAGCAACACGTGGAATCCCGCAAAGAAGACGCTGACGACCGTCACGCCGGGCGAGTTCCTGCTGACCATCAGCCTCGGGGTGGGCAACCCGCCGCTCGAGATCACGGTGCACAAGGCGCAGGTCACCGCGGCGCTGACGTTCACCGAGGGCGCGGTGTCGAGCTTCACGGGCCAGCTCGGCGGCGCGGTCAAGAAGACGGAGCTTGCGACCGCAGCCGCGGCCGTGGCGGTCTTTGCGCCGTACGTCGAGGTCATCAAGGCCCTCCCGGCAGACGTCGATCTCGACGCGAACGGGACGCCCGAGTCGCTGTCGGTCGGCCTCCTCGTGGCCGGCGTGGGCGGCACGATCGTCGGCGTGCTGCCGAAGTGACGGCACGCGCGGCCCAACTGCACAGCGTCGTGCTCGACTTCGACGGCACGATCGCGCTGAACGACCTGGGCGACGCGCTCTGCGACCGATTCGCGCCGCCCTCATGGCGGCTCGTCGACGACCTGTGGGAGCAGAAGCGGGTCTCGCTACCCGAGGCCCAGCGCCGGATCTGGGCGCTGGTGCGGGCGACACCCGAGGCGATGGTGGCGGCCATCGACGCGCTGGGCACGCTCCGGCCGGGCCTCGACGACTTCCTGAATCGGGTCATCGAGCGCGGCCACCGGCTCGTGCTCGCGTCGGGCGGCTTCGACCTCTACGTCGAGCGGCTCTTGGGCGCGCGCCTGGCGCTCTTTGACGCCGTATACGCCAACCGTGCCGCGCTCGTCGACGGCGGGGTGCGCATCGCCTTCCCACACGCGGCAGTGCTGGGGTGCGCGCTGTGCGCGGTCTGCAAGGGCGCGGTCGTCGACGAAGAGCGCGACCTGGGGCGGACGGTCACCTTCATTGGTGATGGGACCTCCGACCGCTGCGCCGTCGGTCGTGGCGCGCGCATCGTCGCGGTGCGGGGCTCGAAGCTCGCCCGCCACTGTGCGGCGGAGGGGGCCGCGTGCGTCGAGTTCGACGACTTCAGCGCGCTCGAGACGCCCTGAACCTCTCACGGAGCTCGAGCCACCAGGCGCGTCCGACGGCACGGAGTGCGACGGCACGGCGCCGAGGGACCAAGACGACCCGTCCGAGCACGTCGCTGACCGCGATCGGACCCTCGGTGGCCGGCATGACGTCCCCTTGAAGCCAGAGCCGGGCACCATGGCGCCACACGAGGCGGTGCACCAGCAGCCGCTCGCCGCGCTGCACGGCGATGATCTGGCCCATGCAGAGGCAAGGCGTCGGCTCGATGCGCACGGTCGTGCCATCCGGGAGGGCGCGCCCCATGGACGCTCCGCGGAGCGTGACATGGACGAAGCCATGCCGCGCAAGGGCCTCGCGGAGCAGGGACGCGGGCGCCTCAGGGCTCACGCGCAGGCGTGCGGCTCGTGCCCCGGGTGTGGCAAGTGGCCCGCGAGGATCGTGAAGTCGCCCAGCTTCTTCCGACCCGACGGCGCCGCGGGGGGCGGCACCCAGCGTTCGCCGCTCGCGAAGCGCTCGGCGGCCTCCATCGCGGCAAACGCGCTGCGGCAGATGATCTCGGGAGGCGTGCGCCAGTCGCCGGTCTCGATGACGGCGGCGCCGACGCAGTAGCTGCAGTACTTCCGCGCCGGGCAGGTCTGGCAGATGGCGATGTCCTGACGACGCGCCTGGCGCAGCGTGGCAAACAATGGCGCTGTCTCCCAGATCGCGCGCAGCGGCTCGCGATCGAGGTGGCCGACTGCGACCGGATAGGCCGAACAGGGCGTGACCGTGAGGTCCGGCGCGACATAGAGCGAGGTGACCCCCGCCATGCACAGCCGCGCCTCCTCGGGCGCCAAAGGCTCGGGGCGATCGCGCAAGACGCCGTCAATGCCAATCTTGAACAGCTCGACCTCGACCTTCTCGTCTGCGGCGACATTCAGGGGGTAGGTGTTGGTCGTGAGCGTATTGGTCCCGCGAATCTGGGCGTTGACCGTCACGGTCATCCCTCGGCTAGTGAAGTGGTCGTAGACCGCCTGGTAGTGGTGGCGGTTCATCTGGGTCACGTGGGTCTTGACGTCCACGCGAATGCCGCGCGCGGTGAGGTGGTCGATGCCGGCCAGGGTGCGCGCGAGCGAGCCGGGCACGCGCGTGAAGGCGTCGTGGACCTCCGGGTCGAGGGCATAGACCGACACGTCGACCTGCCCGACGCCGTGGCGGACCAGCAGCTCCGCATCGTCTGCCCCAATGCGTCCGCCGTGCGTCTTGATGCGGATCCAGTAGCCCATGCCGCGCGCGGCCCCGAGCAGCTCGCCGAGATCCTTACGCAGAAACACCTCACCACCTGACAGCGTGAGATCCATCGCGCCAAGCTCGCGCGCCTGGCGCAGCACGTCGATGAGCTCCGCGGTCGACGCCTGCGGCCGCTTCTTGTCGTCGAGGTAGCAATGGGCGCAGTCGAGGTCGCAGGCATAGAGCACGTCCAGATGGACGCGGAGCAGCATGCCGCGCTCGATGTAGAGCTCGCGCAAGCGCGCTGACACGGCGGGGTCATGCATGGGCGGCCTCCAGTGGGCGAGTGGGTCGCAGGGCGGTCCAGATGGAGTCCTGACGGTTGAAGCGCAGCTC
>SXOX01000037.1 GCA_005776585.1 Pseudomonadota bacterium | reverse complement strand
TGCCCGTGGTCGAGCCGCCGCGCGCCCGCGCTCGGGCCCCGCCGTTGCGCGACCCGTACGACGACACCGACGACCCCCGACAGGCCTGGAACGACGACGCCGCGTAGGACGCTCCGCACGGCGTGTGCGCCGCGGTGCGCCTGGTGTCCGGTCCGCACCGCCTGACCTCAATCGACCGGACGGGTCATCCTCAGCGCTAGCTCGCCGTACGCTGAGAACAACCGCAACCAATCTGCCCGAAGCAGTGCTGTTCAGCGTCGCGAAAACAGCCCGTCATTCGATCGCCCACCTGAGGACAGGTTCATGCTGCCTATCCGCCGCGCGGCGCATGCGTGTGTGGTTCGTGCTCGGACCCCTTCCGGACAAACCAGCCACACGGAACGCACGTCGATGGCTGCTATAATTGCCACAATCGCCATTCCTGGGCGCATCCGAACCGCGACCGCGCCGCTCCAAAGGCCTCTTGACGCGAGCGAACCCACAGAGACCAAAAGGCCTTTGCTGTCTGGCGAGGAAGGCCATCGTCGCGGTGGCCCTGGGTGCAATCGATTGCACCGCGGACGACGCGCTCCCATTCGCTGTCCGTGCCAGGGCAACGACCTTGGCCGACCTGTCGGTGGATCAGTTTCCCCGAACTGTCGCGATGCCGTCACGACTGGCGACCATAGCGGGTTCACTTGGTGTCGAGCGGCATGAGCAGAATGACTTCGTTGGCGTCGCTCGGAATGGGTCGGAACTCACAACGACCGGACCGAGGACCACCGCGTTGCGGCCGGTCTCGACGAAGCGGAGGCTCGCCAGTTCGGCGAGCACGCGCTTGTCGTAGCGGACCTTGGCCTGCTTGTCCCAGCGCTCGAGCTGCATCTCAGGGTCGAGTCCAGCCCGAGTCGCCCTTCGCTGACACGCGGTGCAGTCGCGGCGGGAGACCTCGTCGGACAGGACGAGCAGGAGCGTCTCTTCGATGGAGAGGCCCTGCGTTTCGGCCAGGACGAGGCGGTCAGCGAGCGTCGGAATGACGTGCCCAAGCTTGAGTTTCTTGAGCACGGCCTTGAGCTCCGCGGAGAGCACGGGCGCAGTCATCGTTCGCCTTCCTTCTGCGTCGCGAAGTGATCGACCGACCGCGAGAAGCGTGGCGTCACCGGCAGCGACCGCATCTTCCCGTCCTCGGACGCGCGTTCCTCCACAGCCATGGCTTGCTTGAGCATCCGGCCAACACGAGGGACATCAATGACGTCGAGCTCGAGAGACCGCTTGCAGACTGCATCGACCCGCGCTTCCCCGTACCGGTCGCACAGCCGGAGTAGCTCATAGCCCTGCCGCATGGTCGTCCACGGGAGCGGTCCGCCGAGAAGCCGCTCGGCATACTCACCGACGTACACGCCGCGGCCCTTGGCGCGTTCGAGAAGCCCGTCGATGCTGCGCATCGCGTACGGCGCCACGGTCGGAGGGTAGTCGGCCGCGTCCGTCGAGCGCTTTCCCGGCGCGACGCGCGGGTGCGTCTTGATGAGCTCCGTCGCGAGGTAGATGCGCACGGTGCGGCTGTCCACCCGCACCCGGACCTCGCGCCCGATGTGGCGCGTCGGCACCGAGTACAGGGCCGTGAGCACCTGGACATGGTGGTCGGGGTGCACTTTGGCCTTGCCCCAGTGCGGGACGTCGAAACGCGTGACGGGCGCGGCCTTCAACTGGCTGCGTTCTTCGGCCTCGAAGACCTCGCGCGGTACCGCTTGGGTCGTCCCATGAATCCGGCCGCCTGCCGTCTCCCGACACCAGTGGACTGCGCTCTCACGGGCCTCCCCCAGCGTCCCAAACGTCTCGCCGTCCCACCAGCTCTCCCGCACGTACGAGACCTGATTTTCGACCCGACCCTTGTCTTTCGGCTCGCGCACACGCGCCGGATCGACGAAGACGTCGCGCACCTGCGCATATTCCGCGAACGCGGGCACGAACACCGGAGCCAGCGGGTCCGCCTTCGCCACCATCGAGGACGCGTTGTCCGGGATGATCCGAGCCGGCACGCCACCGAAGAACTGCCAGGCCGCGTCCAGACCCTCGCACACGGCCACCGTCGTCTGCTGGTAGGTCGGCCACACGAACTGGTAGCCCACCGGAGCTGTTTCGCGACGGATGGCTCGATCACGACCGGGAGCATGCGCTCCGAGGGCAGCTGCGTGGTCGGTAGCCTCAGCGGAGGCTCGCGGGGGTGCAATCGATTGCACCCCCGACGCTCGTCGCAACGTTCCGTCCGCGGCTGACGCCAAAGGTCTTTTCAGGATTGCTGCCTCGTGTTCGTCAAAAGGCCTTTCCACGCCTGGTGCCACACCTCGACGCCGGCCCATAGACGTCAATTTTGATGTCACTTCAATGAGTTAGTCTCCATCAGCGACTCTGGCATCCGCCACGGATTCTCCGTTGGAGACGCTTGACCCTCCGGGACCGCGTCCGTATCATCATCGCCATGGTCACGAATTACCTCTGCTCGGTGCCCCTCCACAGCGCCACGCTGCTCGCGCGCAACTCGGCCCACGGCCGAATTGAGGTGATGCCATGACTCCGCGGGTTCCTCCGTCCGACGTCCCCATCGGCTCCCAGCTGCTCTCCAAGAACTCCAAGGTTCGCCAGGGTGGGCCGCCCTCAGATTACGAGCCGGCGCTGGCTGGGTTCTACCGCAAGTACCGCCTTCCGGGCTCGCTCGAGGAGGTCCTCTCCTCGAAGGACGCGGGCGACAGGTCCTTGCAGAACGCCACGCTGGTCGACGGACGAATCGTGATGAACTCATTTTTGACCTACAGCGACAAAAACCCCGAGATCGTCGAGCTGGACGAGAGCACAGGGGTCATATCCTTCGTCAGCGAGGGCGTCATCATGCCGCGCGCTTGTTGGAGTCCCAAGGCTCGGGCGCTCGTCTACTCTCGCGACAAGTACGGTGGCGATGACGTCTTCATTCGCTTCCGGGACGCGTCCGGCCAGTGGGGAGCAGAGAAAGACCTCGTCACTCTGACCCCGGTTTAACACCCCCCGCGCACATGGCGTGCGATTTTCGAGTCAAATCAGCGCCTTCAGGGCGAGACGGCGTATGTGGCGTGTGCGTAGGCTTTCAGCCGATGCTGGCGATCGGCGGAGGATTGTCAATCCCAAGGG
>SXOX01000036.1 GCA_005776585.1 Pseudomonadota bacterium | reverse complement strand
CTGCTCGCCATACTCTCCGCAGGGGCCTACGGCATGGCCATGGCGTCGAACTACAACAGCCGTCCGCGGGCGGCAGAGGTCTTGGTGTCGGGCGCGGAGTTCGCGGTCATCCGCGATCGGGAAACGGTTGCGGACCTGCTTCGGGGCGAGCACCTGCCGGAGTTTCTTCCCTCCACTTGAAATTGTTGAAGTTTCTCCCTCGGTCGGGGCGGGTCGACCCCCTCACGACCACGCAAACGTTGCGTGGTTCCGCGGGAGACGCCCTTGTGCACGGCGCAGACCGCTGCACCAAATCGCACGACGCAAACCTTGCCTCGTGGCACGTGCATTGCTAAAAGATTGAGGCGGTCCCACGGGACGCGCACCTTCGCAAGCCATGACGGCACGATTCGAGGCGCAGGGAGGAAATACGAGAGGGAACCCGAGAACGGCTGCAGCGCCAGGCAATCGCCACGACCGTCGCGGCTTTACGCTCGTGGAGCTCATGATCGCCATCGCCGTCATGACCGCCATCTCCGCGCTCGCCTACCCCACGGTCGCCGGTGGTCTCCGTCGACAGAAGCTCATCGACGCGACCGACGAGGTCATGGCGCTGGTCGAGTTCGCGCACGTCCAGGCCCGCAGCCGCAACCGGGCGTATGTGCTGGAGGTCAACCCGACGGCCGGCTCGCAACAGCACGGCGTCCTCTCGGTCTACGAGGCCAGCACGGCGCGCTGCTCGAGCCTCACCGACCCGCTCCCATCGCCCATCCGGCAGCTCGACCTGAACGTCGGCGACTTCAAGGACATCAAGGTCACGGCCACGCTGCCCGTAGACCTGTCCAGCAGTCGCCGCCTCTGCTTTACGCCAGAAGGTCGCCTGCTGGATACCAGCACCAGCCAGCCGTTCCCCGCCACGAACACGGCCTACGGCGCCGGTGAGGCGCACATCTATCTCCGGCGCGTCGATGGCTCCACTCCGGTGGATACGACCCACCGGATCATCGTCTCCTACCAGGGCCTCCCACGGTTCGAGCACGCCCAATGAGCACGCAGCCTCGCACCGGGTCCCGCCCCACCGCCACGGGCTTCACCATGGTCGAGCTGCTCATCGTCATCATGATTACGGTCCTGGGCTTCATCGCGCTCCTGCGGCTCCAGATCGGCACGGTCAAGTCCGCATCCGACAGCCGCGCGACGCAGGGCGCCATCAACCTCGCCGACCACGTCGCGCAGACGCTCCGCCTCGAGGCCCTCCAGTGGTCGCCGGACGTGGCCACGCTCCAGAGTCAGCTCCAGCTCAAGTTCCTGAAGAACGCGCCGCTGGACACGACGGAGGGCTCGCAGTCGGCGTGGCTCCTAGCCTACTCCAATGGCGCGACGGGTGCTGACAGCCTCGTGACCCCCGTCGGCAACGACGCGACCTATGACAGCGGCATCATTCAACAGTATACGCTGCCGAACGGTCAGGCGATCAACGCGTCCTACTGCGTCTTCTATCGGCTGACGTGGGTCACCTCCGATCTGATGCTGCGCGCGGACGTCCGGATCACCTGGCTCCGCGATCACGCGGACTATCAGCAGCTCTCGCAGTGCAATCCGGCAGACACCGTCGCGCCGTGGGATCGGGTCCACGAGACCTCCTCGATCACGGTGCCCGTCGTGCTCATGCGCAACGTGTTCTTGAAGCAGGTCGCGTCATGAGCGCGCGCGGTCCCCGCGGCTTCACCCTCTTCGAGCTGCTCGTCGCAACGGCTGTGGCGGTCACGCTCATCGGCATCGTGTATACGGTCTACGTTCGTGCGACGCGCGCCTATCGGTCCCAAACCTTGTCGCTCGACATGCAGGCCCAGCTGCGCTTTGGCCTCGATCACATGCGCGTCGACCTCCAGAACGCGGGCTTCAACGGGACGGCCAACTCCGCGGTCGACGGCAACCTCTGCCTGAAGCCGCCGTTCAAGGTGCGGGCCGTGACCGTGGAGCACACGGGCGCGTTTCCGGTCCCCGCCCTCGGCGTGACCAACCCCAACATCACGCCGTCCGCGGTCGTGCTGTTCGGCGACTATTCGGGGAGCGGGCAGGTCTTCTACACCCAGAGCGTCGTCGGCACCGAGGTCACCCTCCAGGCGGGATTTCAGGCCCAGCTCAACCAGACCGAGTTCGAGCGCGCGTTCATGGGCGGCAAGCGCCGCTATCTCCGCATGCTCGACAAGGACCAGTACGAGATGCTGATCCCCATTGCGGGCGTGAACTACGCGCAGGGCAAGATCACGCTCGAGACCGCGCCGCCCGTTCGCTCCGGCACTCAGGTGTGCGGCGTACAGGGATTTGGCGAGGGGCTCGAGGTCAACTCGGCGCACTTCGTTCGCTACGTCATCGTCTCCGACATTCGTCCTGGTGCGCCGGCCGATGGGACCAAGACCGATCTCGTGCGCGAGGAGGTCGAGATCGACGGCGTCACCCCGGTCGCCGGCACGCGGCTCGTCATCGCCGAGTACGTCGTGGATCTCGAGCTGTTCGACTACACGTTCGACGAGGACCTCAGCGGCATCAAGCCCACGTTGTCGTTTGTGCCCACGACCAGCGACACGATCGTGCGTCCCGGCGGAGGCTGGCTCGGCAACGACGCGGACAGTACCGCCCGCCCGCAGGATCTTCGGGCCGCGACCATCAAGCTCACCGTGCGCACGGCCGACGAGGATCAAGACCTCGACCCGATCGTTCGGGGCAGCCTCACGGTGCCGATCCAATCGTTCGACCTCGACACCGACAGCACCAATCGGCTGCGCGGCGCGTGCCGCACGCAGACGATGACGAGCAAGGTCATGTTCAGCACGTTGGCCATGCGCAACGTGAAGAAGGGGATCTAGCCATGGCGACGCTGCCGTCACGGTCCACTGCGTTTCGAAGCCAGCCCAAGGGTATGCTGATCGTGGTCGCGCTCATGGTCATCGTCGTGCTCGCGGGCGTCGGCTTCATCGCGGTGCGCGGTGTCGTGTCCGAGCACAGTCAGGTCGGCCTCTTCCGCTCGAGCGAAGCCGCGGGGCGGATCACCGATACCGGGCTCATGAGCGTGCTCGCGATGGCCGTCTCGCGCGGCGACGCGTTCCCGGCCTTCGTTCTGGCCAACCAGAACACGATCAAGCTCAGCGACCTCCCGAATGCCACGTTCGACCTCACCGCCAACGGCTCCTTCGGGCGCGACCTCGCCGGTGTCGGCGGCGTCAATGTCCAGACGGTGCTCTCGCAGCCGGTCGATACCAATCGCGTTCCGGGCTACCCGGTCAACGACCAGTTCATCTGGAAGCGCTATCGGATGATTACGACGGGCACCTACGGCGATGGGTCCGTCGATGCAGGGACGCCCGGGACGGTGCTGCGCAACAGCCAGCGATCGTTTGTCGCCTACACCTACGTCGGGCCCTATATCGTGAACGGAGGCGGTCAATGAGACGCTCGGTATCTGCCTCCACGGTCTCCATTGCGCTCGTGCTCGTGCACACGAACGCCACGGCCGCCGGCGCGCCAGGCACCGCTGCCAGCTCGGTCACGCCCGTCGTCTTCATCGTCATGGACACCTCGGGCTCGATGTCCTACGCCGACAAGGATCAGGTCGTGCCGAACTGCTCGCCGGATGCGACCGCCACGCCCGGGCTGTTGTACGGCTCGAGCCGCGACATCACGGCCAAGCAGGTCTTTTCCGGCACCTACAACGACTACTGGTGTCAGGACGTACCGCGCCCCAACGGTCGCTTCGACTTCGGCTACCCCGTCGCGTGGTTCGTCCCCAAGTACTCGACGCAGGAGACCGACGGCCTCCTCGATACCTACAAGGGTCGCGTGAAGTTCGGCTTTGCCACCTTCGATACGGTGCCGTCGTCTGCCACCGATGGCACCGGCGATTGGTCCTGGGGCACCGACGAGACGACCGTCGCTGGCATCGGCCCCGTCAACCTCGGCATTCGCCACGAGAGCTCGCCCTTCGGTGGCCTCATCGTGCCCAGCGCCGCGGACGACGCGCTCGCGCTCGAGAGCAACGCTACGGCCGTCAAGGCGGCGGTCGAGGCCATGATCCCCTTCGGCGGTACGCCCATCGCGCCCGCGCTCGATGACGTGCGCCGTCTCTTCGACACGCACCCCAACTTCCAGCGCAAGACGCTCGCCAACCCCAACGGCGATCCGTACGCAATGTGCCGCCCGAAGCACGTCGTGCTGGTCACCGACGGCCGGCCCACGCTGGGCGAGAAGCTGTGGGGCTATCCGTCGAGCGAGAAGGCCGCCGAGGAGCTCTACAAGCGTGGCTTCCGCGTCTATGTCGTCGGCTTCAACATCGATGCGTCGACGACAAACGCCGTCAACGCCATCGCCAAGGCCGGCGGCACCGGCGAAGCGTTCATTGCGAGCAACATCAACACGCTCAAGACCGCACTCTCGAACGTCCTTCAGAAGGCCACGCCGGGCATCTTCTCGCGCACTGACGTCGTGGCGACGGACGTGACGGGCTCGGCCACGGACCTCCAGTACCAGATCAACACGGCGTATGGCGCCGCGCGCTGGAGTGACGTCGACCTCGCTGGCTACATGGAGGTCACCTCCTACCGCTGTGACGCGACGTGCCGCAACAAGGTGACCGGCAGCGCGGGACCGTGTGAGGTCACCGACCTGCGCGCCAAGCTGCCGAATCAGACCGATCGCAAGCTGTTTGTGACCATCGACGGCAAGATGGAGGCCCTCGCGGCTAGCACGACCGTGACGCCGGAGAAGCTCGCCGTCCCGGTGACGGGTACGCTGCCCGACGTCGAGCCGGTCTACAAGGACAACCTCTACCAGGTCAGTGGCAACAGTCTGGGCGACGCCTCCGATCCGGCCGTGCGCGCCACGTTCACGAGCGACCTGATCAAGCTGCTCTACGGCAAGGCCGGCTCGCGGCGCGTCAAGGAGCCGCTCGGTGCCATTCAGCACTCGACGCCGGTGGTCCAGTCCAACCTCTCGACGATGGACGTCGCCATCCCGTCGTTCAAGGCCTATCAGAAGTCCATCGAGACGCGTCCGACCGTCGCGTACTTCTCGACCCACGAGGGCTTCGTTCACGCCGTCCACATGAGCCAGCCAGCCGGAGGTCTCTCGGCGGAGCTCAAGTGGCTGCAAGAGCTGTGGGCCATCGCGCCGGAGCAGGCGGCCACGCGGGCGTGGAAGCTCGTGACGAAGCCGGAGGTGCTCCTCGATGGGCCGCCGGTCCTCAAGGACATCCGGCTCGTGCGGTCGAACGCCACGCTGAGCATCGCCGAGGAGGTCAAGCTGTGGCGGTCGGTGCTCGTCGTGCCGTTCCGGCAAGGCGGGCGCGGGCTGTTCGCGCTGGACGTGACCAACCCGCTCAAGCCGTGGGTGCGCTGGGAGATCAGCAACACGCGCCACTGCTGGAACGATGGCGTGGACTCCAGCGGATCGATCTCGTGCAAGCCCTACGACGATTCGGATCGCCACGACTACCGGAACCTCGGCTACACGCACGGCAAGCCCAAGATCGGGACCGTGTTCATCCGAAACGAGACGACCAACGTCCTCGAGGAGGTCGCGGCCGTCTTCACCGCGTGCGGCGAGGCGGACGCTGCGACGGGCGAGGTCGAGTCCGGCAAGTGCTTCATGGTCACGCGGCTCGACAACGGCGACAAGATCCGCGAGTTCCGCAATGGCAACGGCACCGTCAAGGACAAGAGCGGAGCGCCGGACAACGTCGAGGACACGCTCGACTTCACGATCGTCGGCGATCCGGCCGTCTACAATACGTTCATCGGCACCTTCGTCACCCGGATCTTCGTGGGTGACAAAGGCGGGCAGCTCTGGCGCATCGACGTGTCCGACCCCGACCCGCTGAAGTGGACGATGAACTTCTTCTTCGACCCCTACTTCGAGAACGACGGCTCGGGGCTTGGCTCGACCGCCCGCTCGCCGCTCAAGTCGGAGCCGTCGATGTCCCCGGTCCCGCAGCGCGGCCAGCTCGTGGTGGTCATGGGCACGGGCGACCTCGAATACGCGACCGACCCCGCGCAGCGAGCGATGGTCTTCTCCGTCAAGGAGAAGATGACCATCACGGACGCGGGCGTCGTCACCGCGACCACCAATGAGGTGCTGTGGAAGAAGGTGCTCGAGGTCGGCGAGAGCCTCACGAGCAAGCCCCTCATCTACGGCAACGTCGCCTACTTCACGAGCTTCCAGCCTGACGCGACCGACGCGTGCCAGGGCGGCACGGGGCGCGTGTGGGGGCTCGACTTCCTGAAGTCCAAGGCGGGGACGAAGGAGCCGGTGGGCAAGTTCCCGCTCAAGCCCATCCCGCTGAACACGGCCGACTTCGGCGAGAAGATCGAGATCCCCGACGTCGTGCCCTACGGCTTGTCGCTCATCTCCCGGCCCGCGTGCTCCGGGGACTCCGGCGTCTCGCAAGCGGCGGGCGCGGGTGGCTCGAATTCGGCGCTCAAGGGAAGCAAGGGTGGCACGACCGAGCTCGTCGTGCAGACCGGCTCGTTCGGCAAGTCGGACGCGGGGGCACTGCCCGCCAACCCGAACGTCCCGCCGGCGGTCAACAAGATCGCGCGACAGCTCACCAAGCCGCCGAAGCAGGTCGTCGGCGTGGGCTGGGGCCACATCCAGAACCTGTGAGCCCACGAGCGCCCATCGTCCTCTTCGGGGTCGTGTTGCTCGGTTGCGCGGGTGCGGAGCCGACTCCAGCACCGCCCGCGGCGCCGTCATCGGTCCTCGCCAGCATCGCGCCGGCACCGCCCCCGGGACCGGCCGTCGATCTGCTGCGCACGGTCGACGAGCAAGGCCACCTGTTGCCCGCCGAGGCGCTCATCCAGAGCTTCGAGGTCCCCCGCGGGCTCGTGCTCCTGCGGCGGACGCATGAGGCGATTGAGTTCGAGCTCGACGCCTCCGAGGAGCAGGTCGCCGAGTTCTACTCCGGGTTGGAGCGGGAGACCGGGCGGCGGTTCGGCCGGCGGCGGTACGCGGTCGCACAGCACAAGGTCGGCCTCGACGTGCGCCACACCGAGGAGACGATCGAGCGGCTGAAGCTCGACCCGCGCCATCGGACGTCGGAGATCTACGTGGGTCCCGGGCGTGGGCGCCGGCAGACGCTGCGCTTCCGCGGGCCCATCGAGGACCGCGAGTCCGCCCTCGACGCCGCTCCGACGGATGCGCCACCGGCGAGCGGCTCCGGCCGTGACACGCTCGCCCTTCCGTCGGGCGGGACGGCACCCGGCACCTCTCCCACGAGCGCCGGCAGCGCCGGGAACGCCGGCGACACCCCCACGGAGTCTCCGCCGACCGCGAATGGGACCCCTCCATCGGAGTCTACGCCGCGCTCCCCGGTGCCGCGAGACCGGGCTGGAGCCCCGCACTGTCCGCTCGCTCCGGGCCAGCGGCGGGATGCGTCGGCGGCCATTCGGGAGTGGCAGAGCAAGAACCCCGGACAGCGCTTCCTGGATTGACAGGCTCGGCGGCCGTGCGTACGGTTGGCGCCGCTTTGGCCGGGCGTGCCCGGACCCATGCGCGTGTAGCTCAGATGGATAGAGCGGCGGCCTCCGAAGCCGTAGGCCACAGGTTCGAATCCTGTCACGCGCACTCGAGCTAGACTAGAAGGACTGGGCGATCGCCTCGAGCGTCTGGTTGTCCGCGCCCTCCGAGAGGTGGCGCAGCACCGTGGCGTACCTGGTGCGTTTGTCGCCTACGGGCACCGTCACGTCCGGCTGATATCGCGCCAGCGCCTCGCAGCCGGGATCGGTCGCGTCGAGCAGGTCCATGGCGTGGAACTCCAGATTGACAAAGTTCATCCGACGCAACGCGGGCGCCAGCACGTGCGCCAGGACCGGCGTGGGCGTGAGCGCGAGGCTCGTCCCGATGACCGGCACGCGCAGCAACGGCAGCACCGTGATCGGGAGCTCCAGCAGCCGGCCGCGCTGGAGCCGGTACGGGCCGCGCCGTCCCAGCGCCGCGAGCGGGTCGCCGACGATGGACTGGCTGGTCCGTCCCCGGAGCCCGATCGCGGTAATCGCCAGCGCGCGGGCCGCATAGTAGGCCGGCGAGGGCAAGATGCTCGAGTCGTACAGATAGCCGCGCTCGCCGAGCGTCTCGAGCACCTCGGCGTTGATGTTGTAGCCTGGCCCGCGAAAGCCGCGCACTGGAGCCCCACGCACGGCCTCGATGGCGTGTTCGGCGAGGGCGATCTCCTCGCGGATGCGCGACGGCTTCAGGTGTATGAGGTTGTACGGATGCGTGTGGGAGTGACTCGCGAGCTCGTGCCCAAGGCGTACAGCGTCTGTCGCCACCGAGCGCACGGCGGGGTGCGCCAGATCCCGGCCCACGACAAAGAACGTGGCGCGGAGCCCAAGGGTGCCAAACAGCTCCAGGAACCGCCGCACGCCGCGCTCCCAGGCCACGGCGGCCAACGCCCCGTGTTCTGACAACATCGGGTCACACGACAGCCCGTGGATCCGGTAGTAGAGCGGCAGGCCGTCGACGTCGACGTTGACCGCCAGCGTGCGTGCCACGGCTAGCCCTTGACGCGGATCGCGACGAACAGGCGCACTAGGTTCTTCAAGACGTTGGGCACGCGCCGCATGAGGTTGATGGTTGGCGGGCGCTTCTCGGCGATCTCGATGGGGACCTCCAGGATGCGGAAGTCCGCACGCTCGGCGCGAATGACGAACTCGGAGGCGAACAGGTCGCGGTCCACGATGCAGCGGTTGACCACCGATAGCAGCCGCTCGCGGTGGAACGCCTTGAGCCCGTGCGTGTCCGTGCCGTGGAAGTCCAGGAACACCCGCAGCAGGAAGTTGATGGTCTGCGTGCCCATCCGGCGGAACATCGGCCGCTTGTCGTGCGCCTCGGCGTGCGCCTTGGAGCCTACGACCATGTCGGCCTGGCCCTGCGTGAGCACGTCCATGGCGCGCTGGTGGAAGCCCACGTCGCAGATGTCGATCTCGTCGCAGAGCACGAACGTGCCCCGCGCCGCGAGAATGCCTTTTCGCAGTGCCTTGCCGTAGTTGGGCTCCGAGTCCGTCAGCACGCGCACCTGCGGGTATTTGCGCTCGAGCTCGAAGGCCAGCTCCTTGGTCCCGTCCGAGGAGCCGTTCTCCGTGATGATGATCTCGTAGCTGAACGCGCCCAGTTCCTCGAGCTCGGTCACCAGGTCGATGATGGCCGTCCGGAGCAGGCCCTCCTCGTTGTAGACCGGGATGACGATGCTGGCCGCCGGCGTGAGATCACGCGACGCCGCGGGGGCAGGGGGCACTGATGGGGTCCGCCTCGGCATGGCGCGGGTTGGTACTTGACGCCTCCCCTCGTGTCAACTGATAAGCGGTCCAGTGTCTCGATTGCGCCCCATCGTCCTGGTGCTGCTGGTCCTGCTTACCGGCGCCTCGAGCGCGTTCGCCGCAGACCGTGACGGGGCGGAGCTACCCCGCCGCGGGCGTGGCAAGCGCGCCGAGGTTGGCGCCGAGCGACGCAGTCCTGACGCGCTGACCCGCCGCAGCGCGCACGAGGAGGCCCACGTCGGGGCGCACGCGCTCCAGCCCATCGCGCGGCGCATCGTGCTCCAGGACGAGACCAGCCGACGCCGTCGCAACCCGGACCAGCGCGACTTCTTCGTCGTCCTGTTTCCTCACGCCGTGCCCGAATACGCCGTCGCGCGGTCGAGCGCCGAGCTCGTCTCCGATGTCATAAGGCCGCTGAGCGGGCAGCTCATCGTCGCCTGGCTCGTGTTCCTCGTGCTGCTCGGGTGGCGGCGCATCTTCCAGAACGACGCCGACATGATGGACCGGAGCCACTTCGCGCTCCGATGCTTCGAGCTCTACGGCGTCCTCGTCGCCCTCACCATGCTCACCGGCATGCTCTGGCCCAAGTCGCAGCGCATCTTCCTGCTGTGCGGCCTCCTCGTGCTCGACCTCGCGATCATCCAGACGTTCACGGTCATCGTCGCCGACGGCTTCCTCGTGCGCGTCCGTCGGTTGCGCGTGCCCGTCATTGTCCGCGACGTCATCGTGCTGGTGCTCTACGTGGTCGCCAGCGTCTTTGTCCTGTCGCGCCACGGGGTCGACGTCACGAGCATCATGACGGGCTCGGTGCTCGTGACCGCGGTCATCGGTCTCGCGTTTCAGGACACGCTCGGGAGCATCGCGAGCGGCCTCGCCATTCAGCTCGAGCGGCCCTACCAGGAGGGAGATTGGATCCTCTACGACGGCCAGATGGGCCGCGTGCTCGAGATCAACTGGCGAAGTACCGTCATGCAGACGACCCGCCACGACGTCGTCATCATCCCCAACCGGCTGCTCACGGCCAATCGGCTCATCAACCTCACTCGGCCCGACCCCTCGCACCGCCGCGAGGTCGAGGTCACGCTGCCCTACGCGCTCCCGCCCAACACCGCGCGCGAGTACCTCGAGGCGGCCGCGCGCAACGCCAACGTCATGCTGGAGCCGCCGCCGTACGCGCTGCTTCGGGCCTTCGACAACTCCGGGATCCGGTATGTGGTCTACTTCTTCATCCGCCACGTGCAGGACCACGATCGCGCCGAGGATCGCGTCCGCACGAGCATCTGGTATCGGCTCAAGCGCCACGGGGTCAACATCCCGTACCCCATCCACGAGGTCATGATGATGCCCGCCGCGCCCGCGGCCGACGCGGCGCGCGACCACACCGCGATGGCCGGGCGGGTCGCCGCGCTCGCCCGCATCCCGTTCTTGGCGCCGCTACGCGACACCGAACGCGAGGAGCTCGCCAGCGCGTTGGGCGAGGCGTCTTACGGCAAGGGCGAGGTCATCATCGCGCAGGGCGATGCCGGTGAGAGCATGTTCCTCATCACCTCGGGCGTCGTCGAGGTGCTGCTCCAGAGCGGCGCCAGCGAGCCCACGCCGGTTGCTACGCTGTCTACGGGGGACTTCTTCGGCGAGATGTCGCTCATGACGGGCGATGCGCGTACGGCCACGGTCCGGGCGCTCGAGGACACGCACGTCTTCGTGGTCGAGCACGGGCCCTTCGGTCGCCTCATCGCCGGCAACCCCGTTCTGTGCGATCGCATCGCGGAGAGCCTCGAGCGCCGTCAGGCGGAGCTGGCTCAGAAGCGACAGCCCTCGGGCGTGCGTGACCCGGCCGCGTCCCCCGAGGCGGGCACGCTGATCCACCGCATCCGCGCGTTCTTCGGCGTCCGGCCGTGACCCGGATCGGCGCCTGTGGTGAGTCTGTTCAAGGCCGTTTCATTGCCATTGACAGCCGAAACTGCGCGAGTTATACACCCGCGCCCCTCGGCCTGCCGAAGTGGCCATAACCCGATAGGTGCCCCATGAAGCGAACGTTCCAGCCCCACAATCTGCGCCGCCGTCGTACCCACGGCTTCCGCGCTCGTATGGCGACCAAGGGTGGTCGCGCCGTGCTCGCCAACCGTCGTGCCAAGGGCCGTCACCGCATCGCGGTCGCGACGTACGAGAAGTAGCCTGTCCCTTGGACGGGTCTCTGGGACGACGCGCTCGAGGAGCGCGATGGTCAATGACACCGCAGACGGACCGGCGCTCGGCTTCCCGCCCTCGGCACGGCTCCGGCGACGCGCCGAGTTTCAGCGCGTCCAGGCCCGCGGCCAGCGGCTCGTCCTCACGCACTTCATTGTCTTCGTACATCGTACTGGCGGTGCGCACTCCGCCCGCCTCGGCATCACCGTCAGCAAGAAGGTGGGGCATGCCCCCATTCGCAGTCGGTGGAAGCGGCTCGTGCGCGAGGCCTTTCGACGCCTCCGCCCCGAGCTCGCGCCGGGCCTCGACATCGTCGTCATCGGTCGGCCCGGCGTGCCCGAGCCCGACTTCGACGTCGTGGGTCATGCGCTTCGCGGGGCTCTCCTCCGCACCCGGCAGCGCGACCGCTAGGTCCGTTCCGCTGCTCGCGCTCCCATTCCTGCTGCTCGTGGGCGTCTACCGGCGCGCGCTGTCGCCGCTGCTGCCACCCTCGTGCCGCTTCTACCCCACGTGCTCGCACTACGCGGCCGAGAGCCTCGTGCGCCACGGACTGCTTCGCGGAGCGTGGCTTGCGCTCCGCCGCGTCGGCCGCTGCCACCCGTGGCATCCGGGCGGCATCGACCCCGTGCCCTGAGCTCCACACCGAGGTCACCCGTGAACCCCCGCCGGCTTCTCATCATCATCGCCATCTTGGGTGGCATCGTGTTCTTGGTCATGGCGCTCACGCGCAAGAAGAAGGCCTCGGACGGTGGCGGTACGACCGTCGCGTCCACCGCCAAGATCGACGTCCCCGCGGTGCCCCGCGCCGTCGAGCAGGCCGTGTCCATCCCGGCAGGCGACCAGAGCGCGCGCTTTCTGGCCATGACGAGCGACGCCCAGGGCGCGCTCAAGAGCGTCACGCTCCACACCGAGCAGTACCAGCGCCCGAAGCGCACCGGCTCGCGCTGGGTGCCTGCCGAGCGGCTCGAGGCCGGCCCCTACGACGTCGTGACCACGTGGGATCCGGACTTCTACCCATTTCGACTCGACTTCAGCGTGCTCGGCTGGGACGGACAAGAGGGCGGCGGCACCATCACGCGGCTCGTGCGCGGCGCCACGACCGCCACTCCGATCGAGGGCCGGCCCAAGGCCTTCAAGCTCGGCGCTCCCACCGCGGACGATCTTCCGCTCGCGCCCGGTGACCGGCTCCAGGGCACGGGGCTCGACAAGGGCCTCGCGATCCTCGCCGCCGACGGCGACGTCGTCGAGCTCGAGGCTGCCCCGGCCGCTGCGCTTCCGCCCGGGCTCACGGTCACCCGCACCACCTCGCCGCTCCGCCAGCTGGCCATGTCCGATCGCTTCACCCGCGCCACCGGCGAGGATCCCAACGTCATCACGTGGGTCTGGCCCAACCCGCATCGCGACACGAGCGATCTGTGGATCGAGCGCTCCTGGCGCGTGACCGGGCCCTATCAGCTCGGTCAGACGGTGGCTATCACCAACACCGCGTCCGCGCCGCTCAAGGTGCACTACGCGGTCCTCGTCACCGGTTGGCAGGATCCCGAGGCCGAGGCGCCGGGCATGTTCAGCGCCCCGACGGAGATGTGGCAGCCCATCTGCACCGTCGCCGACGAGCGCCACAGCCACACGCTCCACGACCTCGTCGAGGACCGCGAGAAGGGGCTCATCCCCAACGGCCAGGTCAGCTTCTTCGGCGTCGAGACACAGTACTTCGTCATGGCCGGGTTCTTCCCGGGTGAAGGTGGCCGCGCCGGCAGCTGCAGCCTGCATGGCGAGAAGAACGGCGCCATCGTCGCGCGCTACGAGGCCGTCACGACGCACGACACGCTGCCCGGTCCCCAGTGCCTTCCGGAGTGGTTCCCGGCCGATGCGCGTGCGGGGCGGCTCACGTGCGTCGCTGCGATGCAGAAGCTCGGCGTCGACGCCACCCACCTCGACGAGCACAGCCTCGACCTCGCCATGGACCGCTTCGCCAGCTCCGGCTCCCGAGAGGAGGCCATCGCGCTCCGCAAGACGCTCCGAGCCTACGGCGAGGCCCGCGCAGCGCGCTTCGAGCTGTCCACCTACGCCGGGCCCAAGGATCTGGACGTCCTGGCCACCGCCGGCGGCTCGCTCGACAAGAGCCTCGACTTCGGCTGGGTCGCCTTCCTCGCCCGTCCCCTGCTCGCGTTCTTGAAGTTCATCCACTCGGTCATCCCGAGCTGGGTCGTGGCCATCCTGCTGTTCACCATCATCGTGCGGCTCTGCCTCTACCCGCTCACGCACCGGCAGTACCAGCAGATGCAGAAGATGAGCGCGCTCAAGCCCGAGATGGACTCGCTGCGCGAGCGCTTCAAAGACGACAGCGCCAAGCTCCAGCAAGAGACGATGAGCCTCTACAAGCGGCACGGGGTCAACCCGCTGAGCGGCTGCTTCCCGCTGCTCGTGCAGATGCCGGTCTTCTTTGCCATGTACCGGACGCTCTACACCGCGGTCGACCTCTATCAGGAGCCGCTCTTCCTCTGGGTCAAGGACATGACCCAGCCGGATCCGTACTTCATCCTGCCGGTCATCCTCGGCGTGGTGATGGTCGGTCAACAGCTCATGACGCCCATGACGGGCATGGATCCGACGCAGGCCAAGATCATGAAGTGGGTCATGCCCATCATGTTCTCCGGCTTCATGCTCTTCTTGCCGTCGGGGCTGGTTTTCTACATCTTCGTGGGCACCATCTTGTCGATGGGCCAACAGTGGTACACGCGACGGCGCTATACCGCGACCGTCGATGCGAACAGGAGCAAGGACAATGATCGAGCCAGAGGCACCGATCGAGGGAGCCGGGCACGTCAGCGAGCTCGGTCGTAAGGCGCTCGAGACGTTGCGGCGGCTGTTGGAGCTGTCGTTCATCCCCGCCGAGGTGGAGCTCACCGAGGCCGAGGACCACATCCTGCTCGAGGTCTTTCCCAAGGAGGAAGGTGACGTCGGGCTGCTCGTGGGACGGGACGGCGAGACGCTACAGTCCTACCAGGTGGTCGTCACCCGGGTCGTCACGCGCGGCGGTGAGGCACGCAAGCCCATCAACATCGACGTGGCCGGCTACGGCGACCAGCGGCGCGCGCGGCTCGAGCAGCTGGCCGATCGCCTCGCGGAGACGGCACGGCGGCGTGGGATCGAGATTCGGCTCCTCGGGATGAACCCCGCGGACCGGCGCAACGTCCACATGGCGCTGTCGCGGGCCAAGGGCGTCTCGACGCACTCCGAGGACGAGGGCATCGCGCGTCAGCTGGTCATCTCCGGCGCAGGCGGCGGCGAGCAGCGCGACGGTTAAGGGCGGTCGAGAGCAGCGCGGCGGGCCGAGTCAGGCGCGCGGAATGGCGGACGTGCGAGACGTACGGGTTACGGTGGGCGACTTTGCCTCGCCGCCTCGCGGTGAGCAGACGAACCCGTGCGTCACCGGCAACGCGCATCTGTTCCTGGGCTCGCTGTTCGTGCTCGGCGAAGGCCGCGGAGGCGCCGACGGCGGGCGACTCGAGAGCCGACTCGCCGTCTCGGCGGTCCTGGCCAACTTCCGCGAGAGCACCGTCGGCGACGCCACGCGGCGGCTCTGCGAGGCGCTCGAGCACGGCAACCAGGTCCTGTTCACCCGCAGCCAGACGGCCGCGGTCTTCCAGCAGGCGTGGGCCGCGACGGCGGCCGTGCTCATTCGCCGCGGGCGCGTCTACGCGGCGCGCGTTGGCGACGTGCGGCTCGTGCTGCTCCGCGACGGGGAGGCGCGCTGGCTGCTCGGGCCCCCCAACCCGGCCAGCCCGCTGCTCGGCCAGGCCGAGGTCATCTCCGCCGACGTGCCCACCGACGAGACCGCGCTGCGCTCCGGCGACCGCCTGCTCGTGGCCAACGGCTCGCTCTTCGAGGCGCTGCCGCACGAGGAGATCGTGCGGCTCGTGACGACGCTGGTGCCCACGGTCGCCGCGCGCCGCATCGTCGAGACCGTCGACCGCGAGCCGTCGAGTCGCTTCGTGAGCGTCCAGATCGTGCAGATCGGCGAGGCGTTCGGCCTCGACGACGGCCCGACGCTCCCCATGGGGCCCGGCACGCCCGCGGAGCTATCCCCGCTCGGCGCGCTGCCGCCACCGACGCCGGTCCACGCCGTCCCGTCCGCCCAGCGCCCGCCCACCGTGCCGCTCCCGCTGCGTGAGCGACCGACGGGCCTCGACCTCACGGCACTCGGCGAGGGCGGCCAAAGCAAGGCGCGCTGGGTCCCCATCGGCGTCATCGGGCTCATGCTGGTCGTGCTCGTCGTCTGGAAGCTCCGCTCCGGCCCCAAGGCGAGCGAGGAGCCGGCACAGGCCCCCTCCACCCCCGCGTTCTGGGACTGGGTCGGCGGCGAGGTCAAGCACGGCGGGACGCTCGACAAGAACCGCGTCCGCGCGCACGTCGCCTCCGACCAGGAGCTGGCGATGCGTCTCGCCGAGGCACGCGCCCTCATCGCGGCGTTCGAGCCCCAGGCGCTGCCGCGGCCGCCGGAGTCCGAAGACCCGGCGGGTCGTGAGGCCCCCACCGAGCCTCCAAAGTCGGACACGCCGCCGCCCGAGGTCGCGCCCACGCCGCCCGAGCCGCCGACTCCGCCGGTGCCGGCCGACCCGAACGCCTGGGATCCGTCCAAGCTGCCGACCAACCTGCGGGGCTTCGAGAACATCTTCGCCATGGCCGACAAGAAGGCCGCCGCCAAGAAGCTCCGCGCGTTCATCCACTCGCGTCACGCGAACATCGATCTCGTGCTGAAGCTGCTGGATGGCTACCTCCAGGTCGCGCCGCGAGACCGCAGCCTGGCGGTGATGGAGCTGCTGCCCGCGACGAAGCCGGGTCCCAAGACGAAGACGTGGGCTGAGGACATGATCAGGCGGCTCAAGGCCGGCGCGACGCCGCCTGCGGGGGAGTGAGGGCGCCGCACCGGCCAGACCGATCACCCGCCCGCCGTGCGCAGCTTGGCGAGCGAGACCGACGAGCACCGCCTCATCCTCCGCCACGTAGGCGCCCGCAGCGACGACCGCCCGCAGGAGCTCCTCGAGCAGCGCCCCGTCCGGCAGCCGCGCGAGCACGCGGAGCAGGGGGCCCCGCTCGTTTCCGCGAAACCACCGGTCGTTGGGTCCGGGGCGCGGCCAGTGAGCGACCACGACCTGCGCGAGCTGCACGGCCCGGTTGACCTCGGAGGGCAGCTGCAGCCACTGCGCGATCGTCGCGATGCTCGCCTTGGCGCCACCCTCCGTCCGAGATGACGGACGACCAGCGCGCCACCCTCGTGCTCGGAGAGGAGCACGACGACGAGCGTGCCGAACATGCCGTGGACTCTCTCGGTCTCGCGGTGCTCCAGGAAGAAGCCGCCCGGCTCATAGACGAGCAGCTTGTACAAGTCGGCGACGACGTCGTCGTCGAGGCCCAGCGCATCGATCATGGCCTCCCCGATCCTCTGTAGGACGGTCTGCCAGCGCGGATCGTCGGTCTGGACCTCGGTCGCAGGGATCTGCCAGCAGCGGCGTACGGCCGGGTCGACGATGGCCTCTGCCCCTCGGCCATAGGTGGCGCGGGTGGCCACCTTGATGAGCGCCTGTGCTTGATGGGCCGGAACGGGCAGCGCGAGCCGACCGACGCCCTTGACGAAGGTCGGCACCAGGGGCAGTTCGACTGTGCCGTGCCCCACGAAGTCGCCGGGCCGATCGACGGAGGCCAACAGGACAGGCAACGTCTGGGTGATCGAGATCGAGGCGCTCATGGGGCCGAGACGTGCCTCGGCGGGGCGAACGCGCCAACTGGCGCTGGGCGTCGCGCGCACGAGGTTGCACTGGCGCGCGCTTGTTTGACCCGCACTGCTCGTACACCTCACACTAAGACGGATGAGCGCCCTTTGCCCCCTCGCCCTCGTACCCGGCCCGCTGACTGTGAGCCGCTTCCTCTCTCTTCGCGCCGCCCTGGTGACTCTGCTCGCGAGCGCCCTTGCGTCCTGCGGCGGTGGCGGTTCGACCGCGTCCACTCCGGGTGGCATCGACGACGTTCTGGCGGACTCCGGCGGCTCCACGGGCGCGTCCGACACCGCGCTTCCGGAGACCGCGCTTCCGGACTCGGGCAATCCCGACACACCGCTGCCAGACGCTAACGTCCCCGACACACCGCTGCCAGACGCTAACGTCCCCGACGCCAACGTCCCCGACGTACCCGACCCCTGCGCCGCGGCCAACGGCGGCTGCGACGCCAAGGCGACCTGCGCGTCGACCGCCGGCGCGGCCAAGTGCACCTGCAAGGCGGGCTTCGAGGGGGACGGAAAGACCTGCGCGCCGATCGTCACGCTCACGGCTCTGAACCACCACGACTGGGGCGCCGGCAAGCTCTCGGTCCCCGAGGACACGAGCGGCTGGACGTCGGTGGCCGCGATCGCGACCGTGGACGGCAAGCCCGTGACCTATCCGGCGAGCGCGCCCGTCTCGGGCGTCTTTTCCATCCCGGGCGTGCCCGTCGGGCCCTACCGGCTCGTCATCACGCGCGCCCCACCCGCGTCGCAGCCGGGCGCCTCGCCGTCGCTGACGGTCTATGACACCTCCGAGCGCGCGCTCGACCTCAGCACCGCCCACTCCTACCGACCTGACGTTACGGCCATCACCCAGCCCACCTGGTTGACCGTCAAGGGCAAGCTCACCGCGCCGTGGAAGACCTACGCCGAGCTGCCGGACGGCACGGTGGTCAACGCGCTCGAGGACCTGCTGTTCTTCATGGGCCGCGGCTCGGACGCGGCCGGCAGCGTGCAGACCCAGCCCGACGGCGAGCACCAGTCGGGCGCGCCCAAGAACGGCGATGCCGCGCTCGCGGGCTGGAAGCTGAACGCGCTCCAGTACCTCGGGTCCGCGCACGGCGCGATGCGCTCGCTCGTCGAGTCGGGGAAGGGTGACGCGCTCACCGTCCTCCACGGGAGGGTGACCGAGGTCCAGACCGCCGCGCCACTCGCTTCCGATCCGTGGGGCACGTTCTCGTATACCACCGCCGTCGAGTGGCTCACGACCTCGTCGCTCGCGATGACCGATGGCGGCTCGTTCACCGTCGAGGGCGACTTCCAGGCCGGGAACCCGCAGTCGTTCGTGCTGAAGTACGCTGGCGCGAGCTTTGCGTCATCGCTCGCCGAGGCGCCGGCGCCGTTGCACAGCGGCGAACTCCGATTCGACGTTTTCTTCGAGTGCGGCGCACCCGTCCCCGCCAAAGGCGCCTATGCCACCCTCGTCGAGCTGGTCGTGCCTGCCAAGAAGGCCTATGTGGACCTGAAGTGCAATCCGGGGAGCTGCGACGTGGCCGCGTGCCTCGCTGGGTGCAGCGCCGAGAAGAAGCTATACTTCCCGGGCGATCGCGAACAGAGCTTCAGCTTCGTCAACCCGTTCGACTTCGGTCAGCTCCTCGCGAGCGCCACGGTCGCCTTTCGCGGCGATGTCACGGCGTTGCTGCCGGCGGACACGGGCATCCAGCGGGTGCGCGGCCATCTCAGCATGACGGGCCCCGCGGCGACGCTCTCGGGGACCGCGCTCGCCCCCACGATCGGGCTTCCGAGGAACCTGCGCGTCAACGGCAAGCCGGTTCCGCTGGCGACGATGACGACGGGCGTGGGCACGGGCCTCACGGTGGCCTTCGACCCGCCCGCGCTAGGCACGCCGTTCGCCTACCGCGTTCAGCTGCGCGAGCTCGACGACCTGAAGGACGCGCAGGGCAAGGTGATCTCCGCCGAGCGCGTCGTGCTCACGGTCAACACGATTGCGACCGAACTCGTCCTGCCCGCCGGGAGCCTGCTCCTGGGGCGTCACTATGCGCTGACGGTCGAGGCGCGCGCCGGCGAGGGCTACGACCCCAAGCTGCCCAACGCGTACCTGCCGCACTCTGCCTCGGCGCAGAACACGACCGGGGTCTTCGCGCCGTGTGCCTGCGCGCCCGCCGCGACGGGCGCGCTCGAGGACGGCAAGGAGAAGTGCACCTGCCTCAGCGGCTACACGGGCGACGGCAAGGTGTGCCACCCCAACGTGTGCCTCAAGGACAACGGCGGCTGTCACGCGCAGGCGAACTGCACGTCCCAGGACGGGCTCGCCACGTGCACCTGCAAGTCCGGCTGGGCTGGCGATGGCAAGGTGTGCGCGGTCGACCCGTGCCTCCCCAACAACGGCGGTTGCACCGGCGAGGGCGTGATCTGCGTCGCCGACGGCGGAACCACGAAGTGCGCCTGCAAGTCGGGTTGGGGCGGCAATCCCTCCATCGGCTGTTACGAGACCTGCCTCACCGCCAACGATGGCGAGTGCATGCCCGTGACGAACGCTGGCTGTGATGGCGGGCTCGGCTTCGTCTGCGATCGGACCGCGTCGGGCACGTTCAAGTGCTATCCGCCACCCAACGACGCGCTCCCCGCGGCCGCTTGCTCCCAGTCCTCGGGGCCGTACTGCGTCGCCGGGTACTCGTGCAGCAACGCCCCCGGCGTGTGCGTGAAGTTCTGCTGCGCCGACGCGGAGTGCGCCGCCAACGCGACCTGCGTCCCGCTGAAGGCAGGCCAGGGGACGATCGGGCTCTGCACCCCGAAGTGACGGGCTCTCGGGGCGTACAGCGGGCGAAGGCCGACGCCACACGCACGCGGCCCTCCGCTCGCGCCCGTCTCCCGCGAACGCCCCGTGTCTGCCGGGCGTGCGCGGCATGCGCTTCTCTGGGCCCGGCTGCCGGGGGTGGCCGCGCTGTTGCGAGAGCGCTTTGGGGCGAAATGCATCGTGCTCTTCCGTTTCGAGGAGCCCTCCGCGTCGCTGCGTGCGCATCCTGGCCGAGGGTCAGGAGCTCCTCTCGATCGCTGGCGAGATGGCCTTGACTTTCATTTCGACTTAAGTAGAAATGAAGGCCGATGATCCCCGAAGTCTCCGCTCACGCCTCGCAACTCGCCGCTTTGGGCCATCCGGTGCGGCTCACCATCCTGCGGCTCGTCGTCCAGGGCGATCCGGCGGGCACGGCCGTCGGCACCATCCAGAGCGCGGTCGGCATCCCGTGGTCCACGCTCAGCCACCACCTGGAGCGCCTCAGCGCGGCGGGGCTGGTGATGGCGCGGCAGGACGGCAAGTTCATCTACTACGGCGCGGACTACGCGGCGCTGCGTGCCCTCACCGATTACCTCTGGCAAGACTGCTGCCGCGGTGGCAGGGGTTATGACAGAGGTCCTGCTTCCAAGCCCTGTTGCTGATTGGAGAAGACCATGAACGTCCTGAAGCCCCATGTGTCCCTCAACGTGTCCGACATCGACGCGTCGGTCGCGTTCTACGAGAAGGCCTTTGGCGTGACGGCGGCCAAGCGCCGGCCCGGCTACGCGAAGTTCGACCTCGCGGTGCCGTCGCTGAACCTCTCCATGCAGCAGGCGCCGCGCACTGGCGTCAACGCGAGCCACTTCGGCATTCAAGTCGCCACGTCCGACGACGTCGCCGAGGCCGTCGCGCGGTTCGAGGCGCAGGGGTTGCCCGTGCGCGTCGAGGAGGGCACCGCGTGCTGCTACGCGGTCCAGGACAAGGTCTGGGTCGAAGATCCCGACGGCAACGCCTGGGAGGTCTTCGTCGTCAAGGCCGACCTCCCTGCGCCGCCCAAGACGACCTGCTGCGCCCCCGCGGGAGCCCAGGCCGGATGACGCCCCTCGACCGGCGTCGGCGCGCCGTGGCCGAGGCGCTCGGCACGGCCTTTCTCCTCGCGACGGTCGTGGGCTCGGGCATCATGGCCGAACGCCTCGCGGGGGGAAACGTCGCGGTAGCGCTGTTGGCCAACGCGCTGGCCACGGGCGGCGCGCTCGTGGCGCTCATCCTCGCGCTCGGCCCGGTGTCGGGCGCGCACCTGAACCCGCTCGTGACGGCCGCGTTCGTGGCGCGCGGCGAGCTCGCGTGGCGCGACGGGCTCGCCTATGGCGGCGCGCAGCTCGCCGGAGCGTTCGCCGGCGTGGCGCTCGCGCACGTGATGTTCGACCAGCCGCTCTTCTTCGCCTCGCGGCACGTGCGGAGCGGAGTCGGCGAATGGACCGGCGAGGTCGTCGCGACGTTCGGCTTGCTGCTCACGATCTTCGGCTGCGTGCGCGCGCGCGTCGAGGCCGTGCCATACGCCGTGGGGGCGTACGTCACGGCGGCCTACTGGTTCACGTCTTCCACGTCGTTCGCCAATCCGGCGGTGACCCTCGCGCGCTGTGCGACCGATACGTTCGCCGGCATCCGGCCCATCGACGCACCGGGCTTCATCGCGGCTCAGGTGCTGGGTGCCGTCGCGGCGATGGCGCTCTCCGGCTGGCTCTTTCGCCAAAGGTCCCCATGACGCTGGTGCTCTTCGCGTGTGTCCACAACGCCGGTCGTTCGCAGATGGCGGGCGCGTTCTTCAACGCGCTCGTAGACCCCAGCCGTGCGCGCGCGCTCTCGGCCGGGACGGAGCCGGGGACGCAGGTGCATCCGGTCGTCGTCGAGGCGATGCGCGAGCGCGGCATCGATCTCGCGGACGTCCGGCCGACGCGCTTGACGCCGGAGCTCGCGTCCCAAGCCGCGCTGCTGGTGACGATGGGCTGCGGCGAGGCGTGTCCGGTCATCCCCGGCCTCGAGCGCGACGACTGGCCACTACCGGACCCCAAGGGCCAGCCGATGGAGACCGTGCGCGCCATCCGGGACACTATCGAGGCGCACGTTCGCGCCCTCATCACCGCCCGCGATTGGAGCGTGGCGCGCCCTACTTGAGCGTGAACTCCATCTCGGTGTTGCCGAGCTTCACGACGTCGCCGTTCTTGAGGAAGAGCTTGTTGATCTTACGGCCATTGACGAACGTGCCGCTCGTCGAGCCGAAGTCGGCGATCTCGTACTTCATGTCCTCGATCTTGATGCCCGCATGGCGCTTGCTGACCGACTCGTCCTCGATCTGGATGTCGTTAGAGTCGAGCCGCCCAAGCGTCGTGATGTCCTTGGTCAGCGGGAAGACCTCGCCGGCCATGGGGCCGCTCTTGACGCGCAGCTTGCCGCGGTCGGGACCCTCGTAGATGACGACCTGCTCGACCTCGACGGGCGCCGCGCTCACCCGCTCTGCCTTCCGCCGCGCCATCCACTTGAACAGCTTGACCATGAGCCAGATGAACAGGAACAGACCCAGGACCGAGCCCAGGATGATGCCGGTCCACTTGAGGTAGTACATCCAATCGGTCGGCCACTCCGGGCACTTGAGCGCCTTCGGAAACTGATTGCTGACCTTCTCGGAGTTCTCGGTCTCGCCCGTGAGCTTGAAGTTGCAGTTGCCGGCCGGGAGGATGCCCGGAGCCACGACGTCGATGACGTACTGCTTCTTGAGCTGCTTGCCGAACTCGCTGATCTTTCGCTCGAGCTCGTCGGCCTCCTCGGCGCGCTCGGACAGACCGAACGACTCCGCCGAGACCTGCTCGAGCTTCGTGAGGTACTCGTCGCCCTGGAGGGCTGCGCCAAAGCTGAAGATCTTGATGCGGGCGTCTCGCGCGGCCTCGATGACCTGCTTGAGCTTCTTGTCGATCTTCTTGTCTTCCTTGATGTCGTACTCGCCCGCGCCGTCGGAGACGACGATGAGCACGCGCCGCGCTGGCAGGTCCGTGCGCTCGGCCATCTTTTTCACGGCCTCGAGCAGGTACTGGTAGAACTTGGGCCGCTGTGTCTGACCGCCCGAGTCCTTCTTGGCGCCCTCGGGGTCGAGCATGGACGGCGGCAACTCCTTAGACAGCGAGTCGAGCGCGTCGATGGCGCGGTCGCGGTCGCTGCCGAAGGGCTTCTTCTCCTGGAGGCCGCTCTCGTTGTAGAGCCAGATGCCGAAGTAGTCGAAGCTCCCCTTGAACTCCTTAAGCAGGTCCTGAAGTCCCGCGCAGCCATGCGCGAACATGTTCTGCTCGCCGGTGTTGGCGGGCACGAAGCCGCCGTAATTGGTGACCAGGACACCGACGGCCATGGGCTCCTCGACGTCCTTGAAGGTCTGGAGCTTGATGCTCTTGAGCTTGCCGCCCTCCTTCTCGGTCTTGAACTCCTCGTCGTTGACGAAGAACTTGAGCTTGCTTTCGTCCTGCTTCTCGAGGACGTGGTTGTCCTTGTCGAGGATGTCGACATAGAACCGGATGCGCCCCTCTTTGTTCTTGAGGTACTTCTGGAGGTCGACCTCGTCGATGATCATCCGGTCCTGGGACCAGGCAGTCGTCGCGAGGAGCAGGAGAGGCAACGCGAGGCGGAGGGCTCGGATCATGGCGCGAAGCTAACCGAGGCCGGGCGGGGTCGCAAGGTCGTGTCCCTCCGAGCGCGACCCCGGCAATAGCGTCCCGATTCGAAATACGGTAGGCCTTCCGGGTGCGGGAAGGTCTCCTGGCTCTGGGCCTCGTCGTCGCGTTGATCGCGCTCGCGGCGGTCTCACAGCTCTTTGCGTTTGGCGCGCTGCTGGGCACGGGCGCGGTGCTCGTCGTGCTGGGCCTGGTCGTCGGACTGCCGGCGGCGATCGTCTACCACGCACGCCTCGCCGCGGTACTGGAGGCGCGCGACGCGCTCCCGCCGCGCTGGTACTGGCACCCGACGCGGCTGCACGCGTCGCTGGAGGACGACGAGCGCCCGGACGTGATGCCGTGGTTCCTGGTGGGTGCGGGCGGATGGTGCGCCGTCATCGCGGGCTGCGTGCTCGCGGTGATCGGCGCACTCCGGCTCAGCTAGCTGGGACGACGTTGCTAGCGGTGGCACATCTCGAAGGCGGGCGCGAGCGACATCTGCGGGATCGACTCTGGCTGGAAGTTCGAGCAGATCTTCACGTTGGCCGCCGTCGAACAGGAGGCCGTTCCGCCGATCTTACAGCCGCTCTTCCGGCACGACTCGCGCGTGCCACGACACTGCTGGGCTCCGGCGCAGGCGCCGTCGCTGTCTTTGCCGCAAAGGAGGCAGTCCTCGGCGGCGGCGACCGAGCCGAAGGACATCGCGAGACCGAAGAGGCACGTGGCAAGGAATCGGTTCATGGGTTCTCCAAAGGATGTTGGCCCGAGATTGGGCGGGTGCGAGGCTAACGCCCTTGGCCACTCTCGGCAATCCCATCACCGTGCCACTGCCGGCCTGGGTCGCGGCTGGGCGCGCAGCGCTTCTGCCGAAGCTCGAGTCCCACCTCGCGCTCGTGCTGCGTGGAGCCTGGAGTGCGCGGCGGTGCACCACTGCCGTGCGGCGCGTGCTTTCAGCCGAGGCGCAGTGGACCGCGGACTTCGACGGCGAGCAGTTCGCGCTCGGTCGGGCGTTCTACACCCACCTCGAGACCGGGCGCGCCTCGGACTACTTTCGCGATGCGGCGGCCTCCGACGCGCTCGTCGAGTCGGTGCTCCCCGGGATGCAGGCCAACCTCCGCGCGTGGGCGGCGTCGGTCGTCGGCGCACCGGTGCGGCCGCGCGCGGGCTGGTGCGGCGCGGGCGTCCACGTCTTTCCGGCCCGTGGCGAGGTCGCCGAGCTCGGCGGCGTCGTCCATTTCGACACCGAGGGCTTGACCCCGCATCAGCTCGCGACCGGCGCGCGTGCCCTCTCACTCGTGCTCGTGCTTCAGCCCGCGCACATGGGCGGCGGGCTGCGGCTATGGGACGTGCGCTATGCCGGGCACGACCACCCGACCCGCCAGGAGATCGCGGCCCCCTCGGCGCGGCTCGACTATCGGGCCGGCGACCTCGTCGTATTCGACAGCCGCCGCCTCCATCAGATCGAGGCCTTTGGCGGCGCCGTGCCGCGCATCTCGATCACGCTCCACGCCGTCGAGGTCGACCGCAGCGCCTCAGCCCCCCAGTGGGAGTGCTGGTTCTGACGTCTGTACTCAGTCAACGAGCGGGCGAAGGTAGTGGAACTTGGGGTCCTGCAGGTCGTCTGCCGTGAGCGCCCACGAGGCGTCCCCGGGGATGAGGTACACCACGTCCGAGCGCACCGACGCGAAGCTCAGCACCCCGAGCGCGCGGAGCATGGTGGCGAACGTCTCGCGCCTCCACAGGCGGTCCTCGGGGATATCGCAGAGGCGAAACACGTCGCGCTCCGACGGCGCGCCGTTCTCGATGAGGAAGCACATCGTGAACGTCAGAAACCGACCGGTGTCGACATACGCCACGGGCGGTCCCGACGGCGCCTTGCGCGCCCCTTCCCGCGTGACCATGCTCTGCGTCCAGGTCTCGTAGTCGTCGAGCGCCTTCTGGTCGGAGTCGAAGTAGTCCCAGCAGCCGCTCACGGCGCTCTGGATATGTGTTGCCAGCGTCTTGCGCACGTCGCGGTACAGGGTCCACTTCTGGCTCGCCGACGACGTGGCGGGATGGTTGCGCACGAGGCGATCCAGCGTGTCGCGCAGCGCGCTCCCGGGCTCGAGGCGAAAGCACAGCTCCATGGCGAAGATGGAGTGCTCCATCAGCCGCCGCCCCAGCCGCCGCTCGACTGCGAGGTCCGGTTTCGCGAGCCGGCGCGCCGGCCCAACGCGGCGGCCGTGATGACGCCGCCTGCGGCCATCGAGACGGCGACCGTTCCGAAGTCGGGGTCCGACGACCACGAGGACGAACCGCTGCCCGAGACCACTGGAGCCGCGCCGGTCGAGACGGTGATCTCGGGCGCTTTGGGTCGCCAGTCTGCCAGCAGCCGGAACTCCGGCCCTGCGGGTGTGGCTGGGGCCTCGCCGAGGCCATAGTCGCCGAAGAAGGACTCCTCTCGTGCCGGCGAGCCGCCGTAGTAGACGGCCGTATCGCCCGATTGGCCGCTCTGCTGGAACGCGTCGTAGGGCACCGCGCGCACCTCGACGCCGTTGTTCTGCCAGTAGTACAGCGTTCCGCTCACGTCCGTTGCGGCAGGCGAACGGTTGGCGCTGCTCGGCACGATCAGCAGGACGCGCGTGACGTTGAGCTCCTTGAGCGCCGCGATCCCGGGGAGCCGGGCGTACCAGCGGTTGTCGAACGTAGTCGCCGAGTCCGTATAGGCCGTATGTCGCTCGGCGGCCAGGACGAGGCAAGGCAGGGCACCCGCGGGGCGGCTCGTCTTCGTCGCGACGAAGCGCGGCTGGTAGTAGAGCGCCGCGGCGAGCGCCAGGTGCGAAGGCACGACGCCGTAGGGATGCGGCCAGTTGTCAATCGCGAGCACCGGTTCGAAGACGTCCGCCGCGCCGGCCGCGAGCGCGACGGCCTCGGGGCCGAGCACGTCGGCCACAATCAGCGTGCGCTCACGTTTGGCGCTCGTGAGCCGCGCTAGCGCCTGTCCGATGCCGTAGGCGATTTCCATGCTCTTGGTCGCTATCGGCCGAATCACGGCGTTGAGCGGCTTGAAGGCCTCGACGTCGGGCCCCGTGAGCTGCTTCGGCGTGGCCGTGAGCGACTCCATGAGTGTGGGGACGTACATGCTCACGTGTGCGCGAGGCGTCAGGTGATTGGCCAATCGCGCCACTTCGACGGGCTCGAAGCGCTGCGTCGTCATACCGTCGAAGACGAGCCCAACGCTGTAGGCGCCGAAGCTCCAGCCATGCGCGCGCTGGAGATCGAGCGCCTTTTGCTTGACGACCTCTTCTTCGTCTCCGGAGCTGGTCATTGCGTAGATGGCCACACCCGCGCCCGCGACCACGACACCGCCGAGCAGGAGCTTGGAGAGCACCGAGCGCCGCGACTCTATCTCGGTCTGCGCCGACGCCATCGACTCCTGCCACCAGCGTGCGCCGAGGATGCCTGGCTCCATGACGACCTCGTCGCGCACGAACTTCGCGTCGTCTGCCGAATCGGTCTTGCCGCTCATGTCCCCCCGAACTCCGCTGCAATGGCTGCGACGAAGCCGTCGCGAAACACTCCATCTACGCGAATCGAGTACCGAAACCAAGGGGCCGCGAGCACTCCGTGATAGTCGAAGTCGTTGAACCACACCGCCTGACCGGCGACGGGTACCTGCGCGCGGGTGAGTGGATCCCAGAGCACGAGCGTCTTGTTCTGCGCCGGGGAGAACGTAATGAACTCATCGGGCGCAGTCTGCTCGTCGGGCTCGCCGTCGCGATGCAGCGTGCCGTGGTCGTGCGCCTCGAGGCCCATGAGGTTGCAGCGGCCGATGGACTCAAAGGGGAGCTGGCGGACGAAGTCGAGCGTCTTTGGGAAGAGGCTCTCGGCGAGGCGCGTGAAGCGCTTGCCCTCCGACAGGTGCTTCTCGCTCCACCAACGGTTCGGCATGAGCTCGACATAGACCTTCCACGGAAAATACACACCATGGCGGTACTTGAGCCAGAGCAGCTGCCGGCGCGACAGCGGCACGGCGCGCTCTTCGCCGTAAGTCGTCTTGGCCCGTTCCGCCGGATCGAACGCGCTTGGGTCGTCGGCGAGCAGCCGGAGCGTCTCGAAGCCGGCCGCGTCGAGCCCCGCGATGACCTCGCCATAGTCGACGAGGGCCTCGGCCTCGTGGCCTGGCGGCATGATGCCCATCGAGCGGTGACTGCCGCCGGTGACGTCGGGCGAGAGCCGCGTGAGGCCCATGCAGAGCTCCTCGTGCAGCGCGGGCAGGACCGCGAGGTCGACGTAGGGCGCGAGCAGCGGCCCGAGGTCCAGGAACGGCCGCCCGTAGAGGCCGCGGAGGCCGCTTCCGGGGACGCCGCGCAGGGCAGGTGAACGGGCGAGCTCGGACACGGACCGAACATAGGCGACCCGTGCGCCGTGGGGCAAGTTGGGCTAGCATCGCGCGATGCACCTCGGTTCCTACGCCATCGCCGCTCTCGCTGCCGTCACGGCCCTCGGGCTGCTCATCGTGCTGCGCCTGTTCGACCTGTTTGCGACCAAGCGTGCCGCGGACACCCCGCAGGACGCCTGGCGCCTCGTACGGGCCGGCGAGGTCCTGGCTGCGTTTTGGCTCTCGCTCTCGGTCGCGCGCCACATCCCCTCGGGAGAGAGCGTCGCGCGCGACCTGCTCTGGTGCGCGCTGTTCGGCGGCCTCGGCTTCCTGCTCGTCATCTTCGTCAGTCGCCTCGCTCTGCGCGCCCTGCTCGCCGCGTCGCTGCGCCAGGAGCTCGATCGCGGCAACGTCGCCGCGGGCATCGCGGCCTTCGGGCACGTCCTCGCGACGGGCCTGCTCGCCGCGAAGGCCGCCGTCGGTGACGACATCGGGAGCCTCGCGCTCGCGCTCGTGTTCTTCACGCTGGCGTTTCTGACGCAGCTCGGCTTCGTGTCCGCCTTCCGGGCCCTGACCGTCTACGACGACGAGGAGCAGATTCGCGGCGAGAACACCGCGGCGGCCGTCTCCTACGCGGGTATCTCGATCGCGGTCGCCATCGTCATCGCCCGCGCGGTCGAGGGCGACTTCCCCGGCTGGATCCCCGCGCTTTCCGGCTACGCGGTCGTCGTGGCGCACGTGCTGGTGCTCTACCCGGTCCGCCAGCTCGTTGTCACCGGTCTCTTGCTTGGCGCGCGGCCCACGCTGCGCGGCGGCGCCCTCGACGTCGCCATCGGGACCGAACACAGCGTCGGCATGGCGATGCTCGAGGCGGTCACCTACATCGCCACGGCGCTCATCCTCGCGAGCCTGGTGTGAGCGCCACGGGCGCCTACGACGCCTTCGCTCGCCGCCTGCTGGAGGGCGGGCTCGTCACCGACCCGTGGCTCGACGGGGCGCCGCGCTTCGAGACTGGAGTCGAGCGGCTGGATGCCCAGACCTACCGGCGCCTGTGTCGCGCCGCCGAGCAGCTCGCCACCGTCTACGACGAGCTGGCGCGTCTCGTCTGGGATGACCCGGAGCTCACGGCCTCCTTTTTTTCGCTCACCCCGGTCCAAGAGGCGCTGTGGCAGGCCTCGGCGCCGCTGTGGCACGGCATCGGGCGCGCGGACCTCTTCATCACCACGGACGGCGAGCTGGTCACGACCGAGCTCAACAGCGACACGCCAACCGGGGAGGCCGAGGCCGTCGAGCTGAGCCGCCTCATGGCGGAGGAGCACCCGGACCTTGCCGATCCCAACGCGCAGCTGGAGTCGCGCTTCCTCCGGCTCGTCGAGGCGCTGCACGTCCGCGTCGCAGGCCCGCGCACCGTCGGCCTCGTGTATCCGACCGAGCTCACCGAGGACCTGTCCGTCGTGCGGCTCTATCGGCGGTGGCTCGAGGGCGCGGGCTTCGACGTCGTGCTCGCCTCCCCCTACAACCTCGGGCGCGACGCTGACGGCCGCCTCACCCTGTTCGACGTGCCCGTGAGCGTCGTCGTCCGCCATTACAAGACCGACTGGTGGACCGAGCGCGTCTCGCCCTGGCTCGACGACCCCATCCCGGACGCGCTGCCGCTCACCGAGCCACTCACGCACGTGCTTGGGGCATGGGTCGACGGCAAGCTCGGCCTCGTCAACCCGTTCGGCTCGGTGCTCACGCAGAACAAGCGGGCGATGGCCTTCATGTGGGAGCACCTGCACCGCTTCTCGCCGACGGCGCAGGCCCACATCCAGGCGCTCGTCCCCCTCACCTCGCGGCTCGAGACCATGCACCCCGAGCAGCTGCTCGCCGACCGCGCCGCATGGGTGCTCAAGAGCGACTACGGCGCCGAGGGCGACGAGGTCATCGTGGGACTCGAGACCGACGCGGCGACGTGGGCCGAGTCACTGCGGCTCGCGCGGCCGGGCCGGTGGATTGCGCAGCGCTATTTTGCTGCCCAGCCTAGGGACGAGCGGGGCACGGTCGCCAACTACGGCGTCTTTCTAATTGCGGGCGAGGCGGCCGGCTGCTACGTGCGAGTGCAGTCGGGCGCGACCGACGACGCCGCGCGCAGCTTGGCCGTAGGGCTGACCGCCCCTACTTCGCCTTGAGCTTGAACGATTCGAAGAACCGCGCGTACACCGCGTTGTCCAACGGCATCTTCGACATCACCCCGATGAGGAACGTCGTGGAGGCGACCGCAACGACGCGCATTCGACACGCCTTGTCCCCGCTGCCAATGGCACACGTCGCCGCGTAGTCACGACCGACCGCCCCCGGGATGGTCACGTCCGTGGTCTTGAGGTCGCGCATCTTCCAGCCCGTCTCGACATTCTTGGCGGCGGCCTCGACGAGCTGGATGGGCGTCGCGGGTGAGGGTGTCAGCACCTGGGTGCGGACGAGCATGAAGTCAGCGACCTTGAGCTTGGCATTGACCGACAGCGTCGCGATCTTGACGCCGTCCTTTTCGACCTCGGAGGGCTCGGAGGTCGCCTCGCCCGGAAACTCAACGGTGAAGTCGGGCCCCTGAGCCGGCTTCCATAGAGAGCCGTGACCGGCAGCGTTCGGTCCAGTGAACTTGACGCTCGCCAAGAAGCGCTGCGCTCGCTCGCGGTCGAGCGGCTTTCCGAGCGCAACGGCTCCTGCGACAAAGACCCGGCCCGCGAAGAACGCGGCGCGACAGAGGACGTCGCTCTTTCGACCCTCGAACGTACCCTGGGCCGCCACCGTGAGGCCAGGAATGCCGCCCAGCTCACCCGGCTCGAACTTGGGCGGCGCACCGATGTACTTGGCGACCGTCGCGCTCGCCATATCGAGGAGGAGCTTCTTGGAATCGATGAGGGCCATCATCGCGGGCAGCTCCGTGATGACGACGGTGAACTCATGTTCATCCGCGGTCGCGGACAGGAAGTCCGCAATGACCTTCCCCAACGCGTTCTCACGCTCCTCGTGCCCCGGCGTCGGTTCCGCAGGAAAGCTCGCTTCGAGGTGAAGCTGTGGCTTCTTGACCGAGACCCAGGGTGCCGGCCGCTTCGAGTCCGACTCCTTCGCGGGTTCTTCGCCTCTGGGCACGGCGGGTGGCGGCGTCCCCTCTGCGACAGGCTGGGTCACCGCGTCAGCGTTCTTCTTGCACGCGACGGTGGTGCTCGCGCAGATCAGCACACCGATCAACTTCAGATGAATGGCTCTCATGGGGTCGCTTGGCTCCTGGCGTGGCGCTCGATCGAGCGCACGAAGTCTCGGTCGAACACACCGTCGACACGCACCGAATAGCGGAAGACGGGGTCCGACAGGACGCCATGGTAGTCCATGTCGTTGAACCAATACAGCGGTGCGTCGACGATGGTGGGAGCGGCCTCGGGCGCGTTTTGAAGGTAGAGCCGCTTACCGGGGCGCGGCTGGAAGCACAGGCTCTGGGCGACCTGCAAGGCGCGGCCGGGCTCCGTGTCCCGGTGCAGCGGCGCGTGATCGTCGGGCTCGAGCCCGAAGAGCACGACGCGGCCGATCTCGGTGAACGGCAGCGACTGCACGAACCGCACGGTCTCCGGGAACAACGCCAGCGCCTCCGCGGTGAAGGCCTTGCCCGCGCCTGAATGCTTGTCCTCCCAGCGCTCGTTCTCCAGGAGATGGAGGCAGACCTTCCATGGAAAGTACGCTCCGTAGCGCGTCGACAGGAGGCGGACCTGCGCCGCCGTAAAGGGTCGGTCCGTCTCGTCGCCGAAGCGCCAGGTGGCGCGATCCTCGACCAACACCGGCGGGCCGTCGCCGAGCGCGGCGAACTCACGGAGCTCGTCGGGGCTCATGGCCTCGATGGCAAACATCGCGTCGCGGAAGCCGTCGTCGATGACCCACGGCGCCACGACCCCCATCCACTTCAGCGTGCCGCCCGTCGCGTTCGTCGTCGCGCGCGTGAGTCCGCGCGTGAGCTCCGCGTCGAGCACGGGAAAGACCGAGGTGTCAATCAGGGGCGAGACGTCCAGATAGGGGTGGCCGAGCACGCCCCAGAGCCGCGCCGCGCCCGGGGCCGCGCTCACTCGCCCTTGCAGCGTGCGATGATGGCGTCGAACTTGGACTTGAGCTCGGGCCGCTCGAGGCACCCATCCAATGTGCGAAACAGCTTGGCCGGCTCGGTCGCCTCGACATCGATGAGCTTGCAGTCGGACTCCTGGAGTGCTGTGACCACCGCGGAGGCGATACAGGCGCTTAGCGTGATGGCCTTCGTCGCTTCGGTCCCCTTCTTGACGAACGCGGTCTCGAACTCCTTGGCGATGAGGTCCTTGCGCACCGCCCAGTCGTTGGTGAAGTGCTTCTTGCCGCACTCGAACGTCGCCGCCTCCTCCTTGGCCTGCGAGCCGACCTTCTTGAGACACTGCTCCTGATTGGCCAGGTGCTGCTCCTTGCTCGTCTCCGCCGTGTTGTAATGGAACCGACACTCGGTCGTGTTCAAGAACCCGACCATCTTCTCGGCCATGCACACCGAGGCCTTGCGAAGCTGATCGCCCACCACGCCCAGCGGGCTGAGCTCCTTCTCGAGCGCGGCGGCGTACGTGCTCGCAAGCTGGCCCTTGGCGTCATCCCAATGGTGGCCGCGGGGCGGAAGCTGCTTGGCGCCGCTGTCGGAGTCGGTGGCCTTCGTGCCAATCTTGACGACCGCGCCTCCGATGACCAGCAACCCGCCCAGAATCGATAACACCTTTCGCATCGCTACTCTCCTCCGTGATGTCGCGCCGATTTCGGGTAGCCCGAATCATTAGACGGTAGCTGAGCCAATTGTCACGGTCAACGGGCGCGACCGCTTGACGACCCGTAGAGTGCGTGTGACGGTCGTTCGCCCGCGTAACCTGACACCAAGGAGAGGCGACCCGATGACCGACCTGCCCGAAGCCCCCGAGGACGCCATCGCCGCTCCCGCTCCCGATCCCGTCGCGGAGTTCCAGGCCGCTCTTGCGCAGACCATTCGGGCCCCGCTCGTGACGTACGGCCTCATCGCGGTCAACGTCCTCATCTTTGGGCTCATGATCGCCTCCGGCGTCGGCTTCATGGAGCCCAGCGCGACCGACATCCTGGCGTGGGGAGGGAGCTTCGCGCCGCGAACGGCCGCGGGCGAGTGGTGGCGGCTCCTGTCGTCCAATTACGTACACATCGGGGCGTTTCACCTGCTGATGAACTTGGCGGTCTTGTTCGACATCGGACCGTTCATGGAGCGCTCGCTCGGTCACGTCGGGTTTCTCGCCCTCTACACCGCCTCCGGGATCGCCGGCAGCGTCCTGTCGCTGTGGGTCCACTCGAACATCGTCTGTGCGGGGGCCTCCGGCGCGATCTTCGGTCTCTATGGTGGGCTCGCCGGGCTGCTCCTGCGCAACCCGACCGTCATCCCCGCGGCGCTGCTCAAGCGGCTCGGCAAGGGCGCGGCCGTCTTCGTCGGCTTCAACCTCCTGAACAGCTTTCTGCCCAACGTCGACATGGCCGGTCACGTCGGAGGCCTGCTCGGCGGCTTCGCCATTGCGCGCTGGCTCGACCTCGAGCTCACCGGCGATCGGGCTCGCGTGACACGTCGCACACTCATCCTGTCTGGCGGTGTGGTGGGGATCGTGTTCGGCGCCGCCACGCTCGTGAAGCCCGGTGTGGACTTCGACAAGGAGATCGCCACGTTCACCGCGATCGAGAACAAGGCGCTGGCGCGATTTCAAGCCCTCGTCGAGGGCGTCAAGGGCGGCACAATCACCGACGCGCAGGCCGCCCAGGCGCTCGCCGCGGAGATCCTTCCGCCATGGCGGTCCGAGAGAGCGCGGCTTGGAGAGCTGAACCTCTCGCCGGGAAAACAGCGCGTCGCGATGGACACGCTCCTCGTCTACATCGACGCACGCGAAGCCCACTGGACTGCGCTCGAGGAGCTCCTGCGGACGCAGGACAAGTCGCTCCTGGAGGGGATGGCCGGTCGTGTCAAGGCCGTCGAGGCCGCTCTTGAAAAGGTGAAACAATTGGCCAAGTGAGCCCCGACGCGTATTCGCCGCGGGTTGAAGATCGCACCCCGAAGCCTTTATGCTTGGCTGGTCTTCGCGCGTGGGGTCGCGACAGGGAGGAATCATGACGAGAGCTGCGACGGTGTTCGCTTCGCTGGTGTTCGCTGCGTGCACGGCTGACGACCCGGGCAGCGCGGTGACGAAACCCGCGCCAGGGACGCTGCACGCGACCGCTGTCGGTAGCGCCAACGCCACAGGCGTCCAGTACTCCGTGGTCTGCGACGATGGCACGACCTCGTCGACTTATGTGCCCATCGAGGCCGAGGGGCTGCCTCCGGCCGCGAGCGCCGCTCAGGCGGGCAAGCCCTTCGCTGACCTGTTCCAGACGCTTCAGCCGGGTCACTGCAAGGTCACGGTCACGGCCATGAAGAAGGAGGGCGAGCCGCTACCGGACTGCGCACCGGTGTCGCAAGACGTCACGATCGAGCCGGAGAAGACGGTCGAGCTCCTGCTCGTCATCCAGTGCACACCGCCACCGAAGGGCGGGCTCGACGTGATCACCGTCATCGTCGATGGCCCCCACCTCGTGTCCCTCGTGTATTCTCCTTCGAAGTTCGTCGTGCGATGTGAAGAACAGACCATCACGCTCTCGGCCTCCGGCGGAGACAAGCCCCTGACGACGACCTTCGAGCTCGTGAGCGCGCCGCTCGATGCCCTCTACACCATGACCCCCAACGGCAGCACGCTGGTCTTTCGGGGCGAGACGATGGGCACCTATCAGGTCAAGGCGACCATCACCGACGGGGTGACCACGTCGTCGCTGACCTTCCCCATTCACGTCTCCGCTGGTCCGGTCGAGCACTGCACGGACACGTGCTGCAAGCTCGGTGACCGGCATACGCGCATCGGCAAGGACGCGTGCACCGCTCAAAAGGGACTATCGGTGCCGGACGCAGAGTGCGCAGCGGAGGTCTGCTGTACCACCATCGACGGCAAGGCGCTCGTACCCGCCGCAAACTGTCCCGCGGGGGGCTTGCTGGCGCTCGATGCGTGCTTCGCTCCGGAGCCCAAGACGTGCTGTCGTACGGGAAAGTTCGGGGAGCTCTCTGTCGTGCAAAACGACGCCGTGTGCGCCAGCTTCAAGGGAAAAGTCATCCCTTACGAGGTCTGCCAGACTCCCACGTGTTGCGCCAAGGATGCCTTGTTCGGCGGCGAGTACGGCTATGTGCCTGCGGTCAGCTGTCCGCTCTTCCACGCCGCCGATCCGCTGTATTGCGACCCGAAGGAGCTCTGCTGCGAGCTGCCGACGGGCTTTGTCCTGGAGTTGTCGAACCTGTGCTTCGCGGCCGGCGGTTTTGCGGCCGAGGCGTCCCTATGTCAGCCGACGCCCATCTGCTGCGCGGTTGACGGCAAGCACCTGACGCTCGAGCCCAACACCTGCAAGGTCGGTGGAGGAACTCCGGCGGACCCGCCGGACTGTCTTCCGAAGGACGTCTGCTGCGCACTCACGGGCGCGCACGTCGCGATGAAGGACGACGCGTGCGTCGCTGGTGGCGGTAAGGTCGTTCCACTCGACCAATGCGTGCCCAAGGAGATCTGCTGCCATACGGGCGGCAAGTACGTGTTCTCCGCAGACGACGTGTGTGTGACGACGGGCGGAGTCATCGTCGCGGACGCCGAGTGTCTTCCGAAGGACGTCTGCTGCGATGTCGCGGCGTTCTATTACACCCTCAAGGACAACCTCTGTGCCGAGAAGGGCGGCCTCCCGGTCGACGGCGCGCTGTGCACTCCCAAGTCCTGCTGCGTGCTCGCAACGGGAGACAGCGCCGTGATGCCCGAGGGACAGTGCACGAAGCAAGGGGGGCAGATCCTCGCAGTCGAGCAGTGTACGGCGGTCTGTTGTCTGAATCCGGCAGCAGGTTTCTCGCTCCAGCCGACGTTTCGCTGCCCGGCTCCACCCTTCACGGTGACGCCCCAAGCGCTGTGCACGCTCGATGAGGTCTGTTGCACCGTCGGCGGGGTCCTGAACACCACAAGCAATCAGGAGTGCTACCTCAGCGGGGGCGCGGAGGTCGATCCGACGCAGTGCCAGCTCAAGCCCGTCTGTTGCTTTACGGCAGGCCTTCACGCGACACAGACGAATCTATCGTGCCAGCAGGGTGGCGGGCAGGTCGTGCCGGACGCGGACTGCGTGCCGAAGGATGTCTGTTGCAAGGTCGGCAACGGGTTTCCCATCACAATCAGCAACCTGAAGTGTGAGCAGGCCAAGGGCACGCCGGTCGCCGCCGAGGGCTGCGTCGTCAAGGACGTCTGCTGCGCGCTCGCCGGGTCGTTCACCGTCAAGAAGAACAAGGACTGTGTCGCCGCGGGAGGGACCTTCGCGGACGCTGCCGCCTGTGTCCCCAAAGATGTCTGCTGCTCCACCGGCGGCAAGGTCTTCACCCAGAAGGACGACCAGTGTCTCGCGGGCCTGGGCATGATCGTCGATCCTGTCCAGTGCGAACCCAAGGTCTGCTGCGCGGCGGCCGACGGCACCTCCGCGGTCCTTCCCCAGACGACGTGCGCCAAGCAGCAAGGAGCCGCGAAGGACAAGGCGCTCTGCACGACCATCTGCTGCACCTTCCCGAAGGGCGTCGCGGACAAGCGGCTAGGCTGGCAGTGCGTCGAGGCGGGCGGTGTGGTCGCGGACATGACCCAGTGCGCCGTGCTGACCAAGCAGTTCAACGCCAACCACAAGCTCAAGCCTGGAGGTGTCTGCGATCCGGCTCCCTACCTCGTGATCCCGTCCTCTGGCGCCAACAAGCTCGCCGTCTTTCGGCTCGACAACCTGCAGCCGCTCCCGACGACGCCGTTTGCGACCTGTGCCAGCCCGAGCCGCGTGATGATGGACCAGAACACGGACGTGTACGCGACCTGTCGGGGCGAAGGTTCGGTCGTCAAGCACACGCGCGACGGCGTCGTGCTGTGGAAGCGCGCGTTTGCCGGATGCAACGCGACCAAGGGCATCGCCATGAACGGCGCTGGACGCCTGTTCGCAGGCTGCGAGACCGGTAGCAATGGGACCCTCGGACGGATCTGGGAGCTCGACGCCGCGACCGGCGACGTCCTGAAGTTCGTCGATGCCTCGAGCAACAGTCAGTTTCTCACCGTCTACGGGCTGGCCGTCGACAAGGACGGCCTCTACGCCACCGGGAGCAGCACCGGTCACGTCGCCAAGATCACGCTGGGCGGCGCTGCCGACATGACGGTCGCGTGGCGCAAGCCCTACTCGAACCCGTACGGGATCGCGACCGACCGCAAGGGGTCCGTGTGGATCACGGGGAACCAGCTGCGCCGGTTGCGGACGAGCGATGGCGTCCAGGACTTCTCGCTCCCCCTGACGCAGACGGAGTCGACGTTCTTGCTCGGAGTCCAGGTCGGATTGGACGGCAACGTGTATGCGGCGAACAGCGCCACCGTCTTCAAGCACGTGCCGGCCACCCAGACGGCGACGAAGCTCTTTACCGACGGCTCCATCGGCGGCGACGTCCACGGGTTGACGCTGGACGCCGCGAACAACCTCTACGCCATCTCGAACACCGCCAGCCTGGTGACCAAACTCACGCCCGCCCTGCAACAAACGCCGTTTGGCTCCGCGGTCCTGCAGAACCCCTATGCCTACAGCGGAGACCAGACCGGCGTGCTCAACATCTGTGGGCTGGCCGCCACAGACTCTTGGACCTCCGCCGAGATCGACGGCGGGAGCGCGACGACCACATGGCAGAGCATCACCTGGACGTTCACCACTCCACCGGGCAGCAGTATCACGGTCTATTACTCACTCGACGGCGGCGTGACATGGCTCGTCGCGGCCAATGGCGCCACGATGCAGGGCGTCGTCGGGCAGAAGCTGCGGCTCAAGGCGCTGCTGAAGTCGACCATCGCCGGGAATGAACCCACGTTGAACAACGTGAGCGTCAAGTACAAGCCGTGAGCCGCGCGTTTGTCACTGGGCTCTGCGCGCTCGTCTGCCTCGCCTGCGCGGAGCCGCCGGAGACCGCAATCGGGACGGTGCGGCTCGCGCTCCACGGCAGCGTGCCATCGGAGATCACCGGCGTGCTCTACGCGGTGACGTGCGGTGGCGTGGAGCAGGAGCCGATCTATGTCGCGCTCGAAGCCGAGGGGCTCCCACGCGAGGTCGACGCGACTCTCGCGGGGCGTCCGTTCGCCGATCGCTTCGCGATTGTCCCCGCCGGAGTCTGTGTCGTCACGGTGTTCCCGATGCGCTCCCCGTCGGAGGTGTCCTCGCGTTGTCAGCCCGCCGAGGCCACAGTGAACGTCACCGCGGAGCTGACGACCGAGGCCACCCTGGTCATTCGATGTGCTGCGACCGCTGGCGCCGTCGACGTCGTGACGGTCATCGACGAGGCGCCCATCATCGACGCCGTGGCGTTCAACCCGAGCAACGCGGTCGGCACCTGTACGTCCGTCCTCATCGTCCCGACCGCGCACGACCCGGATGGAGATGTCGTGCTCGTTCAGTTCTCGGTCACGGCGCCGCCGGGCGGGTCTGCGACGGTGAGCGCTCAAGGCGGCTCTGCGGTCGTCACGCCGCTCGCCCCGGGGACCTACGTGGTCACGGTGACCGCGACCGCCAACGGCGCAGCGACGACGGCCCAGGCGACGCTCATCGCCGCGGGCCCCGCGTGCGCGACCCCCTGAGGCTGCGCGGCTCCAGCGCCGGTACCGTGGCGATGGCCTTCGCGTAGTCCGACTCCGAGAGCGGCGCGAACGCCGTGTCGTCCTTGCCGAGGCGTCGACCTGGCAGCGTCGTGTAGAGCGCGCTCACGAGGTAGCCGGCCAGGAACTCCTCGACCTGACTCCGCACGGTCGCGACGTCGTACCGCGGCGTGTGGCGCAAGCCCTCGACCGCGCTGCGCGGGGCGCGGGGCAGCTCGCGAGCCAGCGCGCCGGCCAATTGGAAGTGCGTCTTGAAGGCGTCCTGCCCAAACCGGACGAAATGGAGCAGCGTGTGGTGCGTCGAGTTTGCGCCGGCCCACGGATACGGATGCAGCGCAAACGCCCGCCCGACCTCGGCAATGGCCTGCTCGACCCGCGCTTCGTCGTCTGCCGTCCGTGGCCCCCCCGCGGGTCGAAAGAGCGCATAGAGCCGCAGCTCGTCGCCTGAGGCGTAGTAGACCTGCTCGATACCGAAGCGTTCCGGCGACTGTGCGATGAGCGAGCCGGACTCCAGACCGAACTTTCCGACGATGAACAGGTCCACCAGGGCGCGCTGCTCGGCGATCCAGCTGACGGTGTCGAGCGCTTCGTCCGCCGACTCGCCCGGGTGGTCGGTAAACGTCATCCATTCGGTGGCGATGCCGGCCTCGTGGAAGAGCCGATTGACCTCGGTCATCGTGGCGCGGTCGGTGCCCTTGTCGATGAGCGCGAGGATGCGGTCGCTGCCCGACTCGATGCCGAAGGCCGCCGCACGCAGCCCTGCGCGAGCCAGGAGCCGCGCGCGCTCCGCCGTGTAGTAGCGCTCAATCTTGAGATCGCTCGACCACGTGAGCGTCACGCCGCGGTCGAGGAGTGCCTGCGCGAGGCGGACCGCATAGCGTGGCGAGAGCACGTCGCACGAGAGGTAGACGTGCTGGGCCCCGGTGGTGGCCTGGAGCGCCTCGAGCTGTTCGGCGGCGCGCTCGGGCGGCACCTCGCGGTAGCTCGCCGTCGTTGTGTCGGCCAGACCGTAGTAACAAAACGAGCAGCGGCCCCAATAACAGCCGCGCGTCGGCGCGTAGAGGAGCGTGCGACTGGGCGCCCAATACCGATCGAGGTCCAGGTCGCTGAAGTCGGGGGCGGGGACGTCCCGCAGGTCGAGCGTGAAGCGCGGACCCATCACGAGCGCGCCGTCGGGGGCGCACGAGAGCAGGTTGGGCACCTCCGACAGCAGCGCGTGGCGTGCCGGCGCGTCCTGGGCCGCGGTCCAGGCCTCGGCACGCTGCGCCAGCGCCTGCACCGTCGCCTCGCCCTCGTAAAGCCCGATTCCATCGGCGTGCTCGGTGAGGAGGCGCCGCTTGAGCGCCTCGGGCAGGTGCGTGACGATCTGGTGAATCGCTGGGCCACCGAGCACGAGCAGCGCGCGCGGTCGATGCCGGCGGACCGCGTGCGCCAGGGCCAACGCCTCGGGGAGCTGCGACGGAAACACGACGGAGAGGCCCACGAGCCGCACGTCCTCCGCCAACCTGCGCGCCCATGTCGCGTACAGCTTGGAGAAGGGCGAGTGCTCGCCTGTCGCATAGCGGGCCAGCGCGTCGAAGCTCCAGGGCAAGAGCGCGTGCGCGACGACATTGAACCCGTAGCGGTAGGGGTAGTACGCGGCAGAGAGCGCGGTGAAGGCGGCATCGACCCGCAGTCGGGCGTGGCTGTAGGCCACAGGCTCATAGAACCGCTCGGGTGACTGAAACACGGCGACTGGAGGCGGGTCACAGGCCAGGAGTTGCCCGGCCGCGCGCCGGGCGTCGTGCAGCGCCAGCCACTCGCGCTGCCCCTCGAAGTCCAGGGAGGGCTGACCATCGAGCGCCAAAAAACGGCGTCCGACGCGTTCCGCCAAGGCGCTCAGCGTGTCCTCGCGCAGCAGCCAGTGCGCGGCCTCGAGGTTGAGATCGACGACGGTGACGTCCACCCCGCGCGCTGCCAGCCAGCCCTTGAGCGTTGGCAGGCTCACGTACGGCTGTGTGGGATCCGCCAGCGGCGGATGCACGAGAACGTGGGATGCGGCGGAGCCTAGAATAGCGACTTGAACTTCATCTCGGTGCGGCCGATGCGGATCTTGTCGTTGTCGATGAGCTCCGTCTTGGTGATGCGCCGATCGTTGACGAAGCTGCCGTTGGTGGAGTCGAGATCGATGAGCTGAAACTCGCCGTTCTCGTGACGGATGACCGAGTGCTTCGTCGACAGGTAGGGGTCGTAAAGCACGACCTCGCAGTCGGCGGCCGTGCCGATGAAGTTGCGCCCCGTGACGAGGCGAAAGTCCTTCCCCTTCAAGGGCCCGTTCAAGGCGACGACCCACCCCACCACGTCCGTCGAACGCTCGTCCGTCAGTCCGCTGATGTCGATGGCCTGCGTCTTGTCACCGGGCTCGAAGTCGGGCTTCTGGGCCTGGCGGGCCGAGCCCTTGCTCTCCTCTTTCTTCTTCGATGAGAACCAGCCCACCTTCTCCTCCCCCTTGTCCTTGTCTTTGTCCTTGGACTTGTCGTCCTTGTCCTTGCCCTTCTTGGCGGCTTCCTTGGCCTTCTCCTTGGCCTTCTCGAGCGGCTTGTCGATGGCCTTGTTGAACGAGTTCGCCGCCTTGCTCTGCGCACGCGCCTTGGCGCCGTACACCTTGGCCTGCGCGCCGGCGCGAACGCCCTCGACGCGGCCGCGAACCAGGCCCTTGAAGAAGTCCATGACCATGAATCACCCTGGCGGTGCCGTCCCGACGGAGCCGCAATCGCCAGTGTGGCCGCCTCGCGGTGAGGTTTCAAGTCCGCAGCGGATCTAAATGTGGGGACGGACGACCCCGCTCGGCGGGCTACATCGAGGTCTGCTGGTACGCCCAGATCTTGAACATGTTCACGTCGCGGCCCGCCGTGATGGGGACCTGCTTGATCTTGAGGTGCGGCTCGTTGACGTACTCCGCCGGAATGACAAAGGGCCAGTTGCGCCACCGGAAGCGCCGGTCCTGGCCGGGGCAGACGCAGTTGCCGACCTTCTTGCCATTCACGTAGACCTCGAGCTCGAAGTCGCCGTGGACGTAGTCCATGCGCGTGACGAGCACGACGTCCTTCTTGACCTGCACGCCCGTGATCTCGAACTCGCAGTAGCCGCCCTCGTACGCCATGCCGACGTCCTCGATGGTCACGCCATCGGGGTACTTGAGCTTCTGGCGGGTGCGGTACTTGTCGCGGGCCTGCTCGATGACCAGCTTGTGGTCCTCTTCGCTCTTGGGGTCGATGACGTCGATGGTGTCCACCCGCTTGAAGGTGACGCCCTCGAGCTCGAGCACCGGACCAAACTCTGAGCTGCGCGTCTTGATGGCCTCCAGCACCTTGTCGGTCGAGGCCAGCTCGCCGCCGCTGGACTTGGCGTCCGCGATCTTGTGCTGATACAGCGGCAGCAGCGACTCGCACGACTTGCGCTGGTAGCCAATCGTGTTGACGAGGAAGTCGAGATCCTTGGCGCCCTCTTTGGCCATGCCACGGATGATCTCGATGTTCTTCTTGAACGCCCCGAACTCCTTGCGACCGCTCTGCTGCGGGTGGTTCTTGTCGACGTCCTGCACCATCTCGCCCTGGAGATCGAAGATCATGTTCCAGAGGTCGAGCAGCGCGTCGCGGTCCAGGTTGTTCGAGCGCAGGAGCATCTCGAGCGACATGAGCGCGTGCAGTACGTCCGACGCCGTGAGGATCTTGAGGTCGTGGAAGAGGTAGCCGTAGGCCTTCTTGCTCTCGCCGAGCAGATCCATGACGTCGCGCACGGTCTTGGGCGCGAGGTTGGACCCCACGTAGCCCGCGATCGGCACGAAGCGGCGGTCGATCTCGCCCGGACGCGGATTGAGCGGGTCCTTGGGCTCGACGATTTTGCGCACCGTGTTGTCGAGATAGATGCGGGCGATCTCGATCTCCTTGAGGATGTCGGGCTCGGTCACCTCGATGTCGATGCGGCAACGCTCGGCCACACGCCGGTGGCCCTTGAACTCCAGGTTCTCCTTGTAGGCGATGAAGTCCGTGAACTCCTCGATGAACTTGCACACGATGAAGACCGTGTTCGGGAGCTTGAAGTCGGCCAGGTTGACGAGCTTGATCTCCGTCTCGGCGAGCACGATGTCGTTGCCCTGCCCATCGATGGAGTAGCCTGGCGCGACCTCGACGGCCATCTCGCCCTTGCCACGCGCGGACACCTTGAAGCCGCCGTAGTGGTGCGGCACCACGCCCGGCGCATGCATCAGCCGGTTGTGCAGCTTGCGCTTCTCGATGTGATACTTTTCAGCGTCGTTCCAATCGTTCTCCGTGGTCATGAAGCCGCGGAAGAAGTTGATGCGCTTGAAGGGGGATAGGGCGTGCTCGGCCATCGATTACTCCTTCTTCTTCGACTCGGTCTTGTCGCCGGTGGGCTCGTCGATGACCGGCTCCGCGTCGTAGCGAAGCTCGGTCAAGCCGATGGTCGACACGGCGCCGATCTGCATGAACACCTGCGGCTTCGCCTTGGCCACTTCGCTCTTGAACTGGAGGAAGTAGGTCGTGTGGCTCGGCTTCTCGTGGTTGATGATGTTGTGAATCTTGACCACCATCTCCTCCGTCACGTCTTCCGGCGGGATGGGGAGTTGGACGATGAAGCAGTGATCCAGGTTGATCGGCGGGAGCACGATGGTGTCCTCGCCGATGGCGGAAGTGACCCCCATGCGGAAGCCCGTGTACGGCCACTTGTTCTCGATGATCTTGGGGCGCTTGCCGACGAAGATGTCGAGGATCTCGATCATCGCGCGCCGCGTGCCGCGGTTCCGGTAGAGGTGCGCAGCGCGCCGAATCAAGGTGCGCTTCTTGATCTCGGGCCAGTCTGTGTCGATGGTAAGCGCCACCCAGGACGCCAGCCACGGCAGAAAATCCGGCGGGCACTCCAGCGGGTGGAAGTACTTGTACATCCCGTCGATCTTCTTGGTGACCGACTCGACGAGGTGCTGAAAGATCCAGAGGTACTCCCGGAGAAACGGGTTCCCCGTGGACGCGTCGACTTGATAGATCTGCGGCAGGAGCCGCATGTAGCTGCGCCGACACACGGTGAGCATGAGCGGACCGTGTGAGTCCGCGAGCTGCCCCTTGAGCGGCGCTTGCTGCACGATGGTCCCGACGTCCTCGTACGCATCCACGAACCGGATCCGCGCGGGCGCAAAGCCCATGTTGCGGAGCAGGGCCTGCGCGTCCTCTTCGCGGAGCCCGACGACCTCGGGCATTCTGAGCTTTTTGCGCTCGCGCTCTTGCATTTAGAGGATTCGCTCGTGCGCCTTTTCGGTGATGTCGATGTTCACGAGGAACGGGAGCTCGTCCTCGTCGATGCGCACCTGGTCGACATCGGACTTGGTGTCCTCGTCGATGATCCGTACGGCGCTGACGAAGTCGACTCCGTCCACTTCCTCGACCACGTGAAACAGGTCGACCTTGAACACATTGCGGCCAAACGGCCACCCACGGCGCTGCTTTCCGCCCCGGAGGGGGTGCAAGAAGCGACGCAGGCGCTCGTCGATCTCGCGCTTGATGCGATCGGAGGAGCCCGACGTGCGGCGCATGATCTCGATCTTGGCCGAGAACTCGCGGTAGCGCGGCTTGACGACGTGCAGCACGGTCGTGAGCAGCTTGCGCTCGCCGAGATACTGGCGCACGCGCCGGAGCAGCTCCGTCGACGGCAGCGCCTTGGACCGCACGAAGTCCGGGTGGTTCTCCGCCATCTTGGGCACGACCACGACCGTGACCTGGCCCTCGCTCTTGTGGGCCGGGATGCAGTTGACGCGCGCGACGCTGTTGCTGGATTGCACCGCCAGCCACTCGAAGTCCTCGCGCGTGACCGCCCGACCGGTGCTCTTGAGCACGTGCGGCCCACGGAGCTTGATCTCGTCGATGGTCTCCAGATCCGCGCCGCCCATGGCCGCGTACGGATTGGTGACCGTCTCGATGAACGGGATCGTCGACTGCAGGACCTCGATGGCCCCCGCCGGCACGTTCCCCTCGAAGCCGCCACCGACGCGGCACCGCACCGCCACGATGTTGCGCTCGCCCTTGGGCGGGACCATGCCGCGGACGCCGTCGCCGAAGCGAATCTCGCCGTTGGAGACCTCCTTCATGTAGTGACGGCTGCGCGGAAGCGACTCGTAGAAGCTCTCCACCTCGTGCCAGCGCACGAGCCAGCCCCCGTGCTCGGGGAGCTCGCGGATGGCGTCGGGCCCCTCCTCGGCGATCAGGCGCTCCAGGTCGTCGTCGCTCGGCTTCTCCTGCTCGATGACCGCGATGTGCTGCCCCGGGAGCAGCTGACCGCGCGTGAAGCCGAAGAACTGGTTCGGCGTGCCCTGGCTGGCGCCGAGAACGAACTCGGGGATCGTCTGGTAGTTGGACGCGTAGACCGTATTGAGCCGGATGCCGTCGCAGATGGGCGGCTCGTCGTAGCCGCCGAAGGCCAGTCGGGCGCGGATCCAGTGCAGGTTGTCGCCGTAGCGGCGCGCCTTGCGATGGACCTTGGGCCCGACGAACTCCAGGAAGCCGGCGGCCTGGAAGTTGTCCGTCCCGTCCTTGGGCAGCAGCGGCGCCCACTCCTTGCCGTTCCAGTACTCCCAGACGATCGTCTGCTCGACGTACTTGTCCTGCTCCTCGGAGCCGACGAAGACCTTGGCGCGACGGCGACCACGCACAACGGTCGTGGGGTCGACCACGTTGAAGAAGATCTGGATCGGCTCGTGCGGGAACGGGTTGTCGAAGCCGAGGTACAGTGTGGGGTTCTCCTCGGGGACCGGCTGAAACGCGCGGAACGGCTTCTGCGTCGCGGCCATCTTGGACTCGTCGACGTACATGAAATCATTGTACGTCCAGACCTGCCCGAAGCCCTGCTTCTCCTCGGCGAACTTGAGCGTGAGCGCCTTCAGTGATGGCGGCTTGAGCGGAAACTCGTTTTGGTAGACCCAGCGGTCCTCGACGAGCTCGTAGGTCCCCTTGGCGCCGTAGCCGCCCTTGATGACCTGACACCGTATCCAGAGCTGCTCGTGTCCGTTGACCTCGACGGCCTGCATGTCCTCCGGCCGATTGAACGACAGCGCGCCATTTTGGGAGAACGCGACCGTCTCGTCCTTGAAGTCGTACGGGTTCTCGTCGGCCTTGCTCTTGCCCTTGGGTGGCTCGTAGCCAGGCCCCATCTTGCCGAGCGTGCGCCAGCGCTTGCCGTTGTAGTACTGCCATTCCAGCACCAGATCCGCCGACGGTGCCGGCTTCTCCACGATGCTCGGGTCGGTCAGCATGACCTCGACCTTCACACGCGTCTTGGGCTGACGGAAGATCTCGTCTGACGCGATGTACAAGAACGTGTCGATGTGCGGCTCGTCGCCGAAGAGCTTGAAGTTCCGGTCGGAGTCCAAGATGAGGTAGGCGTCGGGCGCCGGGCTGAAGTACATCAGCTCCGGGTCGATGCCGTCTCCCAGGACCTCGATGCGCCCCGTGAGCTTGTGGACCTCGGTCTCGTCGTAGCTCTTGGGCACCTCGGCCAGCCGTCCGCGAATCCAGAACGTCTCGACCTCGCCGACGACGCACTTCTCGTGGTTGCCCGGCCCGGCGAAGGCGATGCTGTCCGGATCCGTGTCGATGCCGGCCTCGTTGAGCTCACGCCAGCGCTCGCCGTTCCAGTACTCCCACTCCATCATCTTGGGGAACGGACGCTCCCCCGGGTTGGCCACCTCGATGGTCAACGTGAGGATGGCGGCCTCGCTGAAGTTCTCGAGCCGATCGTCGCCAATGTAGAGATACCGGTCCACCGAGCGCACGCCCTCGAACACCTCGAAGGCCTCGTTCGTCTCGAGGTAGCTCGTGATGTCGGCGTACTGATCGTGGTACTGGCTGACGACGCGCGAGAGCTTGTTGTTGACGACGGTCAGGTCCGTCTCGGTCTCGAACAGCGTCTCCTTGCGGTCTCCGGTCGGGTGCGTGGCAATCTGCGTGCCGGCGGGCACGAGCGTGGAGTCCGCCTTCTCGCTGATCGTGAACGTGAGCACCGTTCGGGCTGGCTGTGGCGGCTGCCGCTGGATGCCCATCATGTCGAGGAACGACAGGTAGTTCTTCTCGGGCACCTTGTTCAGACGGTAGATGACGAGCTCGGTCATCCACGCGAACAGATGCACGAGCGTGATGCCCGGATCGGCCTTGTTGAAGTTGGTCCAGTCCGGGCAGTACTGCGGAATGAGCCGGATGGCCTCATCGACGATGTCGTCGTACCGGCGGTCGTCGAGATTCGGGCTCGGGATCATAGGTCCTGCTCCCTCCGGAGATAGAAGGGGTAAACCATGTTGCGAAGCTCGTTGTCGCGAATGATTTTGTAGGTTACGTGAAGAAGCAATACGTTGTCCGCATTGGGATCGGGGTACGCACGTACGGCGATCTCACGAATGCGCGGCTCGAGCTTGGACAACGAGCTCTGCGCGTGAAAGCACACGCTCGAGGACGTCGTGGGGTTGTTCGGGTGAAAGACGTAGTCGTGGAGGCGTGAGCCGAAGTCGGGCTCCATGACCCGCTCGCCGACCGCCGTCCCCAGGATGACGCGGACGTTCTCCTCGATGTTCTCTTCGTAGCTCGAGAGCGCGATGCCTCCGGAGCTGCCGATCCGGACCGGAAACGACCAGCCGGTCCCGAGGAAGTTTTTCTTGGGAAAGCTCGTGCTCATGCGTGCTTAGCTCAGCCGACCCTCGAAGATGCGCTTGCATGAGCCACACTCGAGCTTGACCTTGACGTCGGGCTCGACGGTCGCTTCGAGGACGCCGTCCTTGCAGAACGGACACTTGTGCCCGTCCTCGCGGCCGTTGACGACCTCGTCGAGGATGTCCTGCAGCGCGGACAACACGTCCATATCGTCGGAATCCTTCACGACTCCCCCCTTCCGCGTGCTGCGATGAGACACGCGGTTCCTCGGAAAGCCCGAGGCGGCGCCGATGATATGCGGGTGGGCGGACGTGTCAACCGAGGGCCAAAGCGCGCCCCGCGGTCGAAAAACGGTGCTAGGAGGCCTTCTTGCCCGCGTTGGAGGCGAACTGGAAGGTGGTGAGATAAGGAACACGACCCTGAGCGGAGTAGCGATGCACGGCCTGGGTCACGATGACCTTGCCGTTCATGCGACCGCTGAAGCCCTTCAGCTCGACGGGCTTGCCGGGGATGATCGCGGGATCGCCCTCGCAGGTGACCTCACCGGTGAGGTACTTGAGGCTCATGGAGTCGAAGATGGCCTGGCCGACCTTCTCGGCCTCTTCGGGATGCTCGGTCCAATTCACGACCGCCTCGTAAACCGACTCCTTGCCGACCGCGTCCTTCGCGTTGGTCCAGCCCGCCGTCCAGCCCGCGCTCGAGTTGGCTTGGGCGCAGTCGATCTCAGGAGAGCACTTGGTGATCTCCTTCATGAACGCCGCCTTCTTCTTCACGTCCCAGCCGTGCACACGCACCTTCTGATAGGCCGGGAACGTCGAGACGCCATAGCGCACGTTGAGGACGCGCACCGGATTGCTTCCCTCGAGGTTCTCGAAGCAGATCTGGGCCACGGCATTCGACGTCACGTCTGGCTTGCGGAACGGCGTCTGTCCGGTCCACTTCATGAAGTCGTAGTCGGTGCCCATCGTCTTCGGGACATAGGCGTGCTGCGGCTCCTTGGAGGGCGCCTTGAACTGGAGGCCCTGCCCACTGAAGAGCGAGCTGAGGCCGCCCGACATCTTCTGCTCCTGCTTGAAGCCGTCGCCCCAGGTCTTGGCGTCGTGGCCGCGTGTCAGTCGATGGTTCTTGTCGAACCCTCGAATCATGACGCGGTGGCCGCTCTCTACATCGTAGTCGGTATCAATGTAGATGATCTCGCCCTTGAAGATCGGCGAGACGGGCGTCTCGAAGCCCAGACCGGCCTCGACCTGCATCCCTTCCTTCACGTATTCGTAGACCGTGTGCTGGCCTTCGAGCGTAGCTAGGAACTCTGCCTCGAACGCGTCCGGCGCGTCGAGTCGCAGGTCGATCGACAGCGACACCAGTCCCATGTTGTTGGTGAGCTCATAGGTCTGCCCGCCCGGCCCACGGATGCTTGTGCTTCCGTCGAGCTTGACGAGGAGGTTGACCGTTTCGCGGTTCTTCATTGGCATGAGCCAACTCTCCTAGCGCTTGAGGATCGGAGGAACGATGAGGCGAGTCCCCGGCATCAGCGCCGTCGGGTCGTCGATCTGATTCGCGTCGGCGATGCGCCGCCACTCCCGCGGGTCGTCGTACTCGTGGTAGGCGATGTCCGTAATCGACTGACCCCGCAGCACCGTGACCAGCTTGGCGTGGTCGGGCGACTTGTTCTCGGGCTGCTCCTCCGGGTTTCCAGTCTTGAGCGTCATGTTGCACTTGGCGCGGAGTGGCGTCCCGTCCGAGTGAAACATGGTGTACGTCGCCTCGAGCTTCTCGAGCTTGCAGTAGAGCCGATGCGCGCCCGTGAAGCCCTCGCTGAACTTGCCCCAGTTGAAGTACAGCCACGCAGGCGCGTGCTTCTCCGGGTCGATGCCCGCGTAGAGCTCCAGCTTCTGGACGAACGCCGTATACACGCTCGTGAGCGGCCGGGTCTCGAAGCAGTCGAACACGATGTTCGTCAGCTGAATCGTGGCCTGCCGGTTCTCGCTGGCGCCCGACACCTGAGTGTTGCCGACCTGCGACTGGCCCGCGACCGGGACCGTCGTGGTGGGCGCGTAGCGGTCGATCTTGATCGACTCCGGGTTGAACTGGAACGTCACGAAGGGACACTGCGCGAGCCACGTCTTGGCGCGCGCCTCGTTCGGAGCGACCTCCAGACGCGCCGCGGTGACGCCACCTTTCATCAAGAGGCCGCCCGCTGCGAGCGCGCCGCTCACCATATCCGCGAGACCACTCATCAAGCTCATCGTCTTCCTCCTCGGCCCTCAGGGCCGCGAACTCCGGGTGCCTCGGCGCCTAGTGGCCGCCGGTGCGGTGCTTGTCGAACGCGCTCTTCCGCGCGATCCTGCCCAATAGCTTCATCGCGAGCGAGTCGTAGTCGACCTTCTCTTCACGCTCTCCTTCGGCACTGCCCTGGGGGGCGGAGCTCGACGAGGAGCTCGACGAGGCCGACGGCTCGTTGGCCGGCTTCATCTGGGCTTGCTGCGCGACCACCTTGGCCGCGGGTGCGACGTAGGCCATGTCGGCCATCGGGACGTCGCGTGACTTGACCATGGCCGAGGCCAAGCGACCAAGGTCGGCGCCCTGCGGGACGTCGCGATAGGCGCCCGTGCGCACGAAGCTCCAGTCGACCGAGTCCAGTGAATGGGGCGGCCCCGCCGCTGCCGGACGGGCATCCCGAAGCCGCGTGTAGGCCTGCTGCGCGGCGTCCATGCGACGCTCGAGGCGCTCCACCTTGGCGTTGATGGCCCGAGTCGAGCCCTGCGGCGCGTCGTCCTGGCCGAGGAAGGTGCGCATGTCCTCCGGCCACTCCTGCATCCCGGGTACGAGCGAGGGGCTCGCGGCGTTCTCCGCGTTCGCCTCGGCCTGCCGGTCGAGGGACCGCAGCACGCCGAGATCGAGTCCCGCGAAGGCACCGTTGGCACGGTCGATGACCGTGTGCGCGAAGTCGATCCCGCCCGCCAGGAACGAGGTCACGGCCCGGTTCGTCGGCATGCCACGCAGCAGCGCATGAATGGCGGTGGAGCCCATGGCCTGGAAGCCGCGCGGTCCGTCGACCTGCGACGCTCGTCCGAGCTGAGCGGCCGCAAGCTGCACGATCTCGGCAAAACGGCCCTCGGCCACGCCCGAAGCGACGCTGCGGTCACCCTTCCCAAGCAGCGTGGCTGCGGCGCTCGAGCCCGCCTTGCGCGTTGCGGCTGCGCCGGCCTGAGCGGAGGACGACCCCGCCGACGGCGCCCGCGACGTGCGCCGAGCCCCGAGCGTGAGTCCATCGGCCGACGTCGCTTGCGCGTCGCTCGCGAGCAGCTCCAGATCGGAGCCTTGACCCAGGGACAGCTCTCGCGCCGCAGCGCTCGAGCCTGCGTGCTGCTCCCACGGTGCGGAGGCAGCCAGGAGGCGCTCCGCAAACGGGGGAGCGGCGCTCTCCGTCGTGGCCACCCAATCCCGCGTGAGGGACGCCCCCGGCAGGGCCTCGGGGCCATGCTCGGACGAGGTCGGTCGGATCGACGTCATGCGCTCCAGGGCGCGCTCAGTCGGATCGCTCGTTCCGGCTCCCAAACGCCGAACGATGGCGTCCGATGCGTCCCAGCTCGCCGGGCTCCCCGGACGCGTGTGCGGCGCTGCCACGGTCGTCGCGGCGCGGCCGCGAGCCGAGGCGCTCTTGACGGCGTCAGTCGCGGGGACGGTCGAGGCCCCAGCGGGGTCCGAGGTGTCAAGCCACGTGGTCTCCGGCGCGTCGAAGGCCAGGCGAGAGAGCCGCTCTGCGGGTGCTGCAGCGCTAGTGTCTGGCGCATCCGTCAGGCCGATAGAGGCCAGGAGCGACCGCAGTGAGCCTAGCGCGTCACCCATGCGAATGGACGCAGGGGCGAACTCCCCAAAATACGGGCTGGTTCGCAGCGTCGATGCCGGTCGCGCGTCGGCGCCGAGGAGCGCGTGCGTCGCCGCCATGGTCACCGCAGCCGGGCTTCCGAGAGCCGCGGTGCCTTGCGCCGCAAGCGCGTCACCTCGGCGGAGCGCTGCGGCGCGCTCGGGCGCCGAGAGGTCCGCGGACCGCCCCGGTGCCGCGTCGGGCTTCATTGCCCGGCGAGTGGTCAGCTCGCGTGTGCTGGTCGCATCCAGGGGCTCGCTGCCCAGCGCGTGGACGAGCTCATCGAGGCTGACACCTGCGTCTGCAAGTCGACTCGCGACGACGCGACGGGACGCGGAGGGCCCGAGCCCGACGAGTGACGTGAGGCGCTCGATGATGGCGGTCGCGGCGGACGAGCCGGTCGCGGCCGATCCAAAGGCCGACGCTTCGGCGCGCGGCCCGAGCGCCCCGAGAGCGGACAGGGCGCGGGTCACGACCCCGCGCGCTGCGCTTGGCAGGTGGCCGAGCTCTGAGCCGATGACGGCCAAGCCATGTGCCGCGCGCAGGCTCGCCGCATGCGAGGCCGTTGCAACCGACAGCTGCGTCAGTGCCGAGGTGCCCTCGGAGACCGCGTGGAATCCCGAGGTCGGCGTCATGACCGAGCGCACGAGACCCGGAATGACCTGGCTCGAGTCTACCGCCGAACGCGTCGTGTCGGCCGGTGAGCGCGCCGCCCGCGGCCGGCCGCCGGTCCCGGCGACGTCGTCGAGGCGTCGCTCGTCCCGCGTGGAACGTTCCGAGCCCACCGTCCGTGTCTGCACCGGCGCGATCGTCGATGCGCGCGCGGCCGCGGCGGTCGCAGGCGCGATGCGCGTGACGCGACCCTTGGACACAACGACGTGACTGCCCGCGACCGCACCCAGGGGAGCGCTACCGAGCTCGGCGTCTCCGGCGAGGAAGGTCGTCTCGGCATCCCCCGAGAAGCGGTAGAAGAGCTGGCGCGCATCGGCTGGCCCCGACACGGCGGAACCCAGGCTCGGGGCACCCTGCGTCGACCCCACGGTGCCCAGAAGGTCACCGGTGGAGAGTGAGGCCGTGGCAGGCGAAAAGCCAGGTGCTGTCGAGACCCACGAGACGACTCCGGGAGCCGACTTCTCGTGCGACAGCGCGCCGACACGTCGCTCGAGGAGGGACTCCCGTCCAGGCGCCTCCGACACATGGGAGCTCAGCTCCGACATGGTGCGACGATCGAACGACCGATGGCGTCCGAGAGCCTCCCACGGCTGCGTCCCAGCGCCATCGGCCTGAGCCGTGGCGATGCCGGCGACCTGCGATTGGCCGTCGCGGCGGCCAGACCCGCTGGCCGCGCGCAGACTCGCCTCGAGCGACGCCGCCGACGACAAGGGCATCGTCACCGCGTCGAGCGCCGCATGGACCTGCGGCGACATGGCTCGAGCCCGCGCCTGCGTGCGCGGCGTCCCGTGCTTGAGCGTTGGCTCGATCGAGCTGGCTCCGTCTCCTTCCAGGCCGACGTACACGACGGGATCGTCGACGTACGACGCAAGCGACGACGGTCGAATCGTGACCTCCCCAGGTAGGGAGATGCCATCCGTCGTGGCACCGGTCGGGCTCGTCCAGCCGGCGTCGAGCTGACGCGCAGCAAAGAGCTCCGCTCTGGTCGTGGTTGCCGACAGGTGGGTCTGTCCGAGCGACATCCCAAGCTGCGCGCGCAGGCTCAAGGCCTCTCCGGCTCGCCGTTGCGCGATCCCCGATTCGCCGGCGACGGGCGAGAGACGCGCATCGCCTGCGGCGCTGCGAGCTTGCCGGGCAAACTCTGAGCGGGCGCTGAGGGCGCCGGCGTTGCTGACGGGCACGAGATCCTGGACGCTGAGCGCCCCGCGCCTCTCCTGTGAGCTTGCCATGGCGGCTCGTCCAGCCGGCGTGCCGGCCGAATAGAGCGCCTGAAGCAACGCGTGACCCGTCGCGTACCCGACCGACGACGCTGGCGCCATCTCCGTCACGCGATCGACCGTCATGGCGCCGGGTGGAGCCGCTTCGGTCCTCTGCGGGTCGAGCATCGCCCGGCCGTGTCCTTCCGTCGCAGCGGTCGCCTGCAGATCGCGCACAGCGGCTCTGCCAGGGCGAACCCCGTCCAGGCCCGCGTCGGCCATCATCCACGTCGCGGCGGCCTTCTCGAGCTGGCTCCATGAGCCGGAATCGGAGGTCGCGCGCTGGGCTCGCTCCGACCCACCGACCGTGGGCAATCCAGCGCCCGCGGCCGACCGAGCGGCTCCCGAAGGCGTCGCCGCCGTGACCAGTCCGGAGAGCGTCAGCCCCCGGGCGCGGACCGCAGTTGAAGCGGCATGCGTCGCCGCTTCCGCAGCCGTCAATCGACGACCAGGGCGCTGAAGCGTCGTGGCCTGCGCTCCATCGATTGTTGCGGGGCTCTCGGTCTCCATGGCGAGCCACGCCATCTCAGAGGCGTCATAGAGGACGGCGTCGTAGCCAAGGCGTGGCGCCGAGGTCCGCGGTGAGTAAGAGACGACCTGCAAGGCGCTCTCGAGCCGGGACGGGGAGAAGACCCCGCCCAAGGCAGGAACGCTCGCGCCATCCGGCGCGGTCATCCCCGTCGGGCCACGACCGAGCCGCTGCGCAGCGGCAGTCGTGCTCGGAACTTCGCCCACGCCGGCCACGTCGGGCGTAACGGCGCCTCTCGCGAGACGGGCCGTGTGTCCAGCGGATCGAGGGGAGCGACCGATGGCGAAGGCCTGGGACGCAACCCCAAGGCCGGCTGCGAGACTCGGCAGGCGATCTGCAGAGACGGCGATGCCATCGAGCTCCACGAGAGGCGCGGCCGAAGGACGTGACTCCCATCCTGCCAGGGAGCGCGGGGACGTGCGCGCGATGGATCGGCTCGTCGGCCGCCGAGCAGATCGGTTCCCCTGGACGCGTGTGCTCTCTGTCGTGCCCGAGGCATGACGACCCGCCGGGGTCGCGCGTCCGAGATCGGCCTCGACCGTTGGCACGTGACCTGACCAGGCTGTCGTTTCGGTATCGACGCGCGAGAAGGCTCGCGCCCTGAGCGTCTCGGCCTCGATCGGGCTTGCGGCGGCGCCGCTCGTGGCTCGGAGTGACTCGACGGCGCGCCCCAACTGACGCATCGAAATGCGGTCGCCGTCGATTGCCACCGACGTCGCGCCTGCGTCCACCGTGGCTAGCCGCCGCTGCGCGCTCGTGACAAAGCGTGCACCCGTATTGCCCATCGCCTTCGGGTAGGGCTGCACGTAGGCTGCCTCGGCCCGCCGCGGGGTCGCCGGAGCGGCCGTGGTCCAGTCGGAGCCATCGGCAACACCGCCGGAGTCGACCGTCATCGACCGAGGCGCTCGCCGTGGCGCCACGACGTCAGCTCGATTGCGTCGAGCGGAACGTGCTGAGCTGGGGGCGGACCGACCAAACATGGAACGACGCGCCAGCGCCTCGGTGCGGAAGTCTTCGTTGTCCAGCGCGTCGTCCTCCAGCGTGAGCCACTCCGGCTCGATGAAGTCGATGAGGCCGTAGCCGACCTCAGGAGACCACGCCCCGCCGAACCGACGTCCAATGGTCAACGGCGTACCAAACGCAAAGGAGGGATCGTCGGTCAGGTAGCGCTCGGTGACCGACTGATTGAGACCGGCGAAGGTCGTCGAGTCATAGGCCGAGCTCACGCAGCAGTCGAACTTCGAGTCCACCACCGACGCGGTCAAGGCGGCCCACGCACTCATGACGTTGGCGTCCTCGCGCCCGAGGCCCGCGAGCTCCGCACCGCGCCCGGCGAACGCAAGCTGCCCGAGCCGCGCGAGCTCTCCGACTTTCCGTGATTCCGTCGCCATGGTCGTTCCTCGCCGTGTTGAGCGTCAGAGCCGCTACCGCTCGCCTAGATTCCGAGCGCCTTGCCACCGGCCGCGCCTGCCGCGCTGCCGATCGCCCCGCCGATCTTGCCTCCGACCGCGCCGCCGAGCTTGCCGCCAATCGCCCCGCCGATCGCACCGAGCGCCGTGGCCAGTGGCCCGCCCGGAAGGAACTCCACGTAGTCATAGCGGAAGGTGATCGACTCGATCGTGATGTCGCTCGTCTTTGCGTTGAACTGCGGGCCACTCCACTCCTGCACGAAGCAGTTCGGGAACGAGAAGCGCCCGATCTCGCCGAGCCCGACGAGGCCCGAGAGGCCGGTGTTGTTCTGCCGCTTGAGGACGACGACGTCGACCTTGTGGCGCGGCGCTGCGCTCGACGTGAGGTCGTAGTTGGCCTTCATCATGTCGAAGAGCATGCCCTCTGCGGCGACGAAGCCTCGCTTGAGGACCAACGGATCGAACTTGGCACGACCGAGGAGGTAGAACTCGTGGTCGTTGTTGCCGCCCGACTTGACGTTCTCCGTCTCCATGGACCATTTGATCCCGCCGGCCTCCGAGAACATGCCGAGCGTGATGCCGTCAATCTCCACTGTGTAACAAAACTGGAGATCGGGGTCGCGGCGAGTGCCGAACAGCGCGCCCATTGCGAAGTTGGCCAGGTTTCCGAGCGCAGCACCTGCGACGCTCCCGACCACGCCACCCATGGCGCCGCCGACCTTGCCACTGATGAATCCGCCTGCTGCTCCGCCAACCGACAATCCGAGAGACATGGCTTACACCTTTCTCACCTTTCGGTGACTACTGCTCCGCGACAGGACCAATCTCCGCGTTCTCTTCAGCGACGCGGAAGACGATGAACTCAGCGGGGCGGACCGGCGCCACCCCGACCTCGACGACGACGAAGCCCGCGTCACGTGACTCGGGCGGATTCGTCTCATCGTCGCATTTGACGTAGAAGGCGTCCTCAGGGACGTTGCCCTTGAAGTAGCCGGCCTTCCACAGCGTCATCAAGAAGTATCCGACGCCGCTCGAGATGGACTTCCACAGCTTGGGGTCGTTGGGCTCGAACACGACCCACTGCAGGTTCTGCGAGATGGACCGGATGATGGTGCTGATCGAGCGACGCACGTTGATGTAGCGATTCTGCGGATCCGACGACGCGGTGCGTGCGCCCCAGACGCGCAGCCCACGCTTGTTGAACGCCTTGATGCAGTTGACGCCCTCGCCATTCAAGGTGCCGATGTCCCCGTCCAAGAGGAGGACCTCGAGGTCGATGACGCCCTTGAGCTCTTCGTTCGCCGGGGCCCGATGCGTCCCGAGTCCGTAGTCACACCGCGCAAAGATGCCGGCGACGTGCCCCGAGGGCGGGATGCTCGTGCGCTTGCCGTGGTGGTCCACGACGATCCACGGGTAGTAGAACGCCGCGTAGGCGGTATCGAACTGGAGCCGCCACTGAAGCGCGTGCACGAAGTTGCGATGGTTCGGCAGATCCAGGATGGCGAAGCGATCCCGCATGCGCTCGCACTGGCTGACCATGGCCTGTTGCACGGCCTCGACGTCGCGCAGGGCCGCGTAGCCGCTCGCCGTGCGGAAGCCCGAGCTGTTCTCGACCGCCCAGAGCAGGTCCGGCACCGCCAGCAGGTCGATGGTCTCAACCGCCTCGAACGCCGCGAGCCCGTAGCGCTCATTGGGGCCGAGGTTCATGCCGATGAAGTCGTCGGCCGTGATGTTGAAGATGCCATCCTTGCCGCCGGTCAGCGCCGTCAGCTCCGTGGCGATGGGGTACCGGTCCTGAATCTCGCCCTCGGTGCGGAGATCCGTGAGCCGCACCAGGTCTGACTGGGCGTTGACGACGCGCACGAAGTAGTTGTCCGAGCTCGGCGCCATGGACAGGTCGCGAAAGCTCTCGCGCTTGGTGAGCGTCCGAACCTCGAGCTCGAACTCCATGGGCTCGATGTAGGTCGGGGCGTTGGAGCGAAAGCTGGTCTTCAGGGGCTCATCGATGCGCCACTGAAGGACGCGATCGGTGCCGTCCACATCGGCGACCGTGCGGTACTCCGCATGCTCTTCGTCATAGACCTTGACGACCGTGCCACGGCGAAATCCGTGGGTCGACTGGACCTTGGCCGACCGCTCGCCCTCACGGACATCGAGCGTGAGCAACGTCTGCACCCGAGCCTCCGGTCGCTTGACCTTCAGCTGAATCTCGTTGCCCCACGTGCCCTCGTTGAGCGCCTCGGCGATGACCGTTGGCCGGTCGAGCTGGTCGCGCAGCAGCACTCGCGCGGTCGAGGCGACCTCGCCCGAGCCACCCTCGCTCAGATGACACACGCGCAGCACCTGGCACTCACGGCCACCGTTCTCGAAGAAGCCGCTGACGGAGTGCTCGAGGTAGGAGTCGATCTTGAGCGCGCCGAACACGCGACGGAACTGATCGAGCGACGTGACCCGAACGGGCTCGTTGGTGGGCCCCTTCTGCGTGATGCCGACGAAGCCGACGACTCCGCTCTTGGCCAGCACGACGGGCGTGTAACGGCGATCCTTCGTCGCCGCGTGTACGCCTGGGGGTCGCATGTCGAGATTCACGTCAACGCCCTTCTTCGGCTCGACCTGCTTGGGCCTTCCGTTCCCCGGGGTCACCGGGCCTCGGGTCCACGGACCCAGGGCGAAGTGACAAGCGAGCGACGGAGAGGCTGCCCCTGCGGGGCGGTGTCGAGCGCGATACCCTTCTGCAAGTTCCGTGCTCGCTCCGGTCGCTGCACCGCGCAGCGGGCCGGGCTCGTCACGAGCCAAGCCAGGACGATACCACTCCGCGCCGGACCGCGGAAGCGGGCATCATGGAAGAACGGGGGAGGAACGCGTGGGGTCAGCACTTCCGCGCCGTGGGGTCCGATGGCCGGGGTCTTCGGTCCCACCGCGCGATGCGTCAAAACGAGGACTTCTACTTGCGGGTCTTGTTGATCTCCTTGTTGATCTCGGAGATCTCCTTGACCCACACCTGACGCTCACGGTGCTCCATGGCGAGCACGTCGTCGATGCTCCAGTGGAAATGGTAGGCGATGTACGCTACCTCCTGGTAGATCCGCTCCAGGGGGTAGCTTACGATTCCCCCAGCTCACCCCCGAGGTCGAACTGGAACTTGTGCTTGCACTCCGGGCACGTGACGTTGACCTTCGAGGTGTTCTCCTCGTTGATCCGGCGATAGAAGTCCTGGAGGTACGCGAGGTCGGCGCTGTAGAGGTCTTCGACGACGGCCGGATTGATCGACTTCAGATCCCCGAGCTTCGAGATCACGCGCGACAACAGGATGATGACCAGATAGGCCCGATTGTTTTGCACGCGGTAGTCCTGAAGCGGCAGGATCTCGTCTTTGGCCGTGGCCAGCCGCATGACGCCCTTCTTGTGGACGTTGCCGTCTTTGTCGACGTAGCCGCGTGGCAGGGTGAACTCGAACTCGGTTTGGAATGCCATGATCTACCTCCGTGTTGGGGGCCCGCTTCGCGCGGCGTGCGAGGAAGGGGCGTGTGTCGGGGGAGGAGGAAAGCACGACCGCCGACCGGGCGCAAGCGGCCGCGATCGTGCGCACCAAACACGAAAGCCCCCGGAGTCCGGAGGCTTTCGTTGGCTGACGCTCTCGCGCTAGCGGGCTGAGCGAGTACGGATCAACCGCGCTCGATCTTCTCGACCGCGAGCTCGAGCTCCTCGACCGTGACCTCGTTGCCCTTGCCATCGAGGGTGAAGCCCTTCCACTTGGCGGGCCACGCCTCGAAGAAGTTGTAGCGCATGATCTCGGAGCCGTCGTCGGCGCAGAGGATGATCGAGCCGGCCTTGCGCTCGATCTTGCCCTCGACGACCTTCTTGCGCCAGTCCCAGAGCTCGGTGTTGTTGATGTAGCCGCGCTTCAGGGTGACGTTCGAGTACTTCGTGCGGCCCGGCCGCTTGCGGAGGACGATATCGTCACCGTTCTGGAACTCGACGATCTCGGTCTCGCTGTCGAGGCCCTCGACGTTACGGAAAGCGCCTTGCGTGACGCCTTCGATCTCAACCTTGAAGTTGAAGGCGCCAATGTGGTCAAAAGGACGGCGATTCGGCATTACTAAATCTCCTTCTCGCTCCCGCGAGCATGGTCATCCGAACAGGGGCGGGGTTAGCCCGTGATGGGCCGGAAGCAGAGCAAAGTCCGTGCCACGTGGCATCTCGTCGTGTTCGGACAATTCGGACATTGGCTGCTCCACCCGTGCCCCCACCAAACGAAAACGGCCCCGGGACGGGGTCCCGAGGCCGCTTCGTGGCAGGGTCAGTTGACCCGACCTATCACTCGCTGACGTCACCACCCGTGGGCATCTGGCCGATGCGGAAGATGACGAACTCGGCCGGTTTCACGGGGCACATGCCGATTTCGACGATCAGCTGGCCCGCGTCGATGACCTCCGGCGGGTTGGTCTCATCGTCACACTTGACGTAGAAGGCCTCCTCCGGGGTCTTGCCGAACAGCGCACCCTGCCGCCAGAGGCGGAGGAGGAAGGCGCTGATGTCACGCGTGATGCGCTTCCACAGGCGCTGATCGTTCGGCTCGAAGACGACCCACTGGGTCCCGAGCTCGATCGACTGCTCGACCATGTTGAAGAGCCGGCGCACGTTGACGTAACGCCACGAGGCGTCCGACGAGATCGTGCGGGCACCCCAGATGCGGATGCCGCGGTTGGTGAACTCGCGGATGCAGTTGATGCCCTTGGGATTGAGGATGTCCTGCTCGCCCTTGGTGATGTTGTACTTGAGGCCGAGCGCGCCGCGCACGATCTCGTTGGCCGGCGCCTTGTGGACACCGCGCTCACCATCGACGCGCGCGTAGACGCCCGCCATGTAGCCCGAGGGCGGCTGGTACACGTTGCCCTTGATCGGGTCATAGACCTCGATCCAGGGGAAGTAGTACGCGCCGTACTTCGAGTCGCGCGGCTTGCCGAGCTTGTCGACGCCGCCCTTCTCGATGGACTCGGGCGAATCCATGATCGCGAACCGATAGCGCATGTTCTCGCAGTGCGAGAGCACGGCATCCTGGATCACGGGATCCGTCTGTCCGGGCGAGACCACGATGTTGATGTCATCGACGTCCTCGAACGCCTTGAGCCCCGTACGGGTGCCCGGGCCGTTGTCGGTACCGATGTACAGCGCCGCCTTGCTCGCCGGCTTCGGGCCCTTCTTGGCCTCGGCGTCCTTGGCCGCGTCCTCGAGGGTACCCACGTTGAGGACGTAGCAACGTCCGCCACCGTTGTTGAAGAAGCCGTACACCGCGTGCGCCAAGTACTCGGAGTGCTGGAAATCCCCGAAATTCTTGGTGAACTGCGACCAGTTGGTGCAGAAGATCGGCTCGTTGACCGGGCCGATGTTGCACTCACCCACGAAACCCACAGTGCTGGTCCCGACCATCTCGAGCGGCTTGGTGCCGCGGTCGACTTCTTCGACGTAGACGCCGGGCGACAGGTATGAAGTAGCCATCCTTTTCCTCCTATCTCTAACCCCTGTTCAGCGTACCAACTCCAGTTGGCACGACAACCACATCGGGCTTGGTACCGGCGCTTCTAACGAATCGCAAAGTCCTTACCCGTGACACGCCTGACTTCGGAAGATTTTCGTTCGGATTCGATACGAAATCTTACGAAGTAGTACACCGAAGGCCGGAGCTCCTCGTTCAAGCTTCTCCAGAAGGAGAGCGTGTCGTTGAAGTCGGCCTGCAGATTGGGATAGACGTTGATCTTGTCGTCCGGATAGAACGAGTCGCCCTTCAACGTCTCTGATTCGAGAATGGGGTGCTCGAGAAACGTCTTGACCGCGAGCCCCAGCAGCAAGTTCTCCTCGTTGGGGGAGTTGCCCCACACGCTCACGATGAAGTGAGCGAAGAGGTAGGCTGGCGCATCCTGGTAGTACTCGACGACGTTTCCCTGCTTGTCGTAGCTCGACACGAGCGTGTCCGCGCGCTCCTTGTACCCCTGGTGGAAGCCCAGGTGATACATGTAGCACGACACGGTCGGCATGTTCTTGATGTTGTCCTTCTTGGGTCGATCGGTGCTGACGCTCACCGTCGTGAAGCCGTTCGCTTTGAAGGACTCCTTCAAGAGCTCTTTGAGCGTCTCGTTGATGTCCTTGATGACCTCGAACTGGCTCATCCGACCTCATCGGTTCGTGTTCCTGCGGACCCCTGATTCGGGCCCAGCCCTGCTAGCACACGCGTTCTGCGGGTGTCAACGGGGGCCGAGGGCGATTGACGAAACTTCCTGGTCATTCGGGTGGCGGGGTCCCGTCATCGCCGCCGCCACCGTCGTCGGCGCCATCGCCGCTCGTCAGCTCAATCGTGTACACGCTTGCGCCGCGCTCGGCAACCACCTCGAGGAAGGTGTCACCCTCACGCAGCTTCATGCCTTTCCAGTGATTCTCACGCTCGCCTGGCTCGTGCGTCAGCTCATAGACCTGACCGCCGAACTGGTCCTTGACGTTCACCTTCGCCCGAACGCTGGGATCGTCCCAATAGACGTTGACGTCGATGATCGTCGTCGCCTTGAGCGTGAGCTTCTTCCAGTCGGTGTGGTCCCCCTGGTCGGCCGAGATGCTATCGTCGTGCGTCTCGTTCAGCTTCACCACGACCGCCTTGCCGCGAACGTGGTCTCCGCCCGAGTCCTTGTCGAGCGTCGAGGCGCACGCCGTCGTAGCGACAGTCAGCGCGAGCGCGCACATCCGGCGACGAAAGGCCACGTGAGGAACCGAGGCTCAGCCGCCAACCGGGCACTTGACGCCCGGGTCGCCATCAGGCTCCACACAGATGCCGTCGACGTCGAGGCCGTTGCCCGCCTTGGCATTCTCGCCGAGGCCGACCTTGGTCAGACGGTAGGCCGAGGGGCTGAAGGTCGTCGGGTAGGTCTTGCACATCTCCGGCGGCGGCGGCGGCGGTGAGCCCGCGTCGGCGTCCTTGGGCGGCTCGACGGGCTTGACCTCGACCATCGTGATGGTGCCGAGCACGCCTTCGAACTTGATGGCGATGGACGACGAGTCGTACTTACCATCCTTGCCGGGGTTGCCATCGGCGCCGAGGCCGTCGATGTCCTCCTTGACCACGCTCGTCAGGATCTGCTTCACTGCGTCTGGCGAGATCGGCAGCTTGTCGCCCAACTTGGCGACCGCGTCCTCGATCGACTTCTTGGGCACTGCGCCCGCCAGGATGCCCGCGATGGCCTCGACCGACTTGCCGTCCTTGCTCAGCGTGACGTCGGCCTCGATGCGCGCCATCGTCACGAGCAGGTCGAGGTTGAAGCCCTGAATCGGGATCGACAACCGGAACACGCCATCGGGTCCGCCGGCGGTGAGCTTGCCCGAGGTGATCTTCGCGTTCTGGAACGCGATGAGCGGTTTGCAGTCCTTGTCGTAGTTGATGTCCGCCAGCGTCCACTTGCAGCCTGGGGCCGTCACGTCGCAGATGGTGTCGCCGTCCTTGCCGTCGTTGGAGGGATCCAGGTCTCCCGTGTACATGTTGAGCGTGAACTCCTTGCCGTCGAGCGTGGGGCTCACGAACTCGGCGAGCAGGTTGACCTGACCCTCATCGACGGAGCCCTGGAGCTGGCTGTTGGCCAGCGACGCGATGCCCGACAGCGAGTTGTCGATGCCCTGCTCGCAGTGCGACTCCTTCTTGTCCGGGAAGCACGTGCAGCACTTGCCGTTGTAGCAGCCCTTACCCTTGGCGCAGGCCGCCGGAGTGCCTGCATCCACCACGTCGGGCGCAGCGTCTGCCGTGGCGTCCGTCGCAACGTCCGCTCCGCCTCCGCCGGTGTCTGCCGTGCCGGTGTCCTTGGGCTCAGGCGCCGTATCCTGCCCCGTTGTGCCCGAGGTCTCCTCCTTGGGGACGATCGTCTCCGCCGTGGTCGACGTGTCCGTCGGCGGAGTCCCGCCGGTGACCGCGTCAGACGACGCGCACGCGGTGACCGCGGTGCCCATCGTGGCGGTCAACGCAAGTGCTGCAATCAGGGTGAGGTTCGTTCGCATGTTCAAGCTCCCATTCGCCGTGCTGGCGCGGCAGGCTAGCAGAGGCCAAACGCGACTTCAACGCCCCAAGTGACGACGCAGTGCGTCATTTCCTCGTTCAGGCCGCCGACAGGGCGCGTGCAACCTCGGTCGCCCGCTGGAAGCGCTCGTTGCGGTCCTTTGCGATGCACTTCATGAGGGCCGCCGACACGCCGGGCTTAAGGCCGGGCACCCGTGTCACCGGATCCGGCGCGGCCGCCGTCTGATGCTGGTGAAAAACGTTGCCATCGGGGAAGGGCACGTCCCCGGTGTACATAACGTAAAGCATACAGCCAAGGCTGTAAATGTCGGTGCGATGGTCAAGGAACCCCCGCGTAATCTGCTCCGGGCTCATGTAATACGGCGTCCCACAGAGAAACACCGACTTGTCCGGGTTCTCGTCCAGTGCCTTCGCCAGACCGAAGTCGAGCAGCTTGACCTTGCCCTCGGTCGTCACCATGACGTTGCCCGGCTTGATGTCGCGGTGAATGACCTGTCGGTCGTGGGCGTACTCGAGCGCGTCGCAGAACTGCGAGATGATCGGCACGATCGCCTCGTGGCCGAGCCGCCCGCCGGCCTCGATGACGAGGTCGGCCAACGTCTTGCCCTTGACCCACTCCATACAGTAATACAGCGTCTCGCCTTCGGTTCCGATGTCGTAGATCGTCACGATGTTCTGGTGACTCAGGCTCGCCGCGACCTTGGCCTCGCGCGTGAAGTACTTGCGCGCGACGTCCGTCGGGAGCAGCGCCTGATGGAGGAACTTGACGACCACCTCGCGCCCGAGCGCCTTGTCGGTGGCCAAGTAGACAACGCCGTTGCCGCCTTGCCCCATCCGATCTCCGAGCTTGTAGCGCCGTTCCAGTACAGACAGGGCGGCGTCGTCGATCTCCATGCGCCCCGGAAATGGCGACTTTGCCGGAGGCGACTTCTGCGCGGGCGGGGTCTCCGGCAGGGCCCGCTTCGGCGGGGCCGCGGCCTCTTCGTCGAGGCTCTCCGTCGCGATCGAGTCGTCTCCCGTGCGCTCGAGTCGCTCGGCCCAGCCGGTGATGTCGGAGCTCCCCAGGCCTGCCGTGATGATCCGACCCAGGATGCGAAGCGCCTGCTTGCCCTGGCCGACGGCCTCTAGCAGGCGCGCCACCCGGGTGAACAACATCACGGTCTTAGGGTTGACTGACCGCGTTTTCAGGAAGACAAGGTAAGCCTCTGCTGCGTCTTGCTGTCGTCCTTGACGCTCCAGAATCTGCCCTCGGAAGAGGCCCGCGTCGTGGTACTGGTCGTCAAGTGGCGGCACCGCGTCGAAGAAACGAAGTGCTGCGTCGAGATCGCCGCGCTCGAACGCCGCTCGGCCTGCTTCGTAGCTGTTGCCCGAACGTGCGAGGCAGCGTTCCCGGGCGGCGGCATCGCCGAGCACCTCCCAAATGCGCGCCGCCTCGACGAGCGCGCCACCCTCCTCGAAGAGCTGTGCGGCCTGTCGTTGGTCTCCACTGGCGAGCAAGAGCCGCGCCGCATCGAGCGGTCGACTGGCGCGACGGTAGGCCTCGGCGGCTTTCAGCGGCTCGTTGGCCGTCACGAGCACCTCGGCGGCCTCGAGGAACGCGCCAGCGGCGATGTAGTGCCGCGCCGCCTCGACGCGGTTGTCCTGGCGCTTCGCGAGATCGCCCTCCATGCGCCGCGCCCGGATCTCGTCGCCTTGCTGCCGAATCAAAGGGATGGCCTTGTCGACCTGCCCGATCTTCAAATACAGGGCGATGGCCTCATCCGGCGCGCCGGCCTGCTGATACAAGCGCGCTGCCTTGGCGTGCTGCCCCGCGCCCTCCAGGAGCGTCGCCGCGCGGCCGACTTCGCGCGCCTCGACCCACGCCGCGACCGCGCGCTCCACGTCTCCCGCGCGCTCGTAGGCCTCGGCCTGGCGGCTCGCGTCCTTCATCCGAAGGGCCAGCGAGGCGGCCTTCATGTAGTCCCGATCCCGCATCGCCGCGTCGTAGGCCCGCCGGAGGTCGGCCATGTCGAGCTTGTGCTCACCGGAGATGTCGCGCCGCGTCTGGCTCGGCGGAGCCGGCACCGACTTGCGCTCGCGCAGGCTGTCGACCAGCTTCCGCCGCTTCTGGTTCTGGAAGAACAACAGCAGGCTGAGGCCGCCGGCTCCGAGGATCCCCAGCGCGATCGTGAGCAGGACCCAGTTGACGCCTTCGGCGGGCGGCGCGGCGAGCACGATGACCATAGCGTGTGAGCCTCGGCTTGGGCTCTCTGGCGCGTCGTGCGACCGCGAGCCCAAGTCGCGAATTATGGTTGGCTCGAACCGCCGGTGCAAATTCGGGGACCGACCGTCGGACCATTGGCGCAGCAAAATTGGCCACGCAGGCGCTCCGTGCTACGGTCGCGCCCGTGATTCAGCTCTTCCACGTGTTCAAGAAGTACCCGAACGGGATGGAAGCGCTCAGCGACGTGAACCTGCGCATCCACGAGGGCGAGTTCGTCTTCTTGTCGGGACCCTCCGGCGCGGGCAAGACGACGCTCGTCAAGCTCCTGCTCGGCTATGAGCCGTCGTCATCGGGTCAGATCCTCGTCAACGGCCGCAACCTGCACGTGCTCCGCGCCTCGTCGATCCCCTTCCTGCGGCGCAACATCGGCGTCGTGTGGCAGGACTTCAAGCTCCTCGATCGCCGTACTGTCTTTGATAACGTCTCGATATCGCTGGAGATTCTTGGTCTCGGGCCCCGCGAGATCGGGCGCCGCGTCACGCAGATCCTCGAATCGGTGGGCCTCGAGCGGCACCTCAAGAGCTTCCCCAAGATGCTCTCCGGCGGCGAGCAGCAGCGGGTCG
>SXOX01000035.1 GCA_005776585.1 Pseudomonadota bacterium | reverse complement strand
GAATGTCAAGAACATCGAAGCGGGTCATGTATGTAGGTTTTTGGCGCATGTCGCGGGTAGCCAGGGGCGTAACTCCGCGAAATGACTCAATCACAAATTTCGCTGTATTGTGGCCATGTTCAATGTGCTGTCGAAGTCGGGCTGGACATCCGCTGCTTCGCACACGTCCGACACGGGCTTCTTCTCGAGGTGATGCTCCCGAAGGAGGGAAGCCTTTGCTCGGGAGTACGGTGAGTACTCGGCTTTCTCGACATGTAACTGCTCCTGCCTGGTCCGATGCCAAGCTGTCAAGCGGTCACGTTCGGACGGGGGCGGTACACAGCAGAGGGCCGGACCTACCGAACTGGACCACCAACTTGGGACCTCGATCTCCCAACTCCCAAGTCAACTCCCAAGTCGTCGTGTTCGTACAGGTCGCCGAGTGTCGTCCTGGGATGGCTAAGTCATTGAAAACTCGGAGACTGCGACGACATGGGAGCCGCCTTCGTAACCTTGCCAAGGTGGACGTCGCGGGTTCAAATCCCGTCTCCCGCTCCATGGAAAGCCTCGGCCCTGCCGGGGCTTTTTCGTTTGGTGCGCTGTGACGACGGTATGGCCCCTCGACCCGACTGCCACATTCCACCTCAGTTCAAGACTCGTTTCGCGGCGCCAAGCACAACGCGGTCGAGGCAGTCTCCGACAGGCAGGTCGAGTCCGCCTTGGCTCAGCGAAGCGCGAGCCTCTTGGCTTCTGAGACGTTCTCGAACTCAGGGTCGGCGTGGACCAGGGTCGCGCCGTAGACCACAGCAGTAGCGGCAATCCACGCGTCGGCCACCGACAGGCGCCCGCGGGCCTTGATGGTGGCCGCGCGTTCGAGAATCGCCGGCTCGCACGAGACCCACCTGAGGCCCATTCCGTCGAGGAGGCGCAGGCAGTCGGCGGCCGCCTTTGGGCCCTCCGCCGCGGTCACGCCATGCAGCAGCTCCATCCGAGTCATGAACGAGACGAATGCCTCTGCGCCTCCGCCCATGGCCTGTCGGAGCAAAGCGTCCACCCGATCGGCGCCCACTTCATTGCCGCGCAGCGCCAGGATGGCGGAGGTATCGAATACGTACTTCGGGCGATCAGCCGGCATCGTGGTCAGCGCGGCGATCGGCGAGGAGGCGGGCAACTCCCCCCGTCGGACCTGAACCACGGAAGGTCGCCACGAGGTCCGCGGGCAGCGGCACCAGTCGAACCGAGTCGCCCTCGAGGACCCAGTCGACGACCGTGTGGGCCCCGATATTGAGCGCGCGTCGAATTTCGGATGGGATGGAAACCTGTCCACGCTCCGTGACTTGAGTACGCATGAGGACCACGATGACGGATCCGCGCGAGTTCGGCAAGGCGATGAACCTCCGCGCAGGCGCGGCCTTCGATGCGCTCGGGCGTGTCACGAAGACGTGGGTCAAGGGCAAGACGACCGAGTCGCTCGGGGACACGGAGTCGGAGCCGACCGTGACGTTCGAGTACGGGTTTGCCACGGAGTCCCAGCCGGCGTGGTTTCGACAACGGGCGCGCGAGACCCACCAGGACACCGAGACGCGCTGGCTCGAGAGCCGGACGTTCTTCGACGGCTTCGGGCGCGTGCTCGTCACGAAGCAGAAGGTGGAAGCCGTCGACGACCAAGCCTGGGTGTCGTCGGGCCGCACTGTGTACAACCACAAGGGCAATCCCATCCGGCAGTTCGAGCCGTTCTTCGTCGATGACGACAGCTATGAGGGCGTGCCGCCGGAGGTCGGGGTCTCGGCCTTTCTGCACTATGATCCGGTCGGCCGCGTGACGCGCATCGACCTGCCGGACGGCCATCACACGCAGGTCGAGCTGGGGCCATGGGCCGTGCGGCGCTTTGACCAGAACGACACGGATCCGGCCTCTCTTCACGTCGACACGCCGAGCACGACGGTGCTGGATGTCCTCGGCCGGCCAGTCATCGCGCAGGAGTTCTTGACCGCGACCGGCACTGCACTCGCGACGACGACGGAGCTCGACCTCGAAGGCCGGCCGATGAGCGTGACCGACGCGCGTGGCGTCGTGTGCGCCACCTACGCCTACGACCTGCTCGATCGGCCGCTCAAAACGACGAGCCCCGACGCCGGCGATCGCTGGGCGCTCGACGACGTCATGGGCCGGCCGATGTACCGCTGGAACGCGCGCGGCTTTCGAACAAAGTACGCCTACGATGCGCTGCGGCGCCCGACGCAGGTCTTGAGCCACGACGGCACGACAGAGCGCCTCGCGGAGAAGCTGACCTACGGCGAGGACACGGCGGCGCCCAACGCCAACCTCCGCGGCATGCTCTGGAAGCATTGGGACGAAGGCGGCGTGTCCGAGGTCGCCGCGCGCGACTTCAAGGGCAACGTGACGGTCGCCAAGCGCACGTTGCTCGACGGCGACGACGCGCCGGACTGGAGTGGGACTCCGGCGCTCGAAGCGACGACGCACACGACCGAGACGACGTTCGACGCGCTGAATCGCCCGACGGTCCTAACGCTTCCGGACGACTCCGAGGAGCGGCGCGTCTACGACGACGGCGGGCGAGTGACGCAGGTCTTCGTCACGCCGAGCTGGGAGACGACCGAGCAGACGGTCGTCGACGTCATCACCTACGACGCCAAGGGCCAGCGGACCAAGATCCGGTACGGCAACGATGTCGTGACCTTCTATACGTACGAGCCGGAGACGTTTCGGCTCGCGACCCTCGTGACGAAGAGGACCGAGAGCAGCAGCACGAAGCTCCAGGACCTCTCGTATTCCTACGACCCCGTCGGTAACATCGTGGCCGTGACCGACGCCTGCAAGCCCACGATCACGCGCGGTGGCGTCGAGGTCACGGGCGGATGCGAGTACGAGTACGATGCGCTGTATCGCCTCGTCGTCGCCTCCGGGCGCGAGCACGACACCACAGCGGCGCCATCCGAGACCGCGCCAGGTTGGCAGAGCTTCCCTGCCAACCCGAACGATCCGCTGACGCTCCACAACTTCGAGGAGACGTATGACTACGACGCGGTGGGCAACCTGGAGGAGGTCGCGCACACGAACTTCGGCAGCTTTCCGGGCGTCGCGGCGGGCTGGACGCGGACGTACGAGACCGAGGTGGTCCCGAACACCGAGACGCCGCAGTCGAATCGGCTCGTGTCGACGACCGTCGACAGCACGACGTCGGAGTATACGCACGACGCCCACGGCAACCTGACGTCGATGCCGCACTTGAGCGCGATGGCCTGGTCGGCAAACGATCGCCTGGAGTCGACGACGCGCGTTGGCAACGGCCACGTGATGACCTGCCTCTATGACGGCGCCGGCCAGCGCCTGCGGAAGCGCCACGACGACGGAACGGACGTCGCGACGACGACCTACCTCGGCGCGCTCGAGCTGTACGCCAGCACCGATGACACCGAGGTCACGACGCTGCATGTGATGGACGGCACGCGGCGCGTGCTCATCCTCGAGCGCGAGGGCACGACGACGCGGACGCGGTATCAGCTGGGCGACCATCTGGGGAGCGCGTGCCTCGAGGTCGACGAGAACGGCGACGTCATCAGCATGGAGGAGTACCACCCGTACGGCAGCACGGCGCTGCGGTACAAGAGCTCGGCGATCAGCCAGAAGAAGTACCGCTATACCGGCAAGGAGTGCGACGACGAGACGGGGTTCACCTACCACGACGCTCGGTACTACGCGCCGTGGCTCGGGCGCTGGACGGCAGCCGATCCGGCGGGGTTTGTGGATGGGACGAATCTGTATGCGTATTGCCGGGGGAACCCGGTGACGCTGCACGACCCGAGCGGAATGGCGCCACCCGACGACGGTGACCAACGTGTTCCCCTCTCGAACCTGCTGCAGACCTACAAGGAAGTAATACAGCGAGGTAACGGACCAACGAAGCCACAAGCCACCGAGGCAGACTCGATCGTCAACGAGATCAGGGGCGATCGTGCTCGCGTGTTTGCGAAGCTGAAAATGGAAAACAAGCGTGTCTGGACTGAGGTCGCAAAGGACATTGGCCGTGGTGCCGTCCAACTCGGTGTCAGCATTGTGCTTGCCGAGTTCATGGGAATTGGGATGGCCAAGCTCGTCGAGAAGGCGGGGCCCAGAGCCATACGATTTCTTGAAGGTCTTGTTACAAAGACGGGGAAGGCCCGCGCTCGATCTCACGATGCCGTCGATGGAATTTCGGAGCTAGTTGCCAACGGCAAGCTGGCTCCAGAGGCACTGCGAGAGCTCGCTCCTCGGTTCGAGAGGGCCGCCGAATTGCAGGCAGATGCGGTCGTGCGCCTGAGGGAATTCCGGAGTGTCGCCGAGCGCATCGGGCATGCGCCGACCCGCGAAAAACTCCAAACGCAACTGGAAAAGACGATAAACGCCGTCGGGAAAGTCGACGATGCGGACCTCGTCGGCACTCTCAGGGACTACAAAGGATTGCCGGTGCCGAAGGGACAAGGCAAGGCCTTTGATCACATGGGGGAGTTCGAGGATGTCGGTGAATCGATGATAAACCTGAAGAAGCTCACACAGAAACTGGAGTACAGACTCCCAGAGAAGACCGAAGCCACACTGCGAGACCTTCGCGACACCTGGCAGTCGATTGTGGGATTTTGATGGGTTACAAGTACGACATCTCCCCGCGGGTGCACGAGGTCCTGAAGTTCGGCGGGGGTGGCCCGCTGGAGCTGTCCGAGGCCATTCATGCCGTCGCCTTCGAGTGCAGCAGTCGAAAGTTCGCACATCTCGTTGCCAGGCATCTCTCATCGCCAGACACCTTGGTGCGGGAGGAGGCTGTCCTTGCACTTGTCGGCAGTTGGCGTCTGGCCACCTATGTCGACGATGCGATACGGATGCTCCGGGCAGAGGATGAACTCGTGCGCAGCGCTGCAGCGCGAGCCCTTGGCCGGTATTCGGGAAGAGGCGGCGAGAGACGCGCGGAGATTGTACGGGAACTTTCGCAAGTGCTGAGGGGCGAAGAGTCCACGTACATGCAAAGTGCATGCTACAAGGCGATCCTGACTGCGCTCGGAGCGTACAAGATTGGAGACGTCCCTGAAGCCGACCACTTTGACAGGCAGCGTGACGTCGACTGGGAAAGAATCGAGAAATACCTGGACTCCAGTGAAGTCGATGCGTGATCTCGGCAGGACACCGGCCGACGGCCGTGCGGCAGTTCGTCGGCACGACGCGCAAGCACACGCAGGTGCCGGGCTATGACGATGGCGGCCGGCTTGCGTCGATGGCCGTGCGCTTTGAGGGCGAGACGACGGACACGCCCATGGTCGAGGCCATCACCTACGACGCGAAGGGCCAGCGCACCCAGATCGACTACGGCAACGGCGTCTCGACGGTCTACACCTACGAGCCGGACACGTTTCGGCTCGCGACGCTCGTGACGACCCGGCCCACACCGAACCCAAGCGACGGCGAGCCGACGCTCTTGCAGGACTTGAGGTATACCTACGACCCCGTGGGGAACGTCATCGACATCCTCGACGCCTCGAATGACACGCTGGTGGGCCCGCCAACGGTGGAGCCGCGGTGCACGTACGTCTATGACGCGCTGTATCGGCTGACGTCGGCGACGGGGCGCGAGCACGACGACCTCGGCGGGACGTCGGCACCTGGGCCGGAGCTGCCAGATTGGGCGACGAGCGCGCACCTGAACGACTGGCAGGCGATCCACAAGTACCGCGAGATCTACGGCTACGACGACGTCGGCAACCTTGAGTCCGTCGAGCATCGTATCGGCGAGGTGACGATGTGGACGCGCCAGGCGCTCCACGCGACGACGTCGAACCGCCTGCGCAAGTCGTGGACCGGTGGGACTGAGCCCACGAACGACCAGTACACCTACGACGCACACGGGAACATGACGGCGATGCCGCACCTGAGCGCGATGGACTGGTCGGCCGAGGACCACCTTGCGCACGTCGACCTGGGCGGCGGCGGGGACGTCGACTTCCTGTACGACGCCAGCGGCGAGCGCCTGCGGAAGCGCTACGACCATTCGGGGCTGGTCGAGGAGCGCGTGTACTTGGGCGCGCTCGAGGTCTACCGCAAGTGGGACGGCGGGAACCTCGTCAAGACGACGACGAGCGTGCACGTGATGGACGGCACGCGGCGCGTGGCGCTCGTGGAGTACGAGAGCACGAACGACCGGCGCGTGCGGTATCCGCTGGGCAATCACCTCGGCTCGGCGTGCATCGAGGTCGACGACGACGCGAAGGTCATCTCGGAGGAAGAGTACCTGCCGTATGGCGCGACCGCCTACCGCCGGCATTGGGGCGAGGTGCCGGAGAAGCGGTATCGCTACACGGGCAAGGAGCGCGACGAAGAGACCGGGCTGCAGTACCACAGCGCGCGCTACTACGCGCCGTGGCTCGGGCGCTGGACCGCCGCGGATCCGGCGGGGTTTGTGGACGGGACGTGCTTGTATGCGTATTGCCGGGGTAATCCGGTGGGGTTTGTAGACCGCGAGGGCCGTTGGCGCGACGTTCCGCAGGAGGATGAACCGGAGGTGCGCGCGGCCAAATCGGCGGCGGCAGGGGCGCTGATCGGCATGCTCGGCAGGGTGGCCAAGGCGGCCTATGACTTCGCCAAGCCCCGCGTGAAGGACCTGGTTCACGTGGCTCGACAGGCCGTCGCCGTGGCGACGAGTCCGGTGGAGGAGGGCTTCAGGGTCGCGTGGTCTGCCGTGAAGGGCGTCGGCCAAGCCATCGGGGTTGCGTCCGCGATCGTGACGCTGGCGATCGCGGAGCCGGCGCTGGCCAAGCGCATGATGGGCGACGAAGCGAGGCGCTACGTCGAGCCGATCACGGCGCGCCTCGACAAGGGCGACGTCGCCGGCGCGGCGGTCACCGTCGGCCTGATGGCGACCGAAGCCGTGCTTGCGGTGGTCGGGCTAGGGAAGCTTGCCAAGCACGTACGCGGACCAGCGGCCGCAGAGCTGGCAGCGGACAAGGCCAGGGGCATCCGTGCGTTGCCGCCCACCGTGTCGCCAGCGGGCGGGACGGTCGGGTCGCTGCTGGGCGAGGCCAAGGCGGTCGCCTCAGAGGGGCTACCGGCCCTCCGGCAGCAGTATGTGGATGCGGTTCACGGACTCGGAGAGCGTGCTGCCGCCATGCGCCGTGCCGGTGCGAGCCCAGAGGAGATCGCCAGAGCACTGCATGCTGAGCGCAACGCCCTCAAGACGCAGTTCCGGGGAATGAGCCCCGCAGACGCAGTGAAGCGATTCGAGCAACGGAACACCGAGAGGTACGGCGACCCACTCGGACCGAGCATCGACCAACTAAGGTCGAGCGGGAAGACGTGGGAACAGATCATCGAGAGCGCCACTCGACCCGGAGGGAAGGACCTTGGCTTCTGAACCTGAGCAGGGCGGCCTACCATTGGATGCGCTCCAACTTGTCTCCATGGCTTCTGGGCACGGCAGCTTGAACCTCTCGGAGCGTGTCGATTGGTCCGAGTTTCCTGGCTACGCACAGCAACTGCTGGCCGAGATCGGAGGACGACAAGTTTCACAGGATGACGGCCCTGACATCCGGCTCTGGGAAGTCGAGGTCCGTGGGGAGAGGCTTCGCCTGGTCTACGACGACTACCCGCAGATGGTGTCCCTTGATGCAGGTAGCGATGCTGCCGACTTCCTCTTGCGGAGTCTCGTGACCGATTTGACCGTAGTTCGTGGCAAGGGAACCGGCTGACGCCCGGCCCGCCGGTCGGACGGCTGCCCGTCCCTTACGCCGGGTGGACGTCGAGCCGCTGTTTGCGTGCAGGTTACGTCCGCCGATCACGGCCTCCTGCCTGAACGCGGCGGGGACTTTCAATCGGTTCCTGCACTCCGGCTCGAAAGCCATGGCTCAGATCGCGCCATCGGTGAGTAGGTCTGCTCGATGCCGACATCGACCGCTTCATCCCGCGCACGGAGGGCCTGTTCGCGCGCATCGAGCGTTGGACTGCCACGTCTGGCACGAGCGCAGGCGCAACGCACTGGCGCGTGACGACGAAGGACAGTATGACCTCGCCGTGCCCCGCCAGCGCATGGTTGCGGGATCAGCAAGCTTCGGTTCCGGATGACTGGTTCAGTTCGAGAGTTCAGCCCCGCGCGCCGCGGCGAAGGCGGCCGGTTTTGACTTCCCGCCGACACTGCTGGTGACCGGCGCCATTGGAGCGACTGCAGGCGTGTTCGTCCTGCCCGGCTGCCCCTACACGTCCACTGACACCTGTGCGGTCTCGAGTCTGCCGAGCAATCCCGGTGGGGTCGTCACGGCGTCGATGGTGCTGGCCCCGTCTGCCGCATTTGCGGCGCCAACTCCAAGCCTGTGTGGGGCGGTGCCAGCGGCGGTTTGGGACCCAGGAAGAGCCGTCGGCAAGCTGGCGGCAATCCCTTGAGCCGCGAGCCGCAACCGAGGCCGCGCGTCGGCGCACTGCTCTTGAGCCTCGTCGGTGCAGTGCACCTGTCGGCATGCCGCGCCATGCCTGCACGCCCGCTGGCGCTGAGGTCCTCAGGATTGGCGCCGGCAGATGCTTTTGCTGCGGCGCTGCCCGGCGATGGCGACGGGCCCATCGACGGGTCGCCGGACTCCGCAACCGTGCCGGCACCTGGCATCAAGGAATGCACGAGTCCGAAAGAATGTGCATTGGCAAAGGTCTACGACGAACTCTCGCTGAAGTGCTCGATTGATTTCGAGAGCTACGCAAAGTCAGACCACTTCCTTGATGACTTCCTCCTGCCGGACCACGGCGTCGGGGGCATAACCACGAGCTGCTGTGACGGCGTATCGATCTGGGTCCAAACCGAGGCTTCGACCTACGGCAACATCGACCCCGACGAACCCGACATTCCTGGGCTGCCTTCCTGCCCAGACTCCACTCTTTTCACTCTTTGGGCCAAGCGTGCCGCGTTTGACTGCAGTGCGCCGTTTGCCAAAAAGCTCAACACGCTCTGGGTCAAGCTCTACGAGCCGGACACCGGTCTGATCGGGGAGCGCGCCTTTTTGTTCTGGACGACCTGGACCAGCACCGTCAAGTGCACCACGAAGGAGAACTGGAACCCGAAGTGCTGCCCCAACCCGAAGCCGGAGAAGTGAGCCGTGCGAGGCCGAGGCCACAGTAGTCGACAATGGCAATTGTGGCCCTGCCTTGCGCTCTGGTCGGCGCCGGGCTGCACGGACGCTCCGACCTCGTCCGGCCAACTCGAGCGCGACGCACGCGACGGGACGAGCGACATGCGCCCCGATCTGCCCAGAGCCCCTGGCGACGAGGGCGGCGACACCGCGCCGGCCGTTGACCTGGACGTCGCGGAGCTCCCTTCGCAGCCAGCGGATGTGCCCGACACGGCCCAGCCGCCGGACCTCGTGGCGCCACCCGACGTCGTGACCAGCGACGGTGACGCCTGGGACGGAGAGGGTCCGAGCGTCCCCACGTCCTACGACCTTCTCTTCTCCCAGTGCCTGCTGCAGCTCGTCCCTGATCCCGCGAGTCAGACGGTGCCACCGGACGACTCAATCCCGATGGGCAAGCAGCAGAAGGGCAATATCGGCCTGATCCGCTGCTGCGAGCACTTCACCTTCTACGTTCGCGGACCGCTGGAGAACCATTTCGTGTACATGGCGTTCAAGACCTTCTGGCCCAACTCCAAGGCCCCCTGCCCTGACATCGCCAACCAGAAGCAAGCGACCGTGCCGCTGAAGTTCGACTGCTCGAAGACCGGGGCCAAGGTGAAAAACCTCGTCGATATCCACATCTTCGAGCCGTTCACCGACACGAGCGGCACGCACACCTACGAGTACACGACCGAGTGGACCCTCCCCGCGCGCTGCAACGACGCCTCGGACTGGGACGCCACGTGCTGTCCGCCGGACAAGCAGCCGTAGCTCGCTCGGGGCAGCGCGACTTCGGTCATTGCCCGATTGGGGTCCGGTCGCTATCCTCCGCGCCACTCGAGCCGCCGGAGCGCGCCCATGACCCAAGTTCGAACCCAAGACGCCTTCCCCGAAG
>SXOX01000034.1 GCA_005776585.1 Pseudomonadota bacterium | reverse complement strand
GTCGAGCGCCTCGGCCGCGTCGGTCGTCTCCGCCGCCGGGACCGTCTCGGGCAGTGGCGCGACGCCGTCAGTGACGAACGCGTCGGCCGCCGGGAGGTCCGCCGAGGCCGTCTCTGGAGCGGACTGCGTTGCTTCGGTCGTAGCACAGGCAGCGAGGAGGAGCAGGGCGGAAGCGAGCGTGCGAGAGAGCCTCATCGCCCGAAGCGTGACCATCTCCTGTAGCGTTTGCAACCCCGACTTGCGTCGAGCAGCCGAGCCGTGAGCATGGCTTGGCCGGAAGCTCGGCGTCTGCTACCTCGAAATTGCGGTTCCCGTCAGCTTGTTCATGCACTTCTTCATCTTCTTGAACAGGCGATCCTCGTCCTCCTTCCGAAGCTTGGCCTTCTTGTCAATGTAGTCGATCCTGTCCTCGTACTCCTTCAACGTGGACTCAATGCACCCGAGATCTCTGCAGGCGCAGACCTTGTCTGACATCTCGCCAGCTAGCCTGATCGCCGTGCGGTCGGATCTGGATAAGAATACGTTCGACGCAGCCAACCCACCAAATCTTCGCGCCATACCCTCGTACGTTTCAGCAAGTTTCTTGACCCATATCTTGGCGTCCCTGTCCTTCCCGGCGCTTTTTTCAAAGGCCCTGATCGATGCCGTGAGCGCTGTGAATGGGACCTCGATCGCCACCCTGAGGGCCATGATTCGCTCCGCCCGCCTCGCCGGGGTCTCACTCGCATCGATCTCAACCGCAACCTTAGCAATGGCCTCGAGGATTTGCCCAAGGTTGTCTCGAAGATAGGTCCGAACCTTGTCGAGCCCTTCCTTCGGTCGGTCCTTGTGCTCATCAAGAAGCTTCGAAACGGCCTCAGCGTGCTCTTTGAGCGTTTCCTCGGGTTTCATGCAGCCTAGTGCGAGATTGACGGCGACGGCAATGACAAGTACGAGCCTACGTGTCATAATTCATTCCGTTTCGTTGTACTTGAAAAAGGCTGACGAGCCCATCATCGAGCACTCACTCGCGCCAGAAGATTTGTCTGCGTAACCATACCGTTGAAAAGTCGAAAATACGCCGTCACAATCCAGGTCAGCAAATGCCGACGCGGTGAACGCCGCGTGGGCCGCAGTGCCAGAGGACTCATACTGGTAGCTGAAGAAGTGCTGTTTGTTCATTTGGAACTTCAATGTCGACCAGGTAGAGTCAGCCCACTGTGTGGCGTCCACATCGCAACGTCGATCGCCGTCTGAGTCGCGTAACCCGCCACAACAGCCGGCGGACGTCGGAGGGGTAGGACCTGTGCCCCTCGGAAACTGACATTCAATCCGACGGCCGGTGCCCGGTTCAACTTGTGGCGCCACGAAGTAACTCGAAGAAGACCTATACAACCTGTCAAGCTCGTCATACGCCTCGGCTGTCTTGAGTCGACGCGAATACGTCAAGAGGGAGGTTTCGATACCTCTGTGGCCGAGGATCACCGATGTGTCCAGCCAGACGGCGATCATCTCATCGACGTACTTCGCCAATTCCGCGTCGGCCAGGGCCGAATCACCAAGCAGAGCCAGTACGACCATGAGCTGCTCGACGGGGGTCTCCAGGGCGCCAATCATCTCATCCAGTCTCGCTGATCGGCGCACGGGGTTGTCGATGCGGTCGAGTTCGGACACCGCGTCACCAAGAGCACGCGCAACCGCCGGCAGGCGATCGTGCAGATGGGCGCGAAGTGCCCTTGCTGCTTCCACTGGCTTCTCCCTGTGAGCCTTCACGAGTTTGCTGAGCGCAGTGATCTCGCTGACGAGCCGTTCTTCGGGCTTCTTCGAACATGCGATGGCCGTCGTGAAGACAAGGGCGATGATGACTCGGTTGCGACACATGGTTCCTCCGAAGTCGCTGGGCGCCCAAGTGACGCTGGTGAGAGAACCATTGCCGCTTGCACGTGTCAACCGCACGAACGACGAGGGAGTGAGAAGAGCCCTTCGGCTTCTGTCGGAGCCGCCGCCGTCTCACAGCCCCCGAAGCAGAGCGCCCAGCGGAAGGTTCCAGACGGTGGGCGTCAGGCGTTCGACACGGTCGTTCAGCGAGATGAGCACGCCGTGCGGCGCTTCGGGGTGGTCCGCCACGAACGTCGTCAGACCGGTCGTGTCCCGACGCGTGAGGGTCGCGGCGTGCTTGACCTCGATGGGTACCGGTCGCCCGGCACTGTCGAGGACCAGATCGCACTCCGCACCGGCCTGCGTTCGCCAGTGCGACCCGGGGAAACTGCGGTGAGCGTGGCCGTAGAGCTTGCGCAGCTCGGCAACGACAAACGCCTCGAAGAGCCCCCCGAAGTGCGGCAGGGAGAGCAGGATGTCGGGTGCCCGCACGCCCTGAAGGCACAGCCCGAGCGCGCTGTCGGCAAGGACCCACTTTGGCCGTCGCGCCAGCCGTTTGGTCACGTTCCCCGAAAACGCAGGGAGCGCGAAGCCCAGGTAGCTCGTCACGAGCACGCTCATCCACGCGTCGACCGTCTTGTCGTCGAGGCCCAGAGTGCTTCCGAGCTCGGACTTGTTCACGATGGAGCCTGAGCGCGCGGCCATGAGCACCAGGAAGCGGTCGAATCGGCCCAGGTCGGCCACTTGCCGCAGGTCGCGCACGTCACGATGGAGGTAGGTCTGGCGATAGCCGTCGAGCCACTCGAAACCACCATCGGCGAGACACACCGGCGCGTACCCCCCGGCGAGCATCGCGGGCGCGACATCTGCCCAGTCCGTTGCGGGATAGCGTCTGCCAAGAAAGGGCGCCAGCCCATTGGGTGCGGTCAGCGCGTCGAGAAACTCACGGATGTCCCTCGGTTGCACCTGGCGTTCCTGTGAAGCGAACGGCCACAGATCGACGATCGCGACGCGCCCTGCCAGGGACTCGCTCACGCCCTTCATCAGCGCGAACTGTTGGCTCCCCGTAAGGAGGAACCGGCACGCGCGGGAGCCCGCCGCGTCGGCCTGGTCGATCTCGCGCTTAACCCACGGGAGGACATCGGGCGCGTTCTGGACCTCGTCGAGGATGAGCGGGCCGGGCCGATTCATGAAGAACAGCCCAGGATCCCGCCGAAACTGGTCGACGTCGCTCGGTGTATCGAAGCTGACGGTCGTCACCCGATCCCCAAAGCACTGGCGCGCAACCTCACGGAGCAGGGTGGACTTCCCCGATTGGCGGGGTCCGGTGACGAGGACGGCCGGAAAGCGGCGAGTCAGCTCGAGTAGATGGGGCTCCAGCGCACGCGAAACGTAGGCCATGCTGACAATTTCGGACTGGCCGGCGAAAATTGCAAGCTATTCGCCCGAGCCGATCCCGAGCTCCGCAGGCTTGATGACCCGAAAACCGCCATTGAGGGACTTGGCCAGCTCCTGAAGATCCGCCACGAGCGCCGCATTGCCGACGACGACGATGCTGAGCGCCGTGTCCGGCAGGTCCGACTTGGCGGCCGTGAGGGCGTCGGCGGTAACGGCCTGCAGCTCCGCCCGCCACTGGTCGAGCCAGCGCGTGCCGAGGCCCTTCTGCCAGAGGTCGAGCAGCTCACCGAGCGTGGCGCCCGGCGTCTCGAAGCGAAACGGGAAGGAGTTGACCAGGCGCTTCTTGACGCGGTCGATCTCATCGGCGGGCACGGCCTCGTTCCGGAACCGCGTGATCTCTTCGAGCGCAATCTTGATAGCGCGCGCGACGTCCTTCGGCGTCGTGTAGGTCGAGAGCAGCTGAGACGACGCGGTCCTGGCGTCGTACAGCGCCGAGAAGCGCGCGCCGTAGGTCAGACCCTCCTTGACCCGGAGGCGGGCGTTGAGCCGCGCGGTGAAGTCGCCGCCAAGCACCTGGGTCGCCAGGTAGTGCGCGTGCCAGCCGGGCTGACCGAAGCGCATTTGGACCGTCGTGCCGACCCGCAGCTGGGCCTGGTTCAGCGTGGGATCGCCCGTGTCCACCAGCACGACCTCAGTCGCCTTGGGCTTGGGATCGGTCAGCCGCAGGATGGGACTCTGGAGCTCACCGCCGGCGCGGCTGACGTAGGCCTCACACTGCGCGGCGGTCTTGGCCTTCTGGCACGCGCGCCGACACGGTCCCCCGGCGGGGCAGACCCGACCGAAGGTCACATCGCCAAAGCGCTTCTCGATGAGCTTCCGCATCTTGGCGCGGTCGAAGTCGCCGGCGATGCCCAGGATGGCTTCGTCGGGCACCACATACGCGCCGTGAAAGGCGAGTAGGTCGTCTTTGGTGATCTGCTTGACGCTCTGGATGGTCCCCGACGTCGGCCGCCCATACGGGTGTCCGCCGAGCAGCGTGGCCTCAAACGCGCGATCGGCCACGCTGCTATGGTCATCGACCAGCTGCGCGAGCCCACCCAGCAGCCGCTTGCGCTCCTTTTCGAGCTCCGCCTCGGGGAAGGTCGGTCTCAGCAGCACGTCGCTCGCCAACTCGATGAGCGTGTCGACCGCGCCGGCGTCCAACGAGGGCACCGAGCCCCCGAGATAGAAGCCGCGCATCCCAGCGCTCGCGTGGAGCGTGGCCCCCAAGCGCTCGAGGGTCTCGCGCAGCTGCTTCTCGGTGCGCGTCGGCGTGCCGTGGGTGAGCATCGCCGCGACGAGCTGGGCCGTGCCCTCCTTGCCGGGTGCATCGAAGAGGGAGCCCGCGCGACCCCGGAATGACACGCTCACGACGGGTACCGCGTGGTCCTCGACGAGCACGACGGTCAGGCCGTTCTTGAGCACGAAGCGATCGTGCTTTGGGATGGGCGAGCGCGCGGCCGTGGCCGGGCTGGCGAGGATGGACAGGACGATGACTGCGACGCAGCGGCTCATGGCTACATCCTCCCCGCGTCGATTTTCTGGATCATGTGTAAGAAATCGTGAACCGCGGCCAGCGAGGCGTCCTCGCTCGAGCGCAGCGCGACGACTTTGAGGACGGCGCCCATGACGTCGTCGCCGAGCACGCGCCGGAACGTGAGCGCACGCACGGCCCACTCCGCGAGTGGCTTGAGCTCCCGCGGCGGATCGCCGAGCGACGGGAGCTTCTCGCCACGCCCCAGGAGCTGTAGCGCCCAGGTGAGCCGCGCACGCGCCGGCGCATTGCCGACGAGCGCTTCGGACTTGAGCAGCCCCTCGAGCTGGCCCACGAGCGCGGCCTTGGCCTCCGCGTGCTTGGCCTCGCTCTTGGAGAGCGCGTCCTTGCGCGCGGCGAGCTTCTGGCGCCGCTTGGTCGTGCCCTTTTCGCCGGTCGTGAGGTAGGCCTCGAGCTTCTCCGCAATGGCCTTACCTTCGGCGTCTTGACCCAGCTTGTTGCGCTCTTCTTGCGCGCGCTTCTCGAGCAGCCCGATCGCCCGCTCCTCCTGGCTCACTGCAGCCGCATCCGCGCGGGCGCGCTCCTCGGTCAAGCTCAGCGACACGGCACCCAGCGTGGCCTCATCCGCCTCCTTCGAGCTACTGGGCGACCCACGGACCACGGTCTCGGCGAGCGCTCCGACGTTACGGACGTCCACGGCGTGCCCGACGACCCGCACGTTGGGGTCGAGCCACCGCTTGGCCACGCGCAGGACATCGTCGGCAGTGACCTTGCCGTAGTGCGCCAGGCGCTTCCACGGCAGCGTGGGATCGCCGCTGGCGCGAATCGAGAAACCGATGAGCTGCGCCCGATTCTGGGTGGTGGCCATGCCCTTGACCAGCTCGGCCCGCAGCTGCGCGACCGCGCGCTGGAGCTCCTCCTGCGTGACGGGCTCGGTGCGGAGCCGATCGATCTCCCGCAGCAGGCGGGCCTCCGCCATGCGGTTGGGCTTCTCGGGCAGGAGCTCCGTCTCGAAGGTGTAGGTGCCCTCGTCGGTGAACGGGAAGGCGAACGCCGAGACCGAGGTGGCGATGGGGTCGTCGCCGAAGACCATCGCCTGCTGGAGCCGCGAGGACTTGCCGCCCGTAAGGATGGAGTCGATGACCTCGAGCACCGCGAACTCCTGCCAATCGCGCCCGGGTGGACAGCGATAGGCCACCTGGAGCAGCCCGGTGCCCACGGGCTTCTCCACGTAGGTGCGCCGCTCGCGGGTCTGCTTGGGCTCCGCCGTGCGACCGTCGCGCGTGACCGGCTTGGCCTCCAGCGCACCGAAGTGCTTCTTGGCGAGGGCGAGCGCCTGCTTGGGCTCGAAGTCGCCGACAATGACGAGGTACGTGTTGGCCGCCGAGTAGAAGCGGCTGTGGTAGGCGCGCGCCTCGTCGATGGAGATGGCGTCGAGGTCCCGCATCCAGCCGACCGTCGGCCAATGATACGAGTGCTTTTGATAGAGCGACGCGCCCACGGCCTCCGACAGAGAGCCGGAGGGGCTGTTCTCGGTGCGCAACAGGCGCTCGGACTTGACGACCTCGCGCTCGGGCTCGAGGTTCAGGAAGTCGACCTTCATGTTCTTGAAGCGGTCTCCCTCGGCCTCGAAGACGAACTCCAGGTGCTCGGAGCCGACTTTTTCCCAGTAGACCGTCTCGTCAATCCAGGTGAAGGCGTTGAGGACCGCTCCGCGCTCGCTCATCGCGCGAAAGTAGTCCGGCACCTTGGGCGTACCTTTGAACATCATGTGCTCGAAGAAGTGCGAGAGCCCCGTGATCCCGGGATCGCCCTCGCGCTCGTCGGCGCTCCCCACCTCGACCCACATCTGGAACGTAACGATGGGCGCCGAGCGGTCCGGTAGCAGGAAGACGCGCAGGCCGTTGTCGAGCACGTGCTTGTCGACCTTGGGCACGAGGTCCCTCGCCGCGACTGGCGAGGCCGTGAGCAGCGTGAGCAACAAGAGCAAACGGCAAGTCATGCGGCACTCCGTAAAGGGCTAGTGAAGGGTGTCCGGGTCGGTGCTCAACGAGACGATGCGATCGAGCTCGTCGGCGTCATCGGGGCCGAGCGGCCGCGACGCGACGTACGAGCCGTCGAGCCAACGGCCCAGGTCGACCATCTTGCAGCGCGACGAGCAGAACGGAAACGCGGGGTTCTCCGCCTTGGCCGGCACCACGGCGCCGCAGGTGGCGCAGCGGGCGTGCTTTGCGGGTCGAGCGGTGGCGTCGTCGGACATGGCGGGCGATGTAGCGGTGCCGATCGTGGGTGTCAACCGGTTGCACGGCCGGCGCGGCAAAGGCATTGACAAGCCGCGGGGGCGCCACCAAGCTTCAGGTCATGGAGACCATACAAATTGCCGAGCTCAAGGCCAACTTGTCCAAGTGCCTGAAGCGGGTTCGCGCCGGGGAGCGATTCGTAGTCCTCGATCGCAATGAGCCCGTCGCAGAACTTGGCCCTCGACCCGCTGCCCCGGAGTCGGCGCGCGATCGACTCATTGCCGACGGCCGAATTCGGCCCCCGACGGGCTCCTGGCCTGACGGACTGAGTGAGACGGCGCAGCCAATTGACGCACAGGCAGCGCTCGAAGCGGTGCGCATGGACGCCCGGTGACCGTGTACCTCGACGCGAGCGCGTTGCTGCGCGTGCTATTCGATGAGCCGGGAGAGCGCTTTCGGACGGAAGCTCTACATCGACGATCTTCGTCCACCGAGCGCGTCGATCACTATGGCTCGGACGTGCTCGAGGTCGATGCGTCTCGCGCCATCGACCGACTTCGGCTCCTCGGGCAGATTGACGATGCCGAATGCGTCCGCAAGTCAGGCGAGCTCCGAGCCATGCTCAACGCGCTCCACATGATTCCGATGAACCGCTCCATCGTTGCACTGGCGAGCGCGCCGTTTGGTGTCGGCGTCCGTGCCCTCGATGCGATTCACGTCGGTTCAGCGCAATGGATCGAACGCGAGCTCGGCAGTCGTGTCGCGTTTTGGACGCACGACCGCCGCCAGGCGATCGCGGCGCTGAGCCGCGGCCTGACTGTCCGCGGCGTGGAAATCTGAGGCGTAGAGGTCACATCATCAGGATGGTTGCCGGCGAGCTCGAGGCCCCGAAGCTCAAGGGCTTAATCCCGTGACCATTCCGTCGCGGTCGCGAAGGCACCGCTCGTGCTATCGTCCGCCGCAACGCCGCGACGCGTGTGCGGCGCGATGGGAGATGCCATGAGCCAGAACGACCCGACGATGCCCCGCCTCACGAGCCTCTCGCACGGCGGTGGGTGAGGCTGCAAGCTCGCACCGGGGGTGCTTGCCGACATACTCGCGGAGACGCGGGCCGCGGTCTTACTGCCGAAGGAGCTCCTGGTCGGCATCGAGACGAGTGACGACGCCGCCGTCTACCAGCTCAACGCGCGCCAGGCCGTGGTGGCGACGACGGACTTCTTCATGCCGATCGTCGACGATCCCTTCGACTTCGGCCGGATCGCGGCAGCGAACGCGCTGTCCGACGTCTACGCCATGGGTGGACGCCCCATCTTCGCGCTCGCGCTCGTGGGTATGCCCATGGCGGTCCTGAGCGCCGAGGTCATTCGGCGCGTGCTCGCGGGTGGCGAGGCCGTGTGCCACGCGGCAGGCATCCCAATCGCGGGCGGGCACACGATTGACTCGGTCGAGCCCATCTACGGCCTGGTCGGCATCGGGCTGGTCGATCCGGACCATCTGAAGCGCAACTCGGACGGCCGCGCCGGAGACGTGGTCGTGCTTGGCAAGGCGCTCGGGATTGGCGTCTACTCGGCCGCGCTCAAGAAGGACCGCCTGTCACCGGAGCACTACGCAGCGATGGTCCAGAGCGCGACCCAGCTCAATACGCCGGGCGCCACGCTCGCGACGCTTCCGGGCGTCCACGCGATGACGGACGTGACCGGCTTCGGGCTGCTGGGTCACCTGCTGGAGATCGCGCGCGGCTCCGGGCTGTCGGCCACCGTGGAGTGGAGCCAGGTACCGCTGTTGCCGGGAGTCGCAGCACTCGCCGCCGAGGGCTGTGTGACGGGCGCCTCGCGGCGCAACTTTGAAGCGTATGGCGCCGACGTGAGGCTCAGCCCCGATCTCGGCCCCACCGAGCGGGCGCTGCTGACGGACCCGCAGACGAGCGGCGGACTGCTCGTGACCTGCGCGCCCGAGGCCGTAGAAACTGTACTCGCGACGTTTGCCGCGGAGGGCTTCGAACGGGCCTCCGTCATCGGGCGGCTCGAGGCCGGCGCAGCCTCCGTTGTCGTTCGTTAGCCCGCGCATTCCCAACTTCAACCCTGACCAATGCGGTTGACACTCCAATTTCGTCAGGGTTGAATGTCGACATGGACCCGCAAGTCCTCGCCATCATCCGCGCGACGAATCCTTGGCTCGAACGACCCCGCGCATTTGGTGCACACCTCGACCAGAAGCTCGCCGCATCGGAATGGATACCGCGTACGGTGCCTGCGATGAGCGACTGGCCCGTCGCCGGCAAGGCGCATCTGCTCGTCGGTGCGAGACAGGTGGGGAAGTCGTCGCACCTCCTGCGCTGGCTGGGCCGAGTGGGTCCCCCACCGCTGGTGCTCAACGCCGAAGAGCCCACGATCCGAGCCTGGCTTGGGTCGCCCGCGCTGGTGCTCGACGGAGTCCGCTCCGTCGTGACAGCGGACCGGCCCGTGGTGATCGAAGAGGCACAGCACGTCGCGGATGCCGGACTGCTGACGAAGGGACTGATCGATTACGGTCTGCCGAACGCACTGTACGTCACGGGGTCATCGTCGTTTCACCTGCTCAGCAAGACGCGGGAGTCGCTGGCCGGTCGCGCCGCGCGAGCGCTGATGCATCCGCTGTCACTCGCGGAGCTGAGCGGGCGCCATGCCCACTTTCCGCCGGCGCTGCGCGCCGCACGGGTCGCCGACGACGCCGTGCGCCTCTGCCTGTACGGAGGCTATCCGGACGCGTTTCGCGCGAATGAGCCGATCCCCGTGCTCACCCGACTGCTGGAGGCGTTCGTGTTGCGCGACGCCTCTGACCTGTTTCGGATCCGGCACCTCGACGCCTTTCGGAAGCTCGCGCTGCTCATCTCGCGCCAAACGGGCCAGCTCGTCAACACAGCGGAGTGGGCCAGTCTCTGCGGAGTCTCTCGGGACACAATCGATTCGTATGTCGACTTGCTGCGCGAGTCCCAGCTCGTGCACACCGTGTCGCCCTTCGCCGGGGGCAAGCGATCCGAGCTCACTCGGAGACCCAAGCTCTACTTCTGCGACAATGGGCTCTACGGCACGCTCCAACAGTCGTTCTTGCCGCTATCGCATCGCCCGGACAGCGGCGCCCTCGTCGAGGCGTTCGTGGCGGGCGAGCTGCGCAAGCACCTCTCGCCGCTGGAGCCATCCGACACGTTGCGGTACTGGCGCAGCACGTCGGACGCCGAAGTCGACTTCGTGGTCGAGCGACGCGACGGGCTCCACGCCTTCGAGGTCAAGGCGTCGGAGCTTCAGCGCCCGACGTTGACGCGCTCAGCGCACAGCTTCATCGCCGCCTATGCGCCGGCACGCTTCACCGTGGTCAACTTGAGCCTCACGGCCGACCAGGACGTCGGAGAGACCCGGGTCCAGTGGCGCCCACTGTCGTTTCTAGAAGACCCGTTTGCATGACCCGAGGAGCACCAAGCGCCCACCGCCGCGTCAACGAACCCGCGACCCGTTGAGTTTCCCGCCCCGGTGCGCTACGGGACCGCCCGTGGGAGACAACGTCCTCAGCATCATGCAGGTCCACAAGTCCTTCGGGGACCGCGTGATTCTCGACGGCACGACGCTCGGCATCGACCTCGGCGAGCGCGTCGGCCTCATCGGGGACAATGGCACCGGCAAGTCCACCCTCATCAAGCTGCTCGCGGGGCTCGACACGCCCGACACGGGCACCATCGCGCTGCGGACCGGTCTGCGGATTGGCTGGCTGCCGCAGGTGCCGACGTTTGGCCCGACGGAGACCGCGCGCAGCGTGCTGAACAGCGCGTTTGAGCCGGTGCGTCGCGCGATCGCCGCCTGGGAGCGGGCCGCCAGCGCCGCCGATCCGCGCACTGAGGCGCTGCTGCACGACGTCGAGCGCCTCGGTGGCTGGGACCCGGAGCATCGTCTCACGCGTGCGGCGAGCGAACTGCGGCTCGAGGCTCTGCTGGATGCGCCCATCACGCAGCTCTCGGGCGGTGAACAGAAGCGCGTCGCGCTCGGCCGGCTGTGGCTCGAACGGCCCGATCTGCTGCTGCTGGACGAGCCAACGAACCACCTGGACCTGGAGACCGTCGAGTGGGTCGAGCAATGGCTTGGCGAGCGAGGCGCAGGCGGCGAGGCGTTCACGGCGATCGTCGTTACCCACGACCGATGGTTTCTGGAGGCCGTCGTCACGCGGATGATCGAGCTGCGTGGCGGCCAGCTCCGCAGCTACCCGGGCGCGTACTCCGACTACCTGGTGGCGCGCGCGGCGGAGGAGGACCTCGCCGATCGCACACGGGACCGACGGCGGCGGCTGTATGAGCTGGAGCTCGACTGGGCGCGCAAGTCGCCCGCGGCGCGCACGACCAAGCAACAGGCGCGGCTCGACCGCGTGAGCTCGCTCGAGGCGGAGCTCGGAGCGGCGCCGGTAGGCCCGAAGCGCATGGAGGAGCTCAGCGTCCAGGACGGGCCTCGGCTCGGCAACACGATCCTGGAGTTTCGCGACGTCCAAAAGGGCTACGGCGAGCGCACGCTCCTCGCGGGGCTCACGCTACGGCTCCGACGCGGTGAGCGCTTCGGGATTCTCGGCCCCAACGGCGCCGGCAAGTCCACACTGCTGAAGCTCGCGACGGGCGACGTCCTGCCCGATGCCGGCGCGGTCGTGCTCGGCAAGAACACGGTCGCCGGCTACTTCGATCAGCATCGCAGCGAGCTGGATCCATTGCGCTCGGTGCGTGACACGGTCCAGCCCGATGGCAGCGACACGGTCTACCCCGGTGGCGAGCGCGTCCACATCGCGAGCTGGCTGGCGCGCTTTGGCTTTGGCGGCGACGTTCATCGGCAGCCCGTCTCGGCGCTCTCGGGCGGGGAGCGCAATCGCCTGGCGCTGGCGCGCTTCCTGCTCTCTCCGGCCAACGTGCTCCTGCTGGACGAGCCGACGAACGACCTGGACGTGTTCACGCTCGCACTGCTGGAGGAGGCGCTCATCGGCTTCTCCGGCTGCGTGCTGGCCGTGTCCCACGATCGCGCCTTCCTCGACAAGGTGGCGACCGGCATCGTGGCGTTCGAGCCTGACAGAGTCGTCGTAGTCCAGGGGAACTACACGACGTATCGGCGACTGCGCGCGACGCCGGAGCGACGACCCGAGGCGCCAGCGCAGAAGCTGGCACCCGTGGTGGAATCGGCGCCGCGCAAGAAGAAGCTCACGTGGGCCGAAGAGAAGGAGCTCGCTGGCATGGAGGCTGCGGTGGAGGCCGCCGACGCCGAGGTGGCGCAGTTGGAGAGCGCGCTCGCCGACCCGGGCGTGTGGAGGCAACGCGACGACGCGCTGGCCAAGCAACGCGCCCTGGAGGAGGCGAAGGCCCGCTCGGCGGCGCTTTGGGTGCGCTGGGATGAGCTGCTCGCGCGCTGACGTGTGGTCCGGTGCGGAGCATGGCTCGAACACAGCAACGCTACCGCTGAAAAGTGACGTTTTTCAGCGGTAGCGTTGCTGCGTTCCAAGGAACCGTGGCCTACGGCGCGACCTCGATGACGTCGATGGCGCCCGTGAAGGTCTCGGTACAGTAGGTGCCCGAGAGCGGGACGACCTGGCCATCCGACTTGCGGATCCAGAAGATTGGACCGTGGTTGGTCCCCGCGTAGATGTCGCCGTTCTTGGCCGCCGAAACACCGGCGACCCAGCCGGGCACCGTCGGGCTGATCGAGACGAGCTTGCCGTCGTGCGTGTAGCTGCGCACGTGCCCGCGGTGCTTGGTCCAGTCCGCGTCGATGAAGCCGAGGTAGATGAGGTCGTCATGCCCGCGCTTCATGTCGGTCAGCCGATGGCCCTCGGGGAAGGACTCAAACGTCCACGGCGTGGGCTCCGCGACGCCGAACGTGAACTTCACGATCTCGCGGGTCGGTAGGAACGGCTTGCGCCGCCAGAGGATCAGAACGTCGTCCTTGGAAAGCGCTGCGAGCGCTTGTACGGCCGGACCGCAGGGGTAGGTGCCGCCGACTTCGACGCCCTTGTAGATCTCCTCGGGGAAGCTCGTTGGACATGGCAGGTCCCGCTGCAGGCGGCTCCAACGGACACCGACGCCAGAGGTGCAGTAGGTTCCGTCGGCCGCAAAGAAGTGGCCGTCGCGGTAGTCGAAGCCAGGGCCAGGACCGAGCATGACAAACCATGGCGGGAAATCGCCAAACGGCCAGACTGAGTAACAGTACTGCTGCACATCCGAACCGGGACCCTCGGTCCAAGACGCCGCGCTGATCCCACCGTCGCTCAGACTGAAGTACCAACCGACCAGTAGACCACCGAGCAATCCCTCCTGCGGAACGTGCGCTTCGAGTGGCGAAGCATCACTGGTCGCCGGCCTCCATTTTGCGTACGAAGAGCATCCGTTGCCATACACGATGGGAAGCAGCCCTTCGTAGTCCGCCGCTGGAGGCGCGGCTGGAATCAAGACCCCGGAGCACGTAGCTGGAATGACTTTCCACAGTGCGCTCGCGTCGGGGACATCACCAGCGGCGTCGGCCGCGACTCCGGCGTCCTTCGAAGTTGCCAGGTCTGCGACTGAGTTGTCGCCGGCGTCCCATTCGACGAGCACGTCCCCATGATGACGCGGGTCGGTCGGGTCGGTCGATCCGCCCTCAGGCGCGTCATCCGGCACGACGACCCCAGGGTCGAGCTGGTTCGAATCGAGCAGCTTGCCATCTTCGGCCTCCAGCGAGGTGGCGCAACCCTCGCTAGCGAGGAGCGCGGCCGCCGCAGCGACCAAGAGGTGGCGCATCACTTCCCAGGCCCCATCTCAAAGATTTCACGCCTCTTCGTATAGTCGAAGGCAGTCGGCTTCAGCGAAACCGACGACCCCAGCAGCGAAGGCACACCTTCGTCCAAGACGACCACCATGCGCACCGGGTCGAACTGCTTGGCAATGGCGTTGAATTCGAGTTTGCCAGTCGCGTCACGTACGGTGACACGATCACCCGCGAACAGGCCTCCTGAATCGGTGAACAAGTCGATTCGCGTTCGGTTGTCGTTGGCGACGGTCCCCAGGGCCGCTGCGGCCCCTGCTAGCAGTTCCTGCGACAGAAAACGGAAGAAGCCCCCGCCGACGGCCGCCGCGAGCTTCGTCGAGTTGGCAACTGCCTGACAGAACATGAGTTGAGCGACGCGCGCCTGGTTGAGGGCGTGCCACTCTTGCGGAAGAAGGTGCTTTGCCTTCTTGTACCCCCGCCAGCTCGGAAACACCCACGCGGCTGACTTCGCGCGCGTCGGATCTGTCGCATTCCCCCCGTACGCGATTCGGGTCGGCGTGCTCGGCATCATCCCGAGCAGCACGCTGCCGATCCAGATCCCCAGGTCGACGGGCGAGGCGTTGAAGAAGTCGGTCACGGTGAATGCCCCGGCGGACGTGGCAACGTCGTAGTCGCTGATTGCGGCGGGTTCGTAGGTGGGGGCCGCGCCGGCCGTCACCTTGTCGCCCACCACTCCCTCGTGGCGAACCAGCATCGGCGTGCCACGCACGAAGCAGCCGAGGGCAATCGTGGGCAGCGGCCCGGCGCGGTTCGCCAGCAGGCCAAGGTCTTCGGCCTGGGGCTCCGGGAGATCGACGATGACCTCGCGCACCCGGACGAGCGCCGTCGGCGCGGCGCTGACGACCTTGCCGACGACGTGCGTCAGCTCGAGCGTCGCGAGGTTCCCGCCCACCTTCTTCGCCTTCAGAAACGGCGTCTCGAACAGGATGATCGCGCGCTCGCCGGGGTAACGCCGCGCATCGGGCGCGACGTCCTTCGAAGGCGG
>SXOX01000033.1 GCA_005776585.1 Pseudomonadota bacterium | reverse complement strand
GCGCGCGGGCTACGATCTGGAGCTCGTTCGCGCGGCGGTCGACACAGTCAGCGTCCCGGTCATCGCCTCGGGTGGCGTGGGTACGTTGGCGCACCTGCTCGATGGGCTGACCCTGGGCGGCGCGGACGCGGTCTTGGCCGCGAGCATCTTCCACTACGGCGAACACAGCCTCGGCGAGGCCAAGGCGTTTCTGACCGCTCACGGCGTCGTCGTGCGGTCGCCATGACCGCTCCCCTCTTGCCCCGCTTTGATGCGGCGACGGGGCTCGTGCCCGCGATTGCCCAGGAGGCGCGCACCGGACACGTGCTGATGCTGGCGTGGATGGACCGTGCGGCCTTCGACGCCACGCTCGCCACGGGCTTTGCGCACTACCACAGTCGCAGCCGCGGCCGGCTGTGGAAGAAGGGCGAGGAGTCGGGCCACGTGCAGCGTGTCGTTGGCGTGCGCCTCGACTGCGACTCGGATGCGGTCCTGCTCCAAGTCGAACAGACGGGGCCCGCGTGCCATACGAACGCTCCGTCGTGTTTCTTCGATGACGCCGCGACCGGGACGCGCAACGTCGGACCGCCACCCGCGAACGCCGCCGACCGGCTGATGACCGTGCTCCTCGAGCGGGCCACGTTGTCGGAGGATACGTCGTACACAGCCAAGCTGTTGTCCGCGGGGATGCCCAAGATCCTCGCCAAGGTCGCCGAGGAGAGCGCGGAGCTACAAGCAGCGCTGGCCTCCGAGTCGGACGCCCGCGTGGTCTCTGAGGCCGCAGACCTCCTCTACCATGTGCTCGTCGGCTTCGTGCAGCGGGGCCTCGCGCCCGACGCCGTGTACTTGGAGCTGGCGCGTCGCTTTGGTCAGTCCGGTTTGGCGGAGAAGGCTGCGCGCGCGGTGCCCTCCCCTACTTCCACTGATACGTGACGCTGGCAATTTGCAGGCGCACGTCGTTGCACTTGCCGTTCGCGTGAAACTCCGTGGTCTTGGCGTCCGCCGGGACCGGAGCGATGGGCCCGGACTTGGTCAACGCCCCTTGGACGGTCGCCCGAAAGGTCCCGGTCGCCAGATCCTCCTCGACCCGGAAGGTGAGCCACGTGCCGATGGGGACCGCCACGATCGCGCCGTCGGGACAGGCCGCCGTGTGACACGTGGTCGTCGTCCCGTTGGCCGCGATCTTGAGCGTGTACCCGTTCTGATCGACGGTGGCGGGACCCGTCGTCTTCGAGCGAAAGTTGACCGACGCGGTCCCGTTGCCGTTGACGATGCGCACGCGCGCCTCCATGGCGTGGAGCGTGCCTCCGAGCTCAGGCATCGTGTGTCGCATGGCCTGCCAGTCCGAGCTGAGCTGCCAGACCTTGACGCCCCCGGCCTCGGCGTCGTCGGAGCTCCCACAGCCGCCCTTCTGGATGTCGAAGCCCTGGGCCTTCTTGTCGGCGAAGTCCTCGTTGTACGCCGTCTGCCACGGCCCCTCGGACTGACAGCCGGCGCTGCAGCCGTCGCCGCTCCACGTGTTCGTGTCGTCACACGTCTCAGGTGCCGTCGTCACGCCGTCACCGCACTTGGCCACCATGGCGCACGCACCGTTGTGGCAGGCCTCGGACGGTCCGCACGCCACCGTGGACTCGGCCGAGCCGTCGGCATTGCACACGAGCACCGCGGTGTCGCCGGCGCACACCGTGGCATTCGGAACGCAGACGGGGACCGTGACCTCAGGCGCGGTGTCCTGCGTCGCGCCCGGATCGGGGACTGCAAGGACATCTAGCGCCGTGTCCGGCGCGGTATCCGGCGCCGTATCTGGCGCCGCATCCAACGAGACGGCATCCAGAGCAGCCGCGTCGGAGCCGTCCGACACGACCTCCGACACGCTGTCGGTGCCGTGCGTGTCGCCGTGGGTCACGCCGCCGTGGTCCGGGAGCGCGTCGAGCACCGCCGCGTCCGGAGTCTGTCCATCATGCAGGCCCGCGAGGTCGGTAGCGGGAACCGCGTCCGCGGCTGGCGTGAGGTCCGCGCTCGACTGCGCATCGGTCGTCACGCCGGCAAACTGCAGGATCGGTGGCCCGGGGAGCGGATCGTCGGGACAGCCCACGAGGCTCAGCGCGAGCGCCGCTGCGCTGAATCCGGTCGCGGCGGCTCGCCAGCTTCGTTCGCGACGCATCGTCTGCTGCACAGCCACCTCCGTCATCACCGCATGGCCCGTCCTCAGCCGACGCCAGACTACCCCAGCCCGTCGTGCGCTGTCACCGCCGACGCGTGCCGGGCCCTTGCAGAATCTCGCGGCCTCGTCTATTGGCGCGCGCCGGAGGTCAGCATGTCCGTGCGCGTGGGGATTGTCGGAGCATCGGGGTACACGGGAGTCGAGCTCATTCGCCTCGTCCTCGGTCATCCGCGGCTGACGCTCACGCGCCTCGGCGCGAACAAGGCCGCGGGAGAGCGCCTCACGACCGCATGGCCGGGCCTCTCGGGGCTCGCTGCCTGCGATGGACTCGTCATCGACGCCTTCGATCCCGCCGACGCGGCGCCCTGGGCCGCTGCCTGCGACGTCGTCTTCCTCGCTCTGCCGCACGGACTCGCCGCCCACGCCGCGCCGCGCCTGCTTGACGCGGGCGTGCGCGTCTTCGACCTCGGCGCCGACTTCCGGCTGCGCGATTCCGCGGTCTATCGCGCCACGTACGGGCTCGTGCACCCGTCACCGGAGCTCCTCGAGCGCGCGGTCTATGCCCTGGTCGAACGCGAGCGCGCGCGGCTGCTTGGCGCCAGCCTCGTCGCCTGTCCTGGGTGCTACCCAACGGCCACAGCGCTCGCCCTGGGGCCGCTCGTCGATGCTGGGCTCTGCGACGGCTGGGTCGTGGCCGACTGCCTCTCGGGGATCTCGGGCGCCGGTCGCGCGCCTGGGCCGCGCAACTTGTTTGCTTAGGTCGCCGAGAGCGCCTCGGCCTATGGTCTGGCGGGCACGCACCGCCACGTGCCCGAGATCGAGCAGGCTCTTGGCCTCAGCGGTCGCCTGACGTTCACTCCGCACCTCGTGCCGATGATCCGGGGCATGCTCGCGACCGTGCACACTCGGCCGCGCGAGGCGCTCACGACGGCGCAGGCGCAGGCGCTCTGGGCTCAGGCCTACGCCGCCGAGCCCATGGTCGTCGTCCGCGACACGTCGCCGTCCACGGCGGACGTCCGGGGGACCAATCGCGCGCACGTCAACGTCGTCGTCGACGCCGCACGCGGCGTGCTGACCGCCACCTGCGCCATCGACAACCTGCTCAAGGGGGCCTCGGGACAAGCCGTTCAGGCGCTGAACGTGGTGCTCGGCTTCGATGAGACCCTGGGCCTGCCCGTCATCCCGCTCCTGCCGTGAGGTCTCAGCCATGTCGACCCAGCCGTTGATTCGCCGCTCCCTGGACCTCACCGAGCTGTTGGACGGGGGCACCTTCACCAGCGTCCCCGGCACGCGCGTCGGCGTCGCCCAGGCCGAAGTAAAGCGCGTGGGCCTCGTGCGTGATGACATTGCGGTGCTCGTGGCAACCGGCCTCGCGGCGGGCGTCGTCACCCGCTCGACGGCCCTCGCCGCGCCCTGCCGTTGGACTCGCGCGCGGCTCCCTGGGCCGGTCACCGCACTGGTCGTCAACTCGGGGAACGCCAACGCGGCGACCGGGACGCAAGGGGAGGCGGACGCGCAGCATATGGCCGAGACCGTCGCGCAGGAGCTCGGGTGTGCAGCCACATCGGTGCTCGTCTGCTCGACCGGCGTCATTGGCGTGCCCATGCCCATGGCGCGCGTGAAGGCTGGCATCGTCCGCGCCGTGGCGAGCCTCGGCAGCGTCGATGGTCATCGTGCGGCGCGCGCGATCATGACCACCGACCTCGTCCCCAAGGAGGCCGCGTGCGCAGTCGACGGCGTCACCGTCGGTGGCATCGCCAAGGGCTCGGGCATGATCCACCCGGACATGGCCACCATGCTTGCGTTCTTGGTCACCGACGCCCGCATCGCCCCCGAACATGCCACGGCGCTTCAAGCGCTCGTGACCACGGTCGCCGATCGGACGTTTCACGCGGTGACCGTCGATGGGGACATGAGCACCAACGACACGTTCGTCGTCCAGAGCCCCGGGGTCGGGCCCACGGCCGCTCCGGGGACGCCGATGTGGGTCGCGTTGGAGCGCGCGCTCCACGCCGTTGCGCGGCACCTGGCGCGCGCCATGGCTCGTGACGGCGAGGGCGCCAGGCACCTCATCGAGGTCATCGTGGAGGGGACCGCCGACGACGCCACCGCGCGCATGGCCGCCCGCACGGTGGCGCGGTCGCCGCTGGTCAAGACCGCGATCGCCGGACACGACGCCAACTGGGGACGCGTGCTTGGCGCGCTGGGCGCCGCAGGCGTTGCCGCGCTCGAGCGCTGCGATCTCGACTTCGCCGGAGTGCCGGTCCTCCGCGACGGCGCCCCCCTGCCCTTCGATGAGGCGCGTGCCCGCGCCGCGCTGAGTGAGCCCACGGTGACCATCGCAGCGCGGCTGCCAGGACCCGGGTACGGCGAGGCCTTCGGGTGCGATCTGACCGCGGACTACGTGCGCATCAACGCGGACTACCGCACCTGAGCCGTCCGTGGCCTGCAACAGCGGGCGGCTTGGGGTGTGACCCCGGCGCGCTCGGCGAGCGGTGTCACGAGCGTGAGAGGGAGCAGTTGGCCATCCGGCGTCGTCACCGGAAAGAGTGCGCCATCGACCGTGGTCCGGCCGAGCCTCAGCTCGATGTGCTCCCAGGTCGTGACCTCGTTGCCGGCATCGAGCCGCTTCCCGGCGCCGACCAGACCGAGGCGCCACTCCGCGGGACGACACACGGCGCCGCCAGTGACCCGGCAGCGCTGCCTCGCGTGCGCGATGGTCGGCACGTCGGTCATGGCGCGGCGGTCGACGACCACGATCGCCGTCCCTTCGTCGGGGTTGACGATGCGAATCTCTGTATCCCTCAAGACGGCGTACACAATCGCGGCGACGAGGACCGCCGTCACCGAGGCGACGCGCTCGAGACGCGAGCCAAAGGAAGGCAGCGCCCGCGGCCAGGCACCGAGGCGCTCACCGGCGCGCAGAGCGACGCCCATGGCGCCGCCGAGCAGCAGCACCCAGTCCAGAGCGACCGTCGCCATCGCAAGCCCAAAGACCACGCCACTGCGCGCCTCGGGTCGTCGCCACAGCGTCGCGACCGTCCCAACGGAGTGCGTGACGATGACGAGCCAGGCGAGGTCGTCGAGCACCAGCGCAACGGGACCGTCGGCCACGAGGCTGCCGAGGAGCACCCACGCGAGCGCCAGCGCCATGGGCACGACGCCGAGCGGTCGCCCCAGCGTCGGTCCCAGCGGCTCCGCTCCGGGCGTGAGGCTCGCGACGCTGCGGTGCAAGACGAGCCCGAACCCGACGACGGCGAGCCAGGCACCGGGGATCAGGACGCGCGCGAGCGGGCCGAGCAGCTCCGCGGCCAGCGCCGTGGGGAACGGCCGCGCGCCGTCCCACAGGGCGTCCCAGGCGGGCGCGAGCAGGACCAGAAAGTGCGTGAGCTTGTCGCCTAGCCAGGCGTCGCGCAGCTCGCGGGTCGTGTACAGCAGCGCCTCGGTGCCGTCGCGCACGAGGAAGGCGATGGCGGAGACGTGGGCAGCGAGCAGGACCGGCTGGGCGAGCCACCGAATCCGGCCCGGCAGTCCGACGAACAGCCCGGCGAACCAGCCGAGCTTGACCAGTCGGGGCACGATGGCGAGCGGATCGTTGGGATCGTTCCAGCCGTCGAGCGGCTCGATCTGATCGGACAGCACGCAGAGGAGCGCGGCGCCGAGCCAGAGGTGGCCCGAGCGACGAATGGCCACCACGAGCCACGCCGCGGCACGAAACGGCACGACGAGGGCGAGGAACGCGCCCGCCGCAAGCCAGATCAGGACCAGCGCCGTGCTGAGCGCGCCGCTCACGCTGCGGGCGTGGCCTGTTCTCTCCGGGAGCCGACGACGTAGAGGCCAATCGCCATGGCGAGGAACGGCAGCAGCGGCCACCAGGACTCGTTCTCGGCGAGGGAGCCCAGCAGGTGGTGGAGGTCGAAGCTCTCCTCCTTCTCGCCGTACGCGATGACCGACTGGGCGACGCCCGCGATCGCGCCACCCGCGATGAGGCCCGAGGCCATGAGCATGCCAGGGCTGAACTCGGCCTCGGTCGCGCTCTCGCCGCCGCTGCGCTTGCGATCGACCAGCCAGCGCACGATACCGCCGACAAAGATACCTGCAGACGTCGAGATCGGAAGATACAGCCCGACGGCAAACGGCAGCGCGGCCACGCCGACGAGCTCCATCATGAGCGCGAGAAACACGCCGACGAGCACGAGGCCCCACGGGAGCTTGCCACCGAGCGTGCCGTCGATGATGAGGCGAAAGAGCTGCGCCTTGGGCGCGTCAAACTTCCACTTGTCCTTGGCCGTCTCGTAGCGCACGGCGCCGGCGTCGTCGACGAGGTACCGTCCCGCCTTGACGCCGCCCTCATCCTTCTGGAGTTCGACGACGCGGTACTCCTTGCGATCGGTGCCGAACTCGCGCGGCGCGTCGGCCTTCGCCGCGAGCGTGGCCCCCGGGAAGCTCCGCTCGACGACCTTGTAGGGGTAGGTGCCGCAGACGCCGGGATCGACGAGCCAGGCGAGCTTCTGGTCCTCTCCGACGAGGTACTTGCCGCGTGCGACCTTCACGCGCTCCTTCTTGGTCTTCGGGTCCGTCTCCACGACGTCATCGCGCACATACGCCACGCGATAGGTCTTGCCGTCGGGCGCGGCCAGCGTCTCGGTGCTGGTCGTGAGGTCGGGCGTGTAGTCTGGTGCGACAATGACCTTGTACGTCACGTGTCCCTGATTGAGCAGGAGCAGGGTGAAGCCGATGATGACGGCCGAGGTGAGTACGCCGACGAGGATGGCGATCTGCTGGAACTTCGGCGTGCCACCGACCAGGTAGCCCGTCTTGAGGTCCTGCGAGATGGTGCCGCCGTTGGACGCCGCCACGCAGACGAGTGCTGCCGTCGTGAGCGCCATGGCCTTGTAGTCGACGCCCACCCAACCGACCAGCACGAACAGGCCGCACGTGATGAGGAGCGTGGCGACGGTCATGCCGGAGATGGGGTTCGACGAGCTCCCGATCTCGCCCGTGATGCGCGACGAGACGGTCACGAAGAAGAAGCCGAACAGGATGATGAGCAGCGCCGAGACGAGGTTGATGCCGAGCACCGGGATAAGCCAGATGGCGCCGGCGATGAGGAGCGAGCCGCCGAGCACGATGGTCATGGGCAGATCGAGCTCGGTTCGCAGCACGGTGCCGGCGCGCGACCCGCCGTCTTTGAGGTTGCCAAGGCCGGAGCGAAAGGCCGACAGGATCGTAGGGATGGCCCGACCGAGCGCGATGAAGCCGCCGGTCGCGACTGCGCCCGCGCCAATGTAGAGGATGTAGGCGTTGCGGATCTGGCCGGGGCTCATGGCCGAGATGGGCAGGTCTTTCTCCGGGTACATGGGGTCGACGAGCCCATCGCCAAACAGGTGCACGAGCGGGATCAGGATGACGAAGGCGAGCGTGCCGCCGGCGAACATGTTCGCCGCGACCTTGGGGCCGATGATGTAGCCCACGCCCAGCATGGGCGGGGAGACCTCGAAGGCGAGCGTGGCGCCCTTGAGCTTGCCCCAGAAGCCGATGGCGAACGTGGCGGTGTCGCCCCAGAGCTTATGGATGAGGTTCAGCGCCGTATAGCCGAGCCCGACGAAAAAGCCCAAGAACACGGTCTTGGCGTCCGTTCCGCCCTTCTCTCCGACGATGAGCACGTCCGCGCACGCCGTGCCCTCGGGGTACATGAGCTTGCCGTGCTCTTTGACGATGAGGCCATGGCGCAGCGGGATCATCATGAGCACGCCGATGAGGCCGCCGAGCCCGGCGACGAGCAGGATGCGCGAGAGCTCGAGATCGAAGCCCATCAACAGCAGCGACGGCAGCGTGAAGGCCACGCCGGCCGCGAGCGACTCTCCCGCCGAGCCGGTCGTCTGGACGATGTTGTTCTCGAGAATTGTGGCCGGCGTGAGCTTGAACGCGCGGCCAAGCCACCGGAAGAGGGTGATGGACAGCACCGCGACCGGAATCGAGGCCGAGACCGTGAGGCCGACCTTGAGTCCGAGATACACCGACGACGCCGCAAAGACGATACCCAGCAGCGAGCCCGCGATGAGGCCGCGGAGCGTCAGCTCACGGACGGTGACCTGCGGGGGGATGAACGGTTGAAACGATGATTCAGCGGTCGACGATGACACGGTCAGCTCCTCCTACCAGAGGAGCGACGCTACCACGGTCCGCCGCGCGGGGCGACTTCAGCGACCGCGAAGAGGGACTACAGGATCGCCGGATCCGGGCGCTTCGGCGGCGGCGGCGCGGCCTGGCCCGACTGAACCGGGATAGCCGTGATGCCCGAGCCTGGCTGCGTGGACTGGACGGGCGCCTGCGCGGCGTTCTGACCAGCGCGCTTCTGGCCCTCGGATGCCGTCATCTGGCAGTTGCCGTCGAAGATGACGCCCTGCTCGACGACGAGCGCCGGCGCGAGGATGTTGCCCTTGAGGCGCGCGGGAGCGTGGAGCTCGACGCTGTTTTTGGAGCGAATGTTGCCGACGACGTCCCCGTAGATGATGACCGTCGCGACCGCGATCTCGGCCTTGACGCGCGCGCCCTCGCCGATGATGAGCGTGTCCTCGGAGAAGATCTCGCCGGAGAACTTGCCGTCGATGCGCACGGTGCCCTCGAAGGTGAGCTTGCCCTCGAACTCGCTACCGCGACCGAGCAGCGCATTGACTTCAGCGGATGGATGAGCCGGCATGGTGTCTCTCCGTCGTTGCCCCAACTCTTGAAACCGTTGCACGCAACGGCCGTCCGCCGTGCATGTGAGGCCGGGAAGCTAGCAGAGGGCCCACCGGGGGTCAAGCGCGTTCAGTCACCCTGCATCATGAGCATCTTCAGGCGGTAGTTCTCGTCCATCATGTCGTGCGCCTCGGCGTCGAACAGGTCGCGCAACGACACGAGGCCGAGCACGCGGCCGTCCTGTACGACGGGCAGACGGCGGAAGCCGCGGCGGCGCAGGAAGTCGGCCGCGTCGTCGACGTGCATGCCGGGGGGCGCCGTCATGGGGCTCTTCGTCATGACCTCGCTGACGCGCAGGTCGCTGCCGCGGCGGTCCTCGGCGACCACCTTGGCCAGCAGATCGCCCTCGGTCACGACGCCGACCAGGGCCTCGCCCTCGAGTACCGGAAGCGCACCCAGGCGATGCTCGCGCATGCGGCGCGCAACGGCCAGCACCGAGTCTGTTGGCTCACAGGAAACGAGGGTCGTACGAATCATGTCACCGAGCGTCTTCATGGTGTCCTCATCAGGTTGCGAGAGCCGGAAGTCACCTTGGGATTACCTGAGAAGCAAGCGGTGATCAACGACGAAGGTCCTCAATGCCCTTCGGCAGCCCGTTGCGCCCCGCGCGGGCTGGTGGTAGACCACGCTAGCTCTTCATTCGCGCGACAGCGCGGCTAGCAACCAGCACGGCGAGGTTCCCATGTCCGACAAAGCTCTGCTCACCATCGACGGAAAGACCCTCGAGCTCAACACCATCGTTGGCTCGGAGGGCGAGAGAGGCATCGACGTCAAGCCGCTGCGTGCGACCACGGGCGTCGTCGCGCTCGACCCGGCGTTCATGAACACGGCGTCCTGCTCCTCCGACATCACCTTCATCGACGGAGACCGCGGCATCCTGCGCTATCGCGGCTACCCCATCGAGCAGCTGGCGGAGAAGTCCACGTTCACCGAGGTGGCCTACCTGCTCACCGAGGGCGCGCTCCCCACGCCGGCGGAGCTCACGTCCTTCGAGCAGAGCCTCACGCGCCACAGCCTGCTCCATGAGGACCTCAAGCGCATGTTCGAGGCGTTCCCCTCACGCGCGCACCCCATGGCCATCCTGTCGTCTGTCGTCTCGGCGCTGTCGACCTACTATCAGGATGACCACGATCCGCTGAACCCGGAGCAGGTCCGCATCAACACGCACCGGCTCCTGGCCAAGATGCCTACCATCGCGGCGTTCAGCTACAAGCGTAGCCGCGGTCAGGCGTACGTCTACCCCGAGAACAAGCTCGGCTACACCGCGCGCTTCCTCAAGATGATGTTCGGCTACCGCACGGAGCCCTACATCGTCGACGAGGAGATCGCGGCCATCTTGGACATGC
>SXOX01000032.1 GCA_005776585.1 Pseudomonadota bacterium | reverse complement strand
GCGAATGAGGTTGATGAGCACCTGCTTGAAGCGCAGCTCGTCGTAGCGGCAGGTGCCCAGGTCCTCGACGTCGACGACGATCTGATGCTGCCGGATTTCCTGATCGCACTTGAGGAAGCGCACGACCGCTTCGACCGTACGGCGCAGATCGTGACTGCCCACGTCGAGGCCAGGCCGCTCGCCGCGCGCCATGAGGCGAATCTCCTCGACCAGCGCACCGATGCGCCCGTACGCCTCGAGCATGAGCGTCGCGTACTCCTGGATGCGCTCGTCACCGGGGTATTGAGACTGGAGCAGGTCGGCCAGCATGAACGGGCCCATCAGGTTGCGGATCTCGGGCGCGAGACCCGAGGTGACGCGGCCGAGGACGGCCATCCGCTCCTTGGAGACGAGCTGCTCCTGCGCGCGGAGCAGCTTGCTGTTGGCCAGGCGCAGCTCGTCGATGGTGCGCTGCTGGACCTCGAAGAGGCGCGTGTTCTCGACGGCGACCGCGAGCACGGGCGCGATGACGCTGGCGAGCTCGACGTCGTCGTCGGTAAATCCGAGGCCAGAGCCTTCGGTGTCGAGCTGGATGACGCCGTTGACGCGATCGAGATGCACCATCGGCACGCACAGCACCGAGCGGATGCGGTGCAGGACGATGGACTCCTTGAGCCCGAAGCGATCGTCGAGCGCGGCGTCCGACGACAGCACGACCGACCGCTCGCGGATGACGTAGTCGATGATGGTGTGGCTGACCTGGAGCGGGATGACCTCCTCGGCGCTCTGACCCCGACGACGGGCCGCGCCGGGCAGCTGACGGCCGGTATCCGACTCGACCAGGATGACGTAGCCGCGGTCGGCCCCGATGACCTGGAGGATGATCTCGAGCGCGCGCGAGAGCAGCGTGGGGAGCTGCACCGTGGAGGCGAGGGCCTTGGCGATGTCGTTGACGATGGCGTAGTGGTGAACCTTGGCGCGGAGACGCTGGATGGGTTCCGCCCCGCCTTCGGCGAGCTCGGCGATCGTCGGGACCCCGAGCGCATCGAGGAAGTCGTCTCGTGGAAGTTCGGACGGCTGAGGTGAGACGGACCGATCCAGTCGACGCACGATGCGCGGCCCAGATCCAATCCCGTCGTCGGCGCCGGTTATCGCGTCTGCGGAGCGCGCGCGGTCACTGCCGACGACCTCGAGCCGCGTCGTGCCGATGCTGATGACGTCGCGATCCACCAGCGAGATGCGACTGACGCGGTGGTCGTTGACCCAGGTCCCGTTGTGGCTGCCCAGGTCCTCGAGCTCCAGCGAGCCGTCCGAGTGACAGTGGATGCGCGCGTGGCTGCGTGAGGCCTTGAAGTCCGGCACGTAGACGTCAGCCTGCTCCCCTCGGCCGACGATGAGACCGTCGCGCACTGGGTAGCACGTGTCCTTGTACTTCCCGTTCAGGAAGATGAGCGAAAGCGATTGGCGAGTCGATTCGTTCATGGAGTCGGGTCAGCGCGAACGGCCCCACCACGAGCCCACCGCACCGGCGCCCAGGGTAGCACGCGGTTAGAATTGACAAGGAAAGAACATCATTTTGGGTCGCCGAAACTGACGAGCGTCATGGTTAACGCGGCAGTCCATCGCGATTCTGCCGTGGAGCAAACAGCGTCAAGTACGGTCCGGCATGAGGGTGAGGCATGAAGGCGATGCTCTCCGGGCCAAGCTCGGCCTGCAGAGCGCGGTGCAACACGACATTGAGGGCGGGCAGCGGCGGCTGTCGATTCCAGTCAACTACGTACACTGTTCCGCCGCTGACCTCCACATGCTCGCGAAGGCGCCGAGCCGTGCGCTGCGCAGTCTCCACGAGCTCCGCGGGCTCGGAGAGCCGTGCGTGCGGGTCGATCCAGCCCGGGTGAGCGGACTGCTCGGGTGGGAAGGAGACGCGAGCCGCCGCATTCGAGGCGCGGCCAAGGTAGTACTCCGGGACCGCGCGCGTCGTATCCGGAAAGACGATGACGTCGGCCGCCGTCGCGTGATCGACGAGGATGCGCGCGACGGTGCGCTCGAGCAGCGAGACGGGCGCGCGATGCAGCGCGATGAGCACCAGAGCGGCGGCGACGACCCAGAGCGCGAGCACGGCCCCGGTCGCGCGGCGGCGGGTGACCGAGGAGGACCGGAGCTGCATGTCCGCCGAGGCGCCGAGGAGCAACGCCAAGGCGACCAAGGAAGGGAGCTCGTAGCGCCCGACGAGGTAGATCGGCGAGGCGAGGAGGGACCAGACGTAGGGGATGGCGAGCGGGAGGAGGCCGAAGAGGGCGACGCGGGTGATGGACGGTCCAACGGCCGACAGCGCGCGACGGGAGACCGCGACGCTCCCCAGGCCGAGCGTGAGCAGCGCGACGCCGGTCCAGCGGAGGACAGACCAAGAGGCGCTCCCGAGGCTCAGTCCCTCAGGGAGCTGCGAGAGCTCGCCGAGGTACGGAGGAAAGACGCCGCCGACACCCATGGCCTCCATGGACGCGAAGGGGTGGCGCCACGCGGGCACGAGCGAAAAGAGGCGGCCGACCCAGCTCCCGACGCCGGACTGCAGCTGAAACAAGAGCGTCGGGACCCACGGCAGATACACCAGCGCGGCGGTCGCGACCGAGGCGACCGCTCCGACCAGGGCGCGTCGGCGCTGGTCCGCCGGGACGGTGACGAGCGCGGTGAGGGGCACGACCGGTAGCAGGAAGAGCGCATAGTTGTGGGCATAGAGGCCGGTGACGAGCCACGCGCTCACGCGGAGCCAATCTCGCCAGACGCCACGGTCGAGCGCGCGGTGCAGAGCCAGGAGGAGCTCGCTCGCGACGAGGGTGGTCAGCGTGTAGACGCGCCCTTCGCGGGAGTAGTAGGCGTGCAGCGGCGAGAGCGCGACGAGGAGCCCGGCGATCCACGCCGCGTGCCGAGAGCCGGGGAACAGGGCGCGTGCCGTACGCCAGGTCGAGACCACCGAGAGCACGCCAAACAGCAGCGGCAACGCGCGGACGGCCCACTCTGAGTCGCCAAGGACCTCGGTCCAGAGGCCGAGGAGCCAGTAATAGAGCGGCGGGTTGCCCTCCCAGCGCACCGCGTCGAGGACCTCCAGGAGTCCGCGTCGCGCGAACAGGACGTTGCAGGCCTCGTCGAGCCAGAGCGGGCGCCGATCGAGGCCGGGCACGCGCACGAGCAGCGCCAGGGACACCAAGGCGAGCGGCTCGACCCACCGGGAGGCACGTCGGGCCTCCACGACGGGCTCCGCCGGAGACGACGTCACGACCAGAGACCGCGCCGCTGACCGACGACGTCGCCAACCACGTTCACGACGTCTCTGAAACGACGCAGCGTGTCTGGCCGCAGGAGGCCCGGCAGCCATCGGTCCATCACGGCCTCGACGACCAAGGGTCGCGCGTCGCTCGAGCCAGTCCGCAGCTTGAGGGCGAGGCCGAGCCCGCGCTCCGGAAACGCCACACACTGGATGCCCATGGCGCCAACCTTGGCCACGATCGGCTCGGTCGCGCCGTGCACGAGCATCAGGTCCAGGCGATCGGTGCCGCTCATGAACCACGGCTCGTGGCACATGGCCCAGCCGATGCGCGAGAGGACGCCGTCGTGGCGCGCCATGCAGGTCGCGATGGAGGCCCAGGCCTGCGCCATCGCGGACAGCGGCAGGACGAAGCACGGGACGCCACAGCCATCGATCACGGTCTCAGACGAGACGCGGCCACCGGTGTGATGGCGAACGCGCTCGACGACGCGCTGCTGGAGCGGGTGGGCCACGGGGCGATAGTCGGGAGCGAGGCCGCTACTGCGGGTGGCTCCCAGCATGTACGCGTGCTTGCCGGAGCAGTTGTTGTGTAGGGCCGTGGCACGCTCCCCATGCGAAGCGAGCGTTCGACCGCTCGGCTCATGGACTGGCCAGTGCGCTCCGCATCGAAGCCCCTCCGCCGAGCACGCCATGCGATCGAGCAGCGAGCGAACGCCAGCGACATGCTGCGGTTCTCCGGAGTGACTCGCGGCGCCAAGCGCCAGATCGCGCTCACTGAGCGCGTCGACGAACGCGTCAGGCAGAAACGAGAGCGACGCCTCGAGCTGGAACGGCTTCGAGGCGCTGCGCCAGGTGGCCTCGATCTCGGGGCCGACCGAGTGAATGATCCGACCTGTGGCGTCGCACAAGACGGCCGAGACCGCATGTTCGGCCTCGAGCGCCGCGCCGCGCTCCTCGACGATCCTGAGCTGAGTCTCCGTGCTCACGGCGCCGCATCATAAACGACCTCGGGCGTCAGGCCAGCCCAGCCGTCACGCGGGACGAATCGTCCCAAGATCGCCCCACCAGACGGAGCGACACGCCTTGCCGCGGTTGGCTCGATGGGGCAATTTATCACGTGCAAAACCGTGGTACAGCGGCCCACTCCGTGGTAGAAGCGCCGCCCTATGGACGCCCTGCGGAAAGCCTACGCGCTCGACCTTCGCTCCCTGGCCTTCTTTCGAATCGCCCTGGGGATTCACGAGCTGATCGACATCGCCTGGCGTGTCGTCGACGTCGAGGCCTTCTTCACCGACTTTGGCGTGCTGCCGCGCGGTCGGCTCATCGAGAGCTTCTCCTCGGAGTGGCTGCTGTCGCTTCACAACTGGGGCGGGACGGTGTTCTCGCAGCTCGTGCTGTTCGCGCTCGAGGCCGTCTTCGCCTTCGGGCTCCTGGTCGGGTATCGCACGCGCCTGATGACGTTTCTGACCTGGCTGCTCCTCTGCTCATGCGAGAGCCGCAACGGCATGGTCCTCCAAGCGGGCGACATCCTCATGCGGCTGCTGCTGTTCTTTGGCATGTTCGTGCCGCTCGGTGCCGTCTGGTCGGTCGACCGGGCGCGGGCAGCCTCGCGCTCCGAGCCGCTGGAGCCGGGCATCGCCTCATTTGGCACGCTCTCGCTGACCATTCAGTTCGTATCGGTCTACTTCTTCACGATCCTGCTGAAGTACGGCAATGAGTGGCGCGACGGTAGTGCCGTATACCTGGCGCTCAGCATCGACCAGTTCGCAACCTACTTTGGCAAGTGGATGGCCACGCAGCCGTGGCTCACGATGACGCTCACCCACCTCACGTTCTGGCTGGAGCTGCTGGGGCCGCTACTGCTGATGTTCGTGCCCAGCCGCTTTGGAGTCACGCGCACGTTGCTCGTCTTGTCCGTGATTGGGATGCACCTCGGCTTCTGGATGGGCCTCCAGATTGGCATCTTCGGCCTTACCTCGTGTACCTCAGCGGTGTTTCTGCTGCCGAGCTGGTTCTGGAACCGACTTGCGCCGCTCTGGGCGCGCCTCGTCGCGCAAGGCACGGTCCTGGGCGGACTGGCGGCCACGGCGGCGCGCTGGGTCGCTCGGCTGCCGGAGCGGGCCGTGACGTGGCGTCCGAGCGCGCTCTCGGAGTCCCTTGTCGCGCTGGCGACCGCCTATTGCCTCGCCTACAACATCGGAACGCTCGACCGCTACCAGTGGCTTGGGACCAACGAGAAGGGCGAGTTCGGGATCGTCATCAAGGACGGTCCACCGGTCAAGATGAAGCCGTGGCTCGACGCCATCGGGCTCACGCTCCGTCTGGACCAACGCTGGAACATGTTCGCGCCCTTTCCGCTGGTCGACGACGGCTGGTACGTCTTTCCGGCCAAGCTCCGCGATGGCAGTGAGGTCGATCTCTTCACGGATGGTGGACCGGTCGACATCTCCAAGCCCGAGCATGTCGTGGACGTGGGCTACTATCGCTGGCAGCGATGGCGGAAGTACGTGATGAACCTGTGGATGGTGCGATACAAGGACCACCGTCTCCAGTTCGGGCGCTACCTGTGCCGCAAGTGGAATCGCGACCACGCCGACGAGCCCGGCAAGCAGCTCGAGACCTTCGAGATGAACTTCTACTTGGAGCGCACGCCGCGCAAGAACGAAGAGGCGCAGCCGATCAAGGAGATCAAGCTGTGGAAGCACACCTGCTTCGACAAGGCCAAGCCCGCAGAGCCGGCCAAGCCCGCAGAGCCGGCCAAGCCCGCAGAGCCGGCCAAGCCCGCAGAGCCGGCCAAGCCCGCAGAGCCGGCCAAGCCCGCAGAGCCGGCCAAGCCCGCAGAGCCCGCGAAATAGCTAACCTTTCATCGCGGCGAACATCAGCCCGGGAAGCTTGAACACGCTGGGCGCGCGCTCGAACTCCGTGGCCCGCGGCGCGATGTTGTGCGTGTTCTTGTTGGTGACGAACCACGGCGGTTTGGGGTTGACGCGGAAGGGCCCGCGGACGACGCTCTTCTGCGGCTTGCCGAACAGGTAGGTGTTGTGAACGACGCCGCGACCGCTGCGGATGTCGTCGAGCGGGTGGCCCGGGTAAGCGCCCCAGGTCGTGGTGCAGAACGCGTAGCCGAGCGCTGGCCAGTGATTGACGCCTACGGTGCCATAGCGCAGGTCCGCGATGGCCTGCTCGAGCGCCGCCCTGAACGCCGGGTCCTTTTCCTGCGACGGGTGCACGATGAGGCTCACGTTGAGCGTTCCCCACATGGTGTCATTGCAGAAGACGACGGCCTTCCTGAGAAAATCGATGGGATCGGCGGCCTCGATCGTCGTCTCTGCCAGCACGCCGCAGAAGGCCTCGGTGTTGAAGCAGATGTTGTCCCGATCCGTCGACGGCACGTTACGAATGGTGGTCCAGGGGATGACGCCGTCACGACGCTCGCCGAGCGCCTTGGCCTCCGGATGCGCGGCGAGGAAGCCGTCATACCGATGATCCGCTCCGGGGTAGTACGCCTTGCGCCGAGGCGCGGCCCGGAGCGTGGCCTCGACCTGGTCCATGAGCGCGTTCCGACGGTCCCAGCCCGCGTGCTGCACGAGGCACTTGGCCGCGTTGCAGTTGAAGGAGCCGTTGTTGGCGACCTGGCTCGCGATGTTGGCAGCCTGGAACGCGAGGTCGGCGTCCGTCCACGGTCCCGGCACGATGATGACGGGCGACACGTTCCCGAGCTCCGACGTGATGGGCTTGGTGTTGATCGGCGTGCCCGCGCGCTTGTTCTCTTGCTGGACGGGGCCCGGAGCACCCCAAACGATCGCGTCGTGCGTCTTGTCGGAGCCCGTGATGTGAATCGTCTCCACCAGCGCGTGCTGGCAGAGGTACTGCCCGACCTCCGCGCCGCCGTAGACGACGCGCAGGAAATCGGCCTCGACGAGCACGCGAAATGCCTTCTCGATGTGCGGCCCGACGTACTCGTTGACCGGGTTCATCTTGAGGATGCAGACCTCGTTCTCGGCAAAGAGCTTGTAGATGACGTCCATGGGGCCAATCGACGACACGTTGCCTGCGCCGAGGACCAGCGCCACCTTGCCCTTGGCCTGACTGCCGCGCTGGTAGATCTCGGCCATGGTGTCGGGCAGCGAGGCCGGCGTGACGCCGGGCTCCATCCAGATCTCTGCGGAGAAGCCCATGTACAGGAGCTTGTCGTAGAAGCCCGCCGGAAAGACGCGCGCGACGGTCTGACCGTTGCTGGCGACGCGCACCGCGCCGTCTGGGAGCTGTGGGCGTCCATGATCGCGCACGTCCTCGAGCGACTCGCGCAGCAGCCGCAGGTTGCGCTGCGTGACCATAGGGCCGCCGAGCCACTCCTCACCGGCGGTCACGGAGTCCCGAGGGATGCCCTTGGCAGCGCAGCCGTCCTCGACCCACGCCTCCTTGACCTCGCGTACACCGTCTGCCATGGCCTCCAGCAAATGGAGGCGTTCGGGGACGCTGAGGCGCGCAAAGCGCTGCTTGGCCGCGTTGAGGGCGGCGAGGCCCGCGTCGATGTCGGCAAAGGACGTCGGTGGAATCGGCTTCGGCATGAGGGCTCCTTCGAGTTCGGACGCGCGCAATGGTAGCAGCGCCGCTTCCGGCGGCAAGAGCGGTCCGTGCTATTGGCCGAGGGCGTCGCGCTGCAGCCGGTGCAGCGCGGCGATGCCCGCGGTACCGAGGTCGAGCAGGCGATCCAGGGTCGGGCGGTCGAAGGTACCCTTCTCCGCGGTCCCTTGGACCTCGACGAGCCGCCCGCCGTCGAGCGCCACGACGTTCATGTCGACGTCCGCCGCGCTATCCTCGAGGTAGTCGAGATCCAGCAACGGCAGCCCATCGACGACGCCGACGCTCACCGCCGCGACCTGCCCGACGATGGGCTCCCGCGTGCACAGTCCACGCTGCTGCAGCGACCGTACGGCCAGCACGAGCGCGACCCAGCCGCCGGTGATGCTCGCGGTACGCGTACCGCCATCAGCGTCCAACACGTCGCAGTCGACGGTGATCGACAGGCCCGGCATGGCCGTGAGATCCACGGCCGCTCGCAGTGAGCGCGCGATGAGCCGCTGGATCTCGGTGGCGCGCGCGTTGGGGCCGCGCGCCACGCGACGGTCGCCGCTGCCTGGGAGCATGGCGTACTCGGCAGTGACCCAGCCCTGGCCCTTGTCCTTCAAAAAGGGCGGCACCTTCTCCTCGATGGTGGCCGCGCAGATGACGCGCGTGCCGCCAGCCGAGATGAGCACCGAGCCAGCGGCCTGGCGCTGCACACCGAGCTCGAGGGCGATAGGGCGCAGGGTATCCGCGGCCCGTGTCTCTGGTCGACGCACGCGGCTCACGACGCGGGCTCCTCGGAGCGCAGTGCCGCGCAGGCGGCACATGGGCACATGGCCCGGAGGAGGCTGAACGAGTAGATGCCCTCGTTGTGGCCGTCCTTCCAGCGAAACCCGATGGCGTAGCTGCCTACCGGGTAGCACTCGGTGATCTCGGCGACGGCGCGGGCGTTACGGACCTGCGCCTCGCTGAGGATGGTGAAGGCCTTCTTCGGTGGCTGATTCTGCACGGCCGTGATGGGTCCGGTCGCATGCGCATTGGTGCAGGCCGCACACGGACAGATGCGCCGCAGGTACGGCAAGCCGAAGCGGCTCTGGTGGCCGTCCTCCCACGCGATGGCCACGGTCTGACCCGCGTCCTCCCAGGCAAGGCCGGCCGGCTCCGTCGAGGGCGTCGTCACGCTAGTACCCCCGCGCTGCCAGGTCGAAGGCCATCGTGCGATAGAACGTGACGGCGTCAAATCCCGTCGTGGGATTGGGCCAACCCGCGGTGGACTGACCGACCTCCTCCGAGTGGTCCGCGGGGATGCAACCGCGGAAGGTGCCCCACTTGGAGCTCTTGACCGTCACGAGGCCGTCGTGCCACGGCCCGGTCGTGCTCGCCGGCCCGATCAGCGGCGCCAAGGCGACGAACTCGCCACGCACGCGATCGAAGGTGCCCGTGTTGAGCACGAGCTTGCCGTCGCAGTCCTTCGCGAGCCCGGGATCCCGCCCGTACTTGGAGAGCCCGAGCACGCTCGAGACACCCGCCCAGCTCTGGTAGTAGACGCGGGCGTCGTTCGGGTGCTTGGCGTTGAAGTCGGCCGCGCTGCCCTCGGCGAGCGCCGTCCACGCCGCGCGCAGATCCGTATTGGTCGACAGGTCGTTGAACGTCATGCCGAAGAGCTCGAACAGCGCGTTGATGACCGGGTCGGTCTTGCCAGGGACGATCTTGAGGGCGAAGTCCGCTGCGTTCGTACCCCGGTGCGGCGTGGAGATCGTTGTGAGCGACGCGACGCGGTCTCCGTAGCCCATGGAGCCGATGAGGTAGCGCGCGTCCAGTCCTCCCATGGAGTGCACGATCAGGTTGACCTTGGCCTTGCCCGACTCCGTCAGCGCGCGGTCGACGACCTTCTTGAGCTCGGCGGCGCGCGTGGGTACCGACGCGAACGGCGGCACCTCGGTCTGATAAACGCGATGGCCGTCTGCGGTGAGCCCCTCACGGACGCCCTGATACGCGAAGATGAAGCCGTGGCCGCCCGCGAAGCCGTGGTGCAGCACGACCGGAAACACGGCGGCCTTGCCCTTGGGGTTGGCGAACAAGGTCGGAGGAGCGCAGTCGGAGTCGCGCTTCGGACAGAACCAGTCGCAGACGCCGTCACCGTACCAGCCCCTGGCCGTGCACGGATCGAGCGACCAGTCCGCCTTGCCCGCAACGGCTTCGCCGGCGTACAGCTCCTTCTCGTCGGTCGCGAGGGTCGACTCGTCCTCCACCTCCGCCGCACAGGCGGCCAGGTTGGTAGCCACAAAGGCTGTCGCGAGCGCGGCCAAAGATGCAGCGGCGAGACACGAAACGGTGAGGGACGTGCGCATGCGAGGCTCCTTTCCGACGTAGGTCGGGCCCGGCCCGATACTCCGAGCGGGACCGGTCGTCAAGCTAGCCCGCATGATTCATCAATGGCGCGATGCCGGCGCCGTGAGCCCGAGCTCGGGGGCGCGAGCGAGCGCAGCGAGCGGTTCGCCGACCGACGCGTAGTGGCGCTACGCGGAGGGAGGCGGGCGCGCCCTCAGGCGTGCAAACGCGGAGGCCGGCGCGTGACAGTGGTGAATAATGCGGGCCACAGCGCAGGCGGTGGCGCGACGTTACCGGTTCTGGCCCCGGCCGCTCAGCCACACGAGCTCCCTCAGGCGATCGGCCTGGCCTTCGCGGAGCCCGTCCTCCGTGAGCCGCCAGCGCCAGTTGCCCTGGGGCTGCGACGGCGTGTTCATGCGCGCCTCGGTCCCGAGATCGAGCACATCCTGCATCGGGACGATGGCCAGGTCGGCGACGGAGAGCATGGCCGCACGCGTCAACGTCCACGCGATGTCGCGTCCGTCGGTCGCGAAGTAACGGCGTACATGGTCCTTGACGTGCTCGGGAGCGGCGGACCAATAGCCGCGCGTCGTGTCGTTGTCGTGCGTTCCGGTGTAGACGACGCTCTTCGCGACGTGATTGTGCGGCAGGTACAGGTTGTCCGCGCCTCCGCCGAAGGCAAACTGGAGCACCTTCATTCCGGGGAGCCCCACAGCCTTAAGCAGCGCACGCACGGGCGCGTCGATGAGGCCGAGATCCTCGGCCACGAGCGGCAGCGGTCCGAGCTCGGCCGAGAGCGCCTCGAAGAACGCGACGCCGGGACCCGGGACCCACGCCCCGCCGCGCGCGTCCGGATCGCCGCCAGGGACGGCCCAGTAGGCGGCGAAGGCGCGGAAGTGATCGATGCGCACGACATCGCACTGCGCGAGCGCGCGCCGCAACCGCGCGATCCACCAGCGAAATCCGTCGGCCGCCATGCGGTCCCACCGATACAAGGGGTTGCCCCAGAGCTGTCCGGTCTCACTGAACGCGTCGGGCGGAACACCGGCGACCACGGGGCGACTGCCATCGGCGTTCAGCTGAAACAGCGCCTGATTGGCCCACACATCCGCGCTCTCCGCGTCCACGTAGATGGGCATGTCTCCCACGAGCTGCACGCCACGGGCGTTGGCCTCGGCCTTGAGCTGCCGCCACTGGCGGTCGACCAGAAACTGGACGGCGATGGCGAGGCCGACGCGCTCGTCGCCCGCAGCGGCCGCAAGCGCCGCCGGGTCCCGGTCGCGAAGCGCCGTCGGCCAGGTCCACCATGGGCCGCCGTAGCGGGCGCGCAGCACGGAGTACAGCGCCGCGTCGTCGACCCAAGCGGAGTCGGCACGCCAGAGATCGAGCTCGGCACGCAGCCGGTTGTCACCGCGCGCCCCGTCTAGGAGTCGGCAAGCGGCGCGCTCCAGGCGTGGCCCCTTGAACGCGACCACGGCGTCCCAGTCGATCGGCCCGCCCGTGTGGGGCCCGGCGAGCTCGGAGGCGTCGAGGAGCCCATCGCGGACGAGGCCGGCGAGGTCCATCAGCCACGGGTTCATCGCGAAAGCCGACCAGCTGGAGTACGGCGACCACCCTCCCCCCGGCGGCACGAGTGGCAGCACCTGCCACCAGCGCATGCCTGCACGGCAGAGCCACGTGAGGAACTGGCGTGCGCCGGCACCGAGATCACCGGCGCCATGGGGCCCGGGAAGGGAGGTGATGTGTAGCAGGACACCAGCCGATCGGGGGAGGTCGAGAGCGCTCATCGCTCGGGCGTCGCACGCCGCGCCGCGAGGGTCAAGCGAGGAGACACCGCGGGCGCGTCCGCGGGCCGGTTTTCGCTTGACCCGCACCACCGCCGATGAGTAGGGTCCCGTGCCCGATTTGCCCCAAGGGGCGGGTCGGCGAGGCCGGGCGCGTGGACCTGGGCTCAGCACAGATGCGCAAGGGGAATGGCATGAAGAACGTGGCGTGGCAGTCTATCGTGGGATCCTCGGCCGGAATCGTCGTCGCGACCCTCGTCGCGCTCGGCTGCAACACTCCCGGCCAGGCGGCGGCGAACACGACCGTCGACTCGGGGGTGACCCAGGACGACCCGGGAACGGTCGACGGCGGCGTCATCCTCCCCGATCCAGGCCCGCCTCCGTTGGACCTCGGGCCGCAGCAGGATGTCCCCACGGTGGACGATCCGGGGGCGCCCGACACGGCCCCTCCGGACGACAAGGGCACGCCCGACACGCAGCCGCCCAAGGACGCGGGACCCGACTGCTCGTCCAAGCCCTACCCCGCCGGCTGCGAGTGCATCGAGCCGGGAGACTGCGAGTCGACGGCCTGCCTGTTGGCGTCGAAGGGCAAGGCGTGCGCGGCGCCGTGCATCGACAGCTGCGGCGCGGGTCAGATCTGCGCGAGCATGACGACCGGCGGAACCGATGTCGTCAACGTGTGCGTCGAGCGCGCGCTGTTCTTGTGCAAGCCGTGCGCGCAGGACTCGGACTGTCAGGCGCCGGGCTTCGAGACGAGCGACAAGTGCCTGTCGCGTGGAGACGCGGGCAGCTTCTGCGGCATCGCCTGTGACACCGACCACCCGTGCCCGGGCGGCTACGCCTGCAAGAACGCCAAGACGAGCACGGGCGCGACGGCCGCGCAGTGCGTGCCGGAGAACGACGCCGAGTGCAGTTGCAAGCCGTTGTTCGAGAAGCTCGGCAGCAAGACCGTGTGCGCGACGACCAACACCGCGGGGACCTGCAAGGGGACGCGCACCTGCACGGGCGCCGGCCTCACCGACTGCTCCGCGTCCACGCCGCTGGCGGAGAGCTGCAACGGCAAGGACGACAACTGCGACGACCAGATCGACAACCTGGGCGCCAAGGCTTGCAGTCTGACCAACGAGCACGGCAAGTGTCCGGGTGAGGCCACGTGCGTGGGCAACAACGAGGTCTGCCAGGGTCAGCCGCCCTCGAAGGAGCAGTGCGACGGTGTCGACAACAACTGCAACGCGAAGACGGACGAGGGCTATGACGACACCGACCTCGACGGCACGGCGGACTGCCAGGACCCGGACATCGACAACGACAAGGTCTCGAATACCAAGGACAACTGCCCGGACGTCGCCAACGCCGACCAGGAGAACCACGACACGGACAAGGATGGCGACGCGTGCGACTCCGACGACGACAACGACGGCGTGCCGGACGGGACCGACTGCGCGGCACTGAACGCGCTCGTCTACCCGGGGGCTAAGGAGGTCTGCGACGGCATCGACAACAACTGCAACAAGGCGACCGACGAGTCGACCTGCGATGACGGCAAGGACTGCACGACGGACGCGTGCAACCCCGTCACGGGCTGCAAGAATCAGTACAACACCGACGTCTGCAATGACGGCAATCCGTGCACCACGAGCGACAAGTGCAACCTGGGGACCTGCGAGGGCGCTTTCCTGGCGTGCCAGGACAACAACCCGTGCACCGACGACAAGTGTGACCCCAAGCTCGGTTGCGTCTACGTACCGAACATCCTGCCGTGCAGCGACGGCAACTCCTGCACGAACGGCGACACGTGCGCGGGGAGCACCTGCATCCCGGGCACCTCGCTCCAGTGCGAGGACGGCAAAGCGTGCACGAACAACACCTGCGATGCGGCCAAGGGCTGTGTGGTCACGTACTCGACCGCCAACTGCGACGACGGCAATCCCTGCACGACGAGCGACGTGTGCGCCGCTGGGGAGTGCACCGGGACCGGCTTCAAGACGTGCGACGATGGCAACGAGTGCACGACCGACCAGTGCGAGTCCTCGGCGCCGAACGGGTGTGTGTACACGCCGAAGACGGGCGGGACCTGCACCGACGGCAACGCCTGCACGACGAGCGACACATGCGACAAGGGGACCTGCAAGGGCTCCGATGCCGGCTGCTCGTGCACGTCGGATACGGAGTGCGCCAAGTTCGATGATGGGGACCTGTGCACAGGCACGCTCTTCTGCGACAAGGCCGCGGTTCCGTACAAGTGCAAGGTCAACCCGCTTACCGTCGTGACGTGCTCGCTCAGCAACCAGTACTCGTCGGACTGCGCGCAGTCGGTGTGCGATGCCAAGACCGGCAAGTGCAACACGACCCTCTTGAACGAGGGCGGCGCGTGCGACGCGGCCAACCCATGCGCGACGGCGGGCTCCTGTCTTGCAGGCATCTGCAAGGGCGGAAGCGCGTCCCAGAGCTGCGACGACGGTAACCCCTGCACGACCGACTCGTGCGACGCCGTCGAAGGGTGCAAGCACAACTACAACACGGCTGTGTGCGACGACCTCAACAAGTGCACGACAGGGGACGTGTGCTCGGGCGGGAGCTGTTCTGGGAAGACCGCGACCAACTGTGACGACAGCGATCCCTGCACGACCGACTCCTGCAAGGCGGCCATCGGCTGCCAGCACGACCCCGCCTCCGGGGCGCCCTGCAACGACAACAACAAGTGCAGCGAGAACGACCTGTGCCAAAGTGGCGCGTGCAAGGCCGGGAACACGAAGGACTGTGGCGACAGCAACGCCTGCACCGACGACTCGTGTGACCCGATCACGGGCTGCGCGAATACGAACAACCAGGCCGCGTGTGAGGACGGCAACCCGTGCACCATCAACGACAAGTGCGCTGGTGGCACGTGCAAGACGGGCTCGCAGAAGGCCTGCACCGATGGCAGCGCCTGTACCGACGACAAGTGCAACGCGATCACCGGCGCGTGCGAGTTCCCGAACAACGCGGCGTCGTGCGATGACGGCAACGCCTGCACGCTGGGCGACAAGTGCAGCGGAGGCGAGTGCAAGGGCACGGGCAACCCTTCATGCTGCTCGAAGGACAGCGACTGCAACGACAACAACGACTGCACCAAGGACGTCTGCGATACCAACACGGGCCTGTGCTCACAGGACAAGAACGCCAACAACGGCATTGGCTGCAACGCAGACTCGAGCGGTTGCACGCAGAACGACAAGTGCGACGCGGGCGTCTGCAAGGTCGGCGCCTCGGTCAGCTGCCTGGCGTCGGAGGACGCATGTAATGGCGCGACCTGTGAGAGCACCGGGCTGACGAGCTACCTGTGCAAAAAGGTCCCCAAGGGCACGGGCTTTGACTGCGATGACGGCAAGTACTGCACGACGAACGACAAGTGCGACGCGCAGGGCCTCTGCAAGGGGACGCAGATCGACTGCAGTGCGGCGAGCGGCGGGTGTATCACCGGCTCGTGCGACGAGGCTCAAGACAAGTGTATTGGTGAGCCCAAGCCGGACGGGACCGGGTGCAACGCGGACTCGAACGGCTGCACGTCGGGCGACAAGTGCATGGCGGGGAGCTGCGTCGCCGGCACCGCGGTCGACTGTCAGAGTGGACTCGGCCAGTGCACGCTCGGCAGCTGCAAGAGCACGGGCAATGCGACGTACGTCTGCGAGACGGGGCCGAAGCCGAAGAGCGCAGCCTGTGACGATGGCTTTTATTGCACGGTGGGAGAGACCTGCGACGGCTCGTTCAATTGTGGCTCCGGAGCGACGCGCGACTGCAGCTCGGTCGCAGACCAGTGCTCGGTTGGAACGTGCGATGAGGGGACCGACGCGTGCAAGAAGGCGAGCGCGACGGACGGTCAGACGTGCTCGGACGGCGACATTTGCACGACCGGAGACTCTTGCAAGAACGGCGCGTGCGTGGGCAGCGCCAACCTGTGCGGAGAGCACCGCGTGTCGACCTTCAAGAAGGCCGATCAAGCGCTGCGGAGTCCTCCCGTCGACTTGGGCGGCGGCCGATTCGGCGCGTACTGGAAGACGGGCACCACGGAATACAATGGTCGTCAGATGAGCAAGGACTGGTCGCGCGAGGCCACGGAGTTCAACGTGGCTTCGGGTGGCACTGCGTTGGCCACTCTGGCGGCCGCTTCTTTTCCCGACGGCAAGTCGGTGATGGCGTACTCGAGACGCGACTACAGCAGCTCGAGCGCGACGTGCTACTGCTCGTCGACCGGCTGCGGAGGAAGCGGCTCGAGCGACGGGCAGTGCGGTGGCTACGGGTACTGGGGTTACAACGTATGCACGAAGTACACTGGAAGCCAATCCCAGTCGATCGAGCTGGTCTGGTACGACGAGCTCGGCAAGAAGACGCAAACGAAGGCAGCGTTCAGCCAGTCGCAGAGCAATAACTCCTCGTGCAACAATTTCACGCAGTACGGTGACTACACCGATGTGCGACTCGCGGCGCTGCCCAACGGCTCGACGGTGGTGGCCTACCGCAACAAGTCAGGCTCTTGGACAGCGACCATCCTGAGCACGGCTGGAGCGGTCACAGTCCAGAACGTCCTAACCACCTCGGGTGACTCGGGCTGGGACATCGCAGCGTTCTCGGACAGCCGCTTCGCCATCGCGCGCGCGAATGGCAAGACGGTCAAGGTGCAGGTCTACAACAACAACGGCACGACGAGCGGCGTGGAGTTTGACGCGACGCCGGCCTATGACGCGACAGTCACCTCGGTCCAAAACCCCGCGATTGGCGTGCGGCAGACCGACGACCGCTTCGTGGTGGCATGGGAGGTCACGAAGGCTGGGAACTCCGATATCGCGGCGCAGATCTATCAGGACGCGCTGACCAAGGTCGGCAACACGCTGGCCATCAACAGCACGACGGCGAGCAACCAGACGAACCCGCGCGTCGGTCTCTTCTCGACCACCGGTGGCTTTCTGGTTGTCTGGGAAGACGCGGGCGGTCTCGACTCCAGTGGCTACGGCATCGTCGGCCAGTTCTTCTCGAAGAACGGCGCCGTGGTCGGGACGGAGAAGGTGCTGAACCTCGAGAAGACAGGCGCGCAGCGCTATCCGGACGCAGCCGGCCTGTCGAGCGGGCACGTCGTGGTCACCTGGACGGGCGCCGATGGTCACGTCTATAGCCGCAAGTTCGACGCGGCGGGCACCGCACAAGACGATGTCAAGGAAGCGCTCGTCAACACGACCTTCGCAAGCGATCAGAGCAAGCCGGCGATTGCGAGCGCCCCCGACGGCAGCACGGTGGCCGTCTGGCAGAGCAACGATCAGGACGGGTCGCTTCTTGGCGTCTTTGGACAGCGGTACGACACGGCGGGCGCCAAGTCAGGCTCGGAGTTCCAGGTCAATGTCACGACGGCCGACGTGCAGCAATCGCCGGCGGTCGCGATGGACCAGTACGGCAACTTCGTCGTCGTCTGGGAGGGCATCAAGGACCAGGTCGCGGAGCTCGAGAACGTGTACTTTCGGCTGTTCGCATCCGATGGCACCGCGCTCTCGTCGGAGGTCACGGTCAATAGCACGAACTCGAAGCTCGACTCGCAGCTCGCGCCCGATGTCGCCCGCCTCCCTGCCGGGCAGTTTGCGGTAGTTTGGACGTCCTTCGGTGAAACGGGAGGCAACAAGTCTGACGTGATGATCCGGTGCTTTGACACCATCGGCAACACGAGCAAGGCCGACGCCTTCGCGAACTCGGTCAAGACGGACACGCAGCGCAACGCGCACGTCGCCGCCACGAACGCGATTGGGAGCTATTACCTGGTCACCTGGGATTCGTTCGCCGAAGATGGCAGCGCGCCGTCGAGCTGGGCCGTGCGCGGGCAGCTCTTCAACGCCAACAACTGCAGCGCCGTGGACTCAGCGTTGGCGTTCAACGCGACAACGGCGGCCGAGCAGCAGACCTCGGATGTCGCGGTGGCTCCGTCGGGAGACTTTCTCGTGGTCTGGCAGTCCTCGCAGACGGCAGCCAACGGCTTCGACATCTGGGCGCGTCAGCTCAGGTGGAACGCGACGACGAACAAGTACGAGCTTCAGACGGAGTTCAAGGTCAACCCGGTAGTCGTCGACGAGCAGTCGTACCCGACTCTGTCGGCGCTGACAGACGACGGGTTTTTGGTGAGCTGGCAGACCAAGGCCGAGGACGAGGACAAGTTTTCGCTGAAGGCCATCAAGCTCGACAAGCTGCTCAAGTCGGTGGGCAACGATTGGCTTGTCAACCTCTCGACGACCGGTGACCAGCAGCACCCGAGCATCGCGCCGCTGCCGACGGGCGGCTACGTCGTCGGCTGGGACAGCCCGGGCCAGGACGGGAGCGGCACCGGCGTCATTAGCCGCCGCTTCCCAGCGCCCTAGCAGGCTAGCGGGAGGCCGTCTTCAGGAGGTTCGTCGTCCGGCGCGCCTCGGACTGCTGGGCGCGGAGCGCGTGGATCTGCCGGTCGACGCGAATGCGGGCGTCGAGCGTCGACTCGGTGACCCGGAGTTCGGTCAGGATATCGGCGCGGTCGGCGAGCGCGCGCTCGAGCAGCCGACTCTTCTCATAGGCGATGCGGATGAGCTGGTGGCCGGCGTCCGCGCGGATGGCGGCGGAGAGCCGGTCGGCCTCGGTCGCGAGCAGCTCGTTGGTCGTCAGGAGCTGGCTCCGCGACGGTGCCGTGGCCTGAAGGCGCGGCGGACCGTGGGGACCGTCCGCCAGCGCGGGCGACGTGAGGAGCCCGCACACGAGGGCGAGCGCGAGAGGCGCGATGCGGCGGTACGACGTCCTGTTTGGCTGATTCATTGGTCACCTCCCCGGTCCGTGCGGAGGAAGAGCAAGCGCGGTGCCAGGTGACGCGAATGTCAGAGTGGTCGAATTCCTGAGCTGTTACATCATCTTATCAATTCCGAACATGAACAGAGGGCTGGGTCGAACGCGCATCGGCGGGTCGTGGCGGACCCGGGGTCCGTGGGACTATGACACAGATGGCAGGGATCCTCGGACTGCGGGGCGTCGGGGGCAAGCCGTTGAGCTGTAACTAGCTGCAACTCCACAGTTCCTCGCCACGGGTCAGCGCTTGGCACGGAAGCCGCAAAGTGTTCTTTCGCGACCGGAAGCCGGAGACGGCCACGGTGGGCAGCTTGAAAAGCAGTGTTGCCTTCGCGTCAGACGGTGCTTTCAAGACGGACTGCGTGGGGCATGCAACGGGACTTCGGGGCAAAAGGGACGTTCGAGACGGCAGGCCGTGTGAGTGCGACGATGGCGACAGCGCCATCGCAGTGCGAGCGCGGTAGCTTTCCAGAGCCACAATCTCCAACCCTTCTACTCTCCTCAGGGATGGCCGGTTCGAGCGGACTTCCCGAAGATCCCGATGGCCCGTGGTGGCACCGCGCTACCACGGGCCGTCGTATTTTAAGCGTAAGGAGTCGAGCAGACAGAATTCAACGCGCTGCTGACCTAGGTCAGCCGATCCTTGTGGGCCGGATCAGAGGCGTGGCGATACCCGAGGCTCGGTGTCCGGCTCAGGCGACGTGGGAGCCGCCGCCGTGACGCCGGCCTCGGAGAGATCGCGCGACAGCGCATCGAAGGCGGCCCTGGCCGCGGTCTGCTCGGCCTCCTTTTTCGACTTCCCCTCGCCATCACCGACGCAGTGACCGCCGATCCACACCTCGGCGCGATAGCGGCGCATCTGCTCCGAGCCCTCGGCCACGAGCCGATACGTCGGCACGGAGCGCACGCGCGCCTGGGCGAACTCCTGCAACTTGGTCTTGAAGTCGACGTGCCGCTCGACCTGACGTACTCCGGAGACGCGATCACCAAACAGGCGGCGGACGACTCCGGCCGCGGCGTCGAAGCCGCCGTCCAGATAGACCGCGGCGATGACCGCCTCGAGCGCGTCGGCCAGCACCGAGGGTCGAGAGCGTCCGCCGGAGCGCTCCTCACCGCGTCCCAAGCGCATCGCGGCGCCGACGTCCAGGTCGCGCGCCACGTCCGCGAGCCCGGTCTCGCTGACGAGCACCGCCTTGTAGCGCGTGAGCGCTCCTTCCCGCGCCTCCGGGTGCTGATCGAAGACGAGGTGCCCGATGGCCGCGCCGATGACGGCGTCCCCGACGAACTCGAGGCGCTGGTTGTCGGTCTCGGAGAAGCCGCCGGCCCCGAGCGTCTCACCGGTGAATGGCGCGACCGGCCGCGACTGCTCATTGACCCAGCTCTTGTGGGTCAGCGCGGCCTCGAGGAGACGTGGATCACGAAAGACGTAGCCAAGGCGTGCCGAGAGGGCGAGCAACGGATCGTCGGGGAGGATCATGCAAAGCTCCCCAGGTTGCTCGGTGTTGCCTCGGCCTGGAACGGGAGTGCCCGATCGATCCAGCCGCCGCCCAGGACGCGCTCCGGCTCCGTGGCGCTGTAGAGCACCAACGCCTGGCCGGGCGCGACCGCGCGGAGCGGCTCGCGAAAGGCGATGGTGGCCGTTGCGGTGATGGGATCGAAGGACGCGACCGACGCTGGAGCCGGCGCGCTGCGGTGGCGCACGCGGGCGAGGACCGCCATGCCGGCGACCAGCCCGGGCGCGTCGATGAAGGACATGCCCGTCGCCACGGCACCGGAGACGAGCAGCGCGTCGCGGCCGCCGACGACGACGCGCCCATCCTCACCACGGACGCCGATGACGAAGCGCGTGGGCGTCCCGCCGGGCAAGCCCAGCCCCTTGCGCTGACCGACGGTGAACTGATGGATGCCGTTGTGGCGACCGAGGACCTGGCCGGCCATATCGACGATGTCTCCGGCGCGCGCGACCGCGTTCTTGGCGACGAAGCCCGCGTAGTCGCCATCCGGAACGAAGCAGAGGTCCATGGACTCCGCCTTGCCCGAGACCGGCAGCCCCAGCCGACGGGCGTGCTCGCGCACGGCGTCCTTCGAGAGGCCGCCTATCGGAAACCAAGTCCGCCGGAGCGCCTCTTGGGTCACGCCAAAGAGAAAGTAGCTCTGGTCCTTGGACGGCTCGACGGCGCGCAGCAGATGCGCCGTGCCATCCGGGTCAGAGATGACCCGGGCGTAGTGGCCGGTGGCCAGCCGGTCGGCGCCGAGCGCGAGCGCGCGCTCCATCAGCGTCGTGAACTTGAGATCGCTATTGCAGCGGACACACGGGCTCGGCGTGCGGCCGGCCTGATAGTCCATGACGAAGCGGTCGATGACCGCCGCCTTGAACTGCGCCTTGTAGTTGGCGACAAAATGAGGGATCCCGAGCTGCGTGGCCACGCCGCGCGCGTCGCGCACGTCGTCGGGAGCACAGCAGGAACCCACGCGCTCCGCCGCGTCGGCGTCGGTGTCCGTCAGGTGCATCGTGATGCCGATGACCTCATGGCCGGCCTCCACGAGCAGCCCGGCCGCCACGGCGGAGTCGACACCGCCGCTCATCGCGACGACCACCCGAAGACGCGCGCTCATGCGCGTGCCCCCCGGCTCAGCACGGCCTCGAAGGCCAGCAGCGTGTGATCGACGTCCGCAGAGGTCGTCTCGGCGCCCAAGGACAAGCGCACCACCGACCGCGCCTCTGACGGCGTGAGACCCATCGCGAGCAGGACCGGGCTGGCCTCGACGGAGCCGACGGAGCACGCGGCACCCGTGGAGGCGGCGACGCCGTGGAGATCGAGCGCCATGACGAGGGCCTCGCCCGACCGGCCCGGAAACGCCAACGACAGCGTGTTCGGGAGACGCTCCAGAGCGCCGACGCGGGTGATGCTCGCGTCGAGCACGGCCAGACCGTCGAGCAGTCGCTGGCAGAGCGCGGCGACGCGAGGCATCTCGGCGAGGTGCGTGGGGCACGCGAGCGCAGCGGCGCCACAGCCGACGATTGCCGCGACGGTCTCGGTGCCCGCGCGACGCCCGCGCTCCTGGGGACCGCCACGCAGCCATGGGACGAGCCGCAGGCCCCGACGAACCCAGAGCGCGCCCGCGCCGATGGGGCCGTGCGCCTTGTGCGCGCTCAACGTGACGAGGTCAGCCCCCCATGTGGTCACGTCCAGTGGCAGCCGACCCAGGACCTGCGCCGCGTCGACGTGGAGGGGGACGTCGCGCGCGCGGCAGACGCAAGCCAAGGCGGGTACGTCCTGAAGGACGCCGGTCTCGTTGTTGGCGGCGTGAATCGACACGAGGCCCGTGTCCGACCGCAGGGCCGAGACGACCTCGGCGGGGTCGACCCGGCCATCGGGGCCGACCGGAATGACGGTGACCAGGCCTGGGCCGCGCGCGCGCGCCACCTCGAGCACCGAGGGATGCTCCGCGGCTGAGGTCACCACGTGTGGCCGCTCCGGCATGAGCCCGTTCAGCGCCAGATGGTTGGCCTCCGTGGCGCCGGAAGTGAACACAAGCCCCGAGACGTCTGCGCGCGACCTCAGCCCGATCGCCGTGGCGACCGCTTCCCGCGCGGCCTCGACGGCGTCTCGCGCGCGACGGCCCTCGGCATGGACGCTCGACGCGTTGCCCACCGCACCCGCCGCGAGCCATGGCCCCATGGCCGAGGCGGCAGACGCGCAGAGCCGAGTCGTTGCGTTGTGGTCCAGATAGACGCGCACGAGACGGGAGCCTGCCAAATCGACAAACGCGTGTCAAGTGAAAGCAAATCCGACTCGCCAGTCCGCGCCCTCGCAGAAACGTGACACGTCGGCTGCGGGCTGCTAGCGTTCGCCGCCCGAGCGGGAGCGCTCCCCAGAGCACCCTCCGCAGAGCACCCCACGGAGGAGGGCCCCGTCGCCATCATCGGCCTGATGTTCGTTGCCACGGCGGCGCTGTGGGTGCTCTACCTGCCGGGGTACTTCGTCAGTCGCGCGCTCGTCCCCGAGGCCCGCGGCGTCGAGCGCCACGGCTTCGCCCTCGTATCGGGCTTCTCGGTCGTCCCGCTTGCGGTGTTCTTGATCGCGGTCGCGGCCAGCCTGCCGGTCGACGCTCCGCTGCTGTGGCTCGTGGCGACGACCGTGAACCTCGGAGGGCTCGCGGCGATGGTCCACTGGCGCGTCTACGGCGACCTTCAGGTCGGCTGGAGGGACTCGCTCGCTGTTGTGCTCGCCGTGGCGTGCACGGGCCTGGTCTTACTCTTCGGCGTGCGCTCGCTCGACGGCGGAGACGTCTTCTCCACGGTGCACCACTGCCTCTACGTCATCGTGATGCACACGATCGTCAACGACCCGAGCGTGGGCGTGCCTCTCTACGACGCCATGGGCGACGGCTTCGTCCATTACCTCGTGCATCACCCGACGACGGAGTTCAACGGGCTCGCGCCGCTCGTCTTCGAGCAGCGTCTCGGCAACGCGGCCATCCTCGCGCCGGCTGTCGCGCTCTTCGGCTCCGCGGGCTGGTACCTCGGCGCCGTGCACGCCACGGTCATCACCGGAGTCTGCGCGTACCTCGCTGCGCGCTCTGCCGGCGTGCGCGGCCCCGCGGCCGTCGTGGCGGCGGTCCTGTTCGCGTTCGGCATGCGCACCTTCTGCGGCTACTTCATCAACGAGAACAACTTCGCCGTGGCGCTGGTCGCGTTCCTGCTCTGGACGGCGCTCCGCAGCGAGCACGGTCGCGGCCTCGTCGTGCTCGTCGGCATCGTGAGCGGTCACCTCATCGGCGTGCGCTACACGTCCTCGCTGTTCTGGCCCGCGATCGCGCTCGCCGTGCTGTGGCGGCCGGGTACCGCGGGCGAACGCGCACGCCAGTTTGCCCTGGGCGCCGCGTTCGCGCTGGCCGCCGTGGCCCCATGGCTCTACATCAACTCCATCATGCTCGGGACACCGTTTGCGGACCCCAAGATCTTTCGCGAGTATTGCTCGCGCATCGTTCAGAACGAGCTCTGGGGCTGGCGCTTCGACTTCCGCGCGCTGAACTGGCCCTTCACCGACGCCGTCGTGCGCACGGCGTGGAACCCGTTCCCGACGTTCCTCTGGCTACCGCTCTGGACCGCGCTCTGCTATGGCCAGGTCGCGGTGGCGACCGCGCTCTACGGCTTTGGCCGGCTGCTGAAGGACGTTCGCCAGCGACGCACGACCTGGCTGCTCGTGGCCTTCGCCGTCCCGCACTGCGCCGTGATGATGCTGCTCGAGTCGCTCGACTGGGAGCAGCTGAGCTACGCGGCTCCGGGGCTCGTTCCCTTCGCGGTCGTGCTCGCGCTGGGCCTCGACGCGCTCTGGGTCCCTGGGGCGTGGCGCCGTCCCGCGCTGGTGATCGCGGGCCTCCTGGTCCTCGTCGCGGGCACCTCGCGCCTGCTCCGCTCCACGTCCTGGCCCGTCGATGCCCGGCAGCTCGTCTTGGAGGACGGCACGGTGCTCCCCACGCCAGCGCCCGACCCGGGAGTCCTCGCCGTCGGTGAGATGCTCACGGCGTTCGCGCCACTGCCCCGACTCCCCGTGCTGCGCTCGAGCTTTGCCTCCGTCACGTGGCGCAGCCTGGCGCACGTGCTCGGTCCCCCAGCGGTGCCGACCACGCCCACCCCAGACGGGCCGCCGCTCCCTGTCTACGCCAGCGGCGAGGTCGCGGCGATGGCCGGCTACGACTCGCGCGTCGCCCGCAACTACGCCTTCCACTTGGCGGGCGGCCCCGAGCGGCGCCCCAGCGATGGCGTGCGCTCGAGCCTGGGGCTTCACATGGTCTCGCTTCGGCTCGCGGCCAGCGAGGTCGCCGTGAAGGTCCTACGCACAGAAAACCACTACGACGTGGACGTTACGGTGATCAACGCCACGCCGGAGGTCGCAGACTTCACGTTCTGGCTCCGCCCGTGGTTCCCGCCCGTGCGGTCGGTCAGCGTGCGACTCGACGGCAGGACCTTGGCGGACGCACGGACCGTCACGTACGGCGGAAAGAACGCTGACGGCGAAGAGCGCTTCATCGTCACGAACTACCCGAGTGACGTGCTCGACACCGTCGCCATTCCGTTCGAGGTCGACCCCAACGGGGAGCCGGCGCGCTGCGGCATGTTCCTGTTCCTGCAGGGCGTCGACGTTACGCACATCGAGACGCTCGTGCTGGCCGGTGGCCACGACCAGAGCTGGCGCGGCGAGCTCCACGGGACACTCCGAGTGCCGCGCGGCCTCCGCTCCGATCGGGTCGTCCTTCACGCCGATCCCTACTGCTCGGATCACGTTCCGCAGTACGGCGATCGCTACGCGCTCGTCGACGGGCCCTTTCTTCCTGAGCGCCCGCTGCGCTTCGTCCTGAACCGGATGTGGTAGACAAGCCGAGTGGTCTTGCTCGGCACGCTGCTCGCCCTCGGGCTCTGGACCTGGACCCAGCTCCTGCCGGGCTACCTGCTCAGCCGCGCGCTCGTGCCTGGCGTGCGTGGCGTCGAGCGCCAGCTCCTGGCGTTGGTCTGCGGCTTCTCACTCGTCCCGCTTGGGCTCTTCCTGCTCTCGTGCCTCGGCCATGTGCCGATGGACTGGCCGTTCGTCCTGGTCGGCACGAGCATCCTGAACGTCGCGGGGCTCGCCACGTTGCGTCCCTGGCGCGACCTGGACCTCGACCGGCGGGATCTCGCGCTCCTCGCCGCCATCACCGTCGCCTGCACGGGGTTCATCCTGTTCGGCTTTCGCTCGATCGACGCCGGAGACGTCATCACGACCGTACAACACTGCCTCTATGTCGTCGCGCTGCACGGAATACAGAACGACCCCAGCCACTCCCTGGCGCTCTTCGACAATCTCAGCGGCGGCTTCATCCACTTCATCATCCATCACGACACCGAAGCGCTGAACGGCTTCGCCTCACTCGTCTACGAGCAGCGCCTGGGCAACGTCCCGATCCTCGGCCTCCCCGTCGCGATGCTCGGCATGGCGGGCTTCCTTGCGTCCGCGGTCCACGCCACGTTGGTCACAGCCTACGCCGTCTGGCTTACCGCACGCGAGGCCGGCGCGAGCCGCGGCGCCGCGACCGCCGCGACAACGCTCTTCACCTGGGGCAGTCACGTTCTCTGCGGCTACTACGTCAACGAGAACTACTACGCGCTTGCGCTCGTGTGCGTCATCCAGTGGGCCGCGCTGCGTCCCGCGACGGGCCCGGGGCTCATGGCGCTCGTCGGGCTGCTCATCGGGCACCTGATCGGCGTCCGCGACACCTCCTCGCTGTTCGTACCCGCCGCCATCGCCGCCGCGTTCTGGCAGCCGGGAGCGCTGGCGCAGCGGGCGCGCACGTTCGCGCTCGGGCTCGGCTGCGCGGTGGCGACCGGCTTCCCGTGGCTCTACGTCAACGCGATTGCGCTTGGGAACCCGTTCACGGATCCCAAGATTCAGGTCGACTCCGGCGGTCGCGTCGTCGAGAACGTGTTCCTCGGGCTCAAGTTCATGTTCAAGCCGCTCAACTGGCCCTTCACCGACCGCATCGTTCGCACCGTCTGGCTCCCCTTTCCGACCTTCCTCTGGCTCCCGCTCCTGGTCGCGCGGTGCTATGGGCAGCTCACGCTGGCGATCGCCGCGCTCGGAGGCTGGCGGCTCTGGGCCTCGCCGACCCAACGGCGCACCGTCGTGTTGTTGCTCGTGTTCGCCCTGCCCCACTGGCTCGCGTTGTCGTTGCTCGAGGGCATCGACTGGGAGCAGGTCACCTACGTCGCACCCGGGCTGGCTCCGCTGGCGATCGTGCTCGCGTTGGGCCTCGATGCGCTCCGCGAGGCGGGTCTCTGGCAGTGGAGGCGCGGCCTGGCGACCGCGGCGGTCTTTGCGGCGATCGTCACAGGCAGCCTGGGGCTCCGCCACCTGTCCTTTCCGGTGGACCTGCGCATCATCGATCGGTCGCTCTGGCCCGATGCCCCGCCGCCGAGCGGTGGCGTCGAGCGCCTGCGAGCCCAGCTCACGGAGCTCGCACCGCTGCCGCACCAGCCGATCTGGCGCGTGGCCTGGGCGTCGCGCATGGCCGACGCGGTCGCCGCCCTCCCCCGCCCGCGCGGTGTGCCTGTCAGCGACGGCCTGCCGGTGTACCCGAACCAGAGCGCCGTCGTGCTGTCGGCGTTCTCGCAGGGCATCAGCCGACACTACGAGTTCGAGGTCGCGGGCGGTCCGCGTCGCGTCGCCGACACGCCCTTTCGCACCGCCGTCTGGGTCCACACGCTCACCTTCGAGCTCGCCGCCGAGCGCCTCGAGGTCCACATCACGCGTGACATGGGCAAGTACACCGTCGCGCTCACGCCCAAAGGCACGAGCGCCGAGCCGCGCGACTTCACCTTCTGGCTCAACCCGTGGTACCCGCCGATCGAGTCGGTGTCCGTCACCTTGTCCGGCAAGCCCGTCGACGGGCTGCGCGTCCTACCCTATGGCGGTCAGGTCGCAGACGGGGAGCAGCTGTTGATCGTCACGAACTACCCGAAGGCTCTGGTGGACACCGTCGAGGTCCCCATCACCGTCGATCCCAGGGGCGAGCCGACCCACTGCGGTATCCTGGTCTTCCTCGAAGGCGACGTCGACGGGCGCCGGATCGAGACGTTCTCACCCGCGGCGATGGACCTCCGCTGGCATGGGGAGGAGCAGAGCACGCTCGTCGTGCCGCGCAACCTCGTCGCCGACCAGCTCGTGCTGTTCAGCGAGCCCTATTGCAGCGACCACGTGCCACAATTCGGTGACCGCTTCGGCGTTGTCCGAGGGCGCTTCGACGGGAGCGCGCCGGTCCACATCAGCCTGGACGGCATCTGGTCGTTCGGTGGAGACTAAGCCCATGTCGGAAGCCACACCCGAGCCCCCTGCCCCGCCGGCTGCGCCTGCCCCTGCCCCGCCTCCCGCCGCACGGCGCGCGGAGGTCCTGCGCACGACGCTCGTCATCGTCGTTCTCGTCTCGGGCCTCCTGGGCTACGTGCTCCACCGCCGTAGCCAGCTTCGGACCTCGCAGTCCACGGTCGCGCCCGGTGAGGTCCCTGGCGCCCAGTCGAGCGGCCCAGCGCGGGGTGGACTGGCCGGTCCGGGGCGCGAAGGCGACGGTCCCGAGGGCGGCGGTCCGGAGGGCGAGGGACCCGAAGGTGAGGGCCCCGAAGGCGACGGACCCGGCCCAGCGCGCGGCGTCGAGCCCGGGGAGCCGGATCCCCAGGGTCGTCCCGGGATCGAGGGCCCGCGCAGCCAATCAGCGTGCATGCAGCCGGTCCCAGGGGGCGGCCCCGTGCGCTTCCAGGTGTCGGGGACGGCGACGTTGGCCGCGTCGGTCCGCACGGGGCGCGGCGGAGCCACGGTCGTGCTCGCGACGGAGCTGCCGTTGGAACAGTGGACCCGAACGCCTCGTGTCCGAATCCTCGCGCACCAGTCATTGCGCGATGGACCCTTTCGCCTCGACTTCCAGACCACGGCGCGCGCTGTCACGCTGTGTGCACTGAGGACGACCGAGTATCAGGAGTTCGCCTCGACCGTCGTCGCGGGGTGCGCGACCGAGCCGGTAGTCGTCTCTCCGGGGACGTCCAGCGCGACAAAGGATGGCGTCAGCATCTCGATGACGCAGCTCGAGACGGCCATCGAGACCATCGGCCTGGCGCGCATCGCGCGGGCGGAGGCGTGGCCGGGCACGACCTCGCGGCGCGTCACGGGCACCGTCTCCATGGAGGGGGACCCTACCGCGCGCTTTCTGGTCGTCCTCGCCAAGTCGCCCGTGCTCGACCAGCCCGACTCGGAAGCAAACCCCGGGGCCATCTTCCTGACGCGCACCGATGGCCGCTTCGACGTGTCGATGCTGGCCGAGCCAGCCGATCCGCTCTTTGCCTGCGCACTGTGGCTGCCGACACGAGTCGACGAGATCAGCAAGCGCGGCAGCCTCTTTCGCAGCCCGTGCAAGGCGCTGACCGTACCTTCCCGGGCCGCGAGCGTGCCGACCGAGGTCGCCGGCGTGCGGATCGAGCTCACGTCGCGCTCCGAGGTCAAGCTCACGGAGCACGAGCGGGAGCACTTCACCTTCCTGGCCCGCTGCCTGGAGTAGTTCTTTCCTCCGATGGCGCCAGTCCGTATCCTGGTCGGGATGCTCCGCTTCGCGCTTCTCCTCCTCGCGCTCCTCACGACCCTGCCGAGGTGCACTGCGAGCCCGGCAGTCGGACCGGACACGCCGGACGCCGGCCTCGGCGCGGAGAAGATTGACACCTCGGACGCCGCGTTGGCCGCGAGCGAGGTCATCCAGACCGTCTCCGCCTGCCTCAATGGCTCCGACCTCCACACGCTCAAGGCCGTCCCACAAGACCCGACGAGTGCCGCCCAGCTGTGCTTCTTGGAGTGCCTCTCGACGCCGACGACCGTGTGTCGCGTGGCGTGCATCTCGAAGCTCGGGGCGCTCTCGGGCGGCTGCAATCGCTGCTTTGCCGACATGGTCGGTTGCGTCGACGACCACTGCCACGATCTGTGCGTCACCGACTCCGACAGCGCCCCCTGCGACCACTGCGTGACCGACTCCGGCTGCGACGAGGCCTACGCGCGCTGCAGTGGACTGCGTCCTGACATCAGCATCGTGACGGTGGTGAACGGCAACAGCTACTGCACCGTGAACCCACCCGACAGCGGCCTGGCCACGCTGCTCGAGGCTCCGGGGACGGACCTCTATCGGGCGTGCAACAATGCGGCGGACCTCGCGATCATCGAAGCGCCGGAATACCAGTCGACGGAGATCCTGTGCGGCGAGGCCTGTTTCGCGAAGGGCAAGGCCATGACGGGCCAGTGCCTCGTCGAGAAGCTCACGCTCTCGCCCCTGTGCGCCCTGTGCACGGGCTCGCGGCTCCAGTGCCACGATGCGACCTGCAATGTCGCCTGCCGCTGAGCGAGCGCGACGCTGGGCCGCCGTGGCTGCGGCCGGACTGTTCGGTGCGGCGTGTGTCACGGTCGTGCGGCAGGTCGCCGTCGAAGAAGCCGCCGTCGAAGAAGCCGCCGTCGAAGAAGCCGCCGCAGCCGACGTGCCGGCAACCGAGACAGGCTCGAGCTCCGAAGCGCCCATGGCCAGCTGCAGTCCGTGCGCGCTGCACGGCGAGGTCGACCCTCAAGGCGTCACCGACCGGGCGCCCGGCACCCTGGCCGGCATCCAGGTCATGCCGCTCGACCGCGCCGAGCAGGCGGTCTCGACGGACTCAAACGGGACGTGGTCTTTGACGATGCCTGGGGGACTCAGCGTCGTGGAGGCGCGCGGTGACGCGTTCGTGCCGGGAATCGCCGCGGTACCTCGCACATGGCTCGACGACCCGACGCGCTCGGTCCGCGTGAATGTCCTTGTCTTGGCCGAAACCGCCGAGCTCCACCGCACGAAGTTCGACACGGAGCGGGACCCCGAGCGCGGCTTCGTCGTCGTCATCGCCGTGGGACCAACCGCGGCCGATGTCGTCGATGCGGAGATGACGCTCGATCTCGCCCATCCGCAGGCCTTCGGCATCACCGAAGCGCTGGTCCCCGTGCCGGGCAACCGCACCATCTTCCACAGCCAGGTGTTCTTCCCGAACACGACCGCGGGCGCCGCGAACGCGACGGTCGTCACCGCGAAGGGACAGCCCTGCCTCGGTCCCCGCGACGTCCCGGTTCGCGCATCGACCGTGACGACGATCTACTTTGACTGCCCCTGATTCCCCGCGGCTCGCAGCGCGCGCGCCTTCTCGGCTTCCGCCTTCAACGCCGACACCAGGAGCTCCGGCAGGTGGCGCTTCTCGAGGTACGCAAATCGGCGATCGGCGCCGATCACGATCTGGAGGGGAAACGGGCCATCCTCTGGATTGCCCACGCGGCGACGGAAGTGGTCGGCGAGGCTCTCCTCCCCGTTCGGGATGGAACGACACGTGTGGTCGAACTCCGGGTTGTCGATGAGCACCGGAAACGCGGCGCCGGAGTCCTGGAGGTAGTCGCGCACGGTCTCGAGCGGCTCCGAATCGTTGACGGCGAAAGCGACCACGTCGTCTTTCGAGAAGGTCTTCTCGACCAGGTCCATCACGTCTGGAACCTCCAGACCGCAAATGGGTCACCACGAGCTGAAGAAGGCAAGGACGACGACCTTTCCAGCGAGCGCCGGGTCGTCGAGGCCGACGCAGCCCGGTCCGGTTCCGCAGCCACCCCCCGCACAGTCGAGGCTGGGTAACCGAAACTGCGGCGCGGGCTCTCCCACGCGGTAGACACCCTCGACGCGCGTGAGACGAAAGCGGCCCTCGACGCCGTCCGCTTCGTTGGTCTCGATGCGGACGTCGTGCATGGGAGCGTCCGCGGGAAGCGACAGCAGCGTGAACTCGAAGCCCGACAGTTCGCCGGGCCCGACGACGACCGCTGCATCCTCGGCAGAGACGTGCTCGTCGGCGACCGCGCGAATGACCAGGGGACGGCGTCCCGCGTTCTCGACCACGACCGCGAACGGCCGCGGCGCCGCGAGCTCGGCGTCAGAGACCCAGACCTGCCCGTCCTGAAAGACCGCGTGAGGGGCCATGGAGCCAGGGCGAATGCGCCCGAGCTCGATGCAGTCCATGTCGGTGGAGACGAAGTCGAGGCCCTGCATCGCGACGAATGCGACGCCCTGGAGCTGAGAGGTCGGCGCCAGGAAGCCTCCTTCCCCAATTTGGATGGCCTCCTCCGAGTCGAAGGCGCAGACCCGCTTGCCCAGGGGCGTGCCGTCGCGGACGCGCGGGCTCAGGTCCATCGCGTCGAGCAGGCGCAGCCCGCCGCGCTCGGAGGCATCGTAGACGCGCAGCGCGTTCCAATCGCCGACGAGCAGGTAGCCGTCGTCATAGGCGACCGAGGTGGCGCTGCCGGGCGTGTCGACCGTCGTCAGGGTCACGGGAGCCACAGGGTTCGACACGTCGACGAGCTGCACCCCGGGGCCGCCCGTGGCGACGGCCACGACGCCGTCGGGGAGCACGGCGAGCGCTTTGCCAGTGGAGGCGGTGTGGACAAGGCCGAGGAGCGCTGGGGCGCTCGGGTCGGCGAGGCTCAGCAGATAGAGGTGGCCACCCCCGTGAGAGTGACCCGGAAGGGCGCCGCGGTCCTCGTGCTCGGGACCGTCGGCGTCGGTGGCGAGCAGTCGATCTCCATCGACGACGAGCGCCCACGTCGAGCGCATGCCGGCGTTGGCCACCGTCCCACAGCGCGTCATCTTCCCATCGTCGGCGAGGCAGAGGACCTCGACGCCCCCGGGCTTCTTGACGCCCACGTAGAGCCGGTCCCCATGCTGAGCGACCGACTCGAAGCCGTCAGGGGTCGTGATCGCGTGCACGAAGACCGGCGGGCCGTAGGGCGGTGCCGTCAGCGGCGGAAGCTTCCAGGTGCTCACGCCGCCGCCGGCGCCACGCGTCCCGCGCGAGGTCGCAATGGCCAGGCCGCGCTGTTCGTCCACGATGAGATGCTCGCAGTAGAGCAGCCCTGCGGTCGTGAGCATGGTCTGGGAGACCAGGGACCCGCTCGCCGGAGTCGCGGCCTCGACCGCATCGGCGCGGATGACCGCGACCGCATCCGTCAGGCAGGCCACGAGCGCTCCGCCGACGCGCCGCGCAACGCGTGGGTGAATCATCTTGCGTTCCGTGGTCTCGAACCCTTTGCCGGGCCAGATCTCGGCGGTCACCTCGAGCGCGTGCGTGTCGCTCTCCGACACGCAATGACCGGCCTCCCACACCTCGTTTGGACCGCAGCTCGTCGCCGCGGTGCCGACCGCGACGACGGCAAACCCGATGACCGGGCCCCGGTTCGAGGTCCCGTGGACGCGAACGACGTCCCGACCGACGTCGGGCCCGGCGGTCACGGTCGCCACGCCGCGCAGCCCCCCGGCCTCCGCCGTCAAGACCAGCGGCTGTGAAGGCCGTCCGGAGACGTCGACCTGGAGCTCCGCCGCGGTCACTCCACGGATTCGCACCGAGACTGCGATCGTGGAGTCGACCCGCGCGCGCGAGGGCGCAATCGTAACCTCGGCCAGAGTGAGCGTCGGCGGAGCGCCGCAGCCAACGCCGTCGCAGTGGCTGTCGCTTGGCTCCGACCGGCACGCGAGGCCCGCGAACGCGAGTCCCGCGACCCAGAGCACCGTCCCGGCGGAGCACACTGTCACGCCCGTTGGCCAGACTCCTCGGTGTGTCGACCCCGTCACCACGGCATCGTAGGAACCCGATACCGCGGGGTCAATGCGGGCGTCAGCCGAGCGACACCGGGAGGGTCCGTTGACGCCGCGCGCTGGGGCCGCGTACCCTGCCGCCGTGTCGCGCACCGCCCACGCCCACCGCTCCCGGGAGACGTGACCGCGCTCGGGGCCATCGCCGCCGCGCTGATGTGGGCGTGGGTGCAGGGCCTCCCGGGCTACGCGTTGTTTCGCTGGCTGGTGCCTGCCGCGCGCGGGCTCGAGCTGGCCGCAGGCGCGCTGGTCTGCGCCTTCGCCGTGGTGCCCGTCAGTGCCTTCCTGATTGCCATGGCGGTGAGGCTGCCCGTCGACGCGGGGCTCCTGTGGGCGGCGTCGACGACCGCGAACCTGGCCTTCGGGGCCGTCGTCTTCCAACGTCGGCTGCCGGTGCCCGGCCTCGACCGCGCCCAGCTCATGAGCCTCGCGGGAGCCACGCTTGGCTGCGCCCTCCTCTTGGTCTTCGGCCTGCGCTCACTCGACGGCGGCGACGTGTTCAACACGCTCCAGCACTGCCTCTACGTCATCGTGGCCCACACCATCGCAAACGACGCCTCGGTCGCGCTGCCGCTCTACGATCACCAGTCCGGCGACTTCGTTCACGTGCTGGTGCACCACACGACGGAGCTCATGAACGGCCTGGCGCCGCTGTTTCATGAGCAGCGCCTCGGAAACGCGGCCATCCTGGCTCCGGGGGTCGCATTCTTCGGCCTGGCCGGCTGCACGACCGTCTCGCTCCACGCCTACGTGACGCTCGCGTTGTGTACCTGGCTGGCAGGGCGCGCCGTGGGCGCTCGGCCGTGGGTCAGCGCCCTCGCTGCGGGAGTGGTCGTCCTGTCGAACCACACGATCCTCGGCTATCTCGTCAACGAGAACGTGTTTGCCTCGGCGCTCGTGGCTTCTCTCGTGTGGATGGCGGTGCTGCCGACGCGAGCCATCGGTCACCTTGCGCTCATGGGGGTCATCTCGGGGCTCCTGATCGGCGTCCGCGAGACGTCCGGCCTGTTCTGGCCGGCGGTGGCGGTCGCGATGCTCTGGACCCCGGGCGTCCGGCGGATTCACGTCGCGCTCGGCGCCGGCCTCGCCATGCTCTGTGCTCTGCCGTGGCTCTACGTGAACCTGCTCATGCTGGGCAACCCGTTCGCACATCCGAAGCTCATCGACGACAGCGACGGGCGCATCGTCGCCAACACGCTCTGGAGCCTCACGTTCAAGTTCAAGCCGCTGAACTGGCCCTTCACCGACGCCGTCGTCCGTACCGCCTGGAACCCGTTCCCCACGTTCCTCTGGATCCCGCTGCTCATCGCGCGCTCCATGGGTCAGCTCGCGGTCGCCCTGATCGGGCTGGGCGTCGTCACGTCTCGGAGCACGCCACGGACGCTCACGGTGCTGGCGCTGTTCGCCCTGCCGCACACGCTCGCGATCGGCTGGCTCGAAGGACTCGACTGGGAGCAGGTGAGCTACATCGTCCCCGCGCTCGCTCCTCTCGGCGTCTGGATGGCGCTGGGCGTCGAGGCCCTGCTCACGCGGGTTGCGCGCCGGTGGGCGCTCGCCGCGGGGCTCCTGGCCGTCCTCGTCTTCGGCTCTCGCGGCCTCGCGCACACGCAGTGGCCTGTCGATCCGCGGGGCCTCGAGCCCGAGCATTGGCCGTCTGCGCCACCGCCCGACGCCGGAACTCGCGCCGTCGCTCAGGAGCTCACGGGCCTTCAGCTCTGGCCATCGCTTCCGGTATTTCGGCTGGCGCACGCGGGCCAATTCGCGAGCGCGCTCTCGGCCATCCTGTGGTCGCCGAGCCTCCCGTTGGAGGACGGCGTGCCCGTCTACCCGAGCGGTCGCGTAGCCGTCTTGGAGGGCTATGCAGAGTCGGCACCTCGCGCCTACCGCTTCGCCGTGGCTGGTGGCCCACCCCGCGCGCCGGGCGATCCGCTGCGCACCGCGGTCGGGCTGCACACCGTCACCCTGCGCCTCCCCGCCGAGCGCATCCTCGTCGACGTCGAGCGCTTCGAGGGCCGCTGGGCTGCCAAGATCACCTCCGTAGGACCGACCGACGCGCTGCGTGACTTCACGTTCATGCTCAACCCGTGGCGGCCTGCGGCGCGCTCGCTCACGGTCACCGTCGACGGTGGGAGCCCACCGGAGCTGAGGCAGAGGACGTACGGCGGGACCGACGCCGACGACGAGCGGTTGTTCCTCGTCACGAACTACCCACCCGAGGTCCTGGATGTCGTCTCACGCGCCATCGCCGTCGACCCCGGCGACGAGCCGGCACACTGCGGCTATTTCCTGTTCGTCAAAGGCCACGCTCCCGACCGGATCGAGACCCTGGTGCTGGCCGGCGGACATGTGATGAGCTGGCACGGCGAGAGGACGATGGAGGTCGCCATGCCCACCTCCGTCGTTGCCGACCGCATGGTGCTCTTTGGCGAGCCCTACTGTGGAAAGCACGTGCCGCAGTACGGTGACCGCTACGGCAGCGTGCCGCTCAACGCGGGGAGCGTACGGCTCGACCGCCAGTGGTCTTGGCGCGACTGACCCGCGTGTAGCCCCCGGGAGCGCCCACCGGGAGCGACTGCTCCGTGCCATCGCTCCACAGTACCGCGGCGGCGTCGACGGTCGCCACGTCCCCGAGCCCGAAGTGCAGCAGCGTGGCCTCACCGCGCGAGGCGAGCCCCGTGGCCGCCTTGACCTCGCGATACCGCGTCCGCTGCGCGCCGCTCCGGGTCGTCACGCGCAGGCGCACCTGCGCGCCGAGGTCGTCGGGGACCTCAAAGCCCAGGAACGCATTCCCGGTCGCGCAGTCGTTTCTCAGCAGCCGCACGCTCGTGTCGGTCTCGACGCGGTTGCCGACGAGCTTCTCGAGCGGAGTCACGAGCAGGTCGATGCAGCCGTCGCGGTCGAAGTCGGTCGTCACGAGCGAGTAGTAGTTCGCCGCGTCCGAGGTGAACAGGGGCCCCGCGTGCGCGCTGCGATCGGTCAAGCGGCCGGTTCCGTCGTCTTCGAAGTACAGCAGCTTCCCGGTACGCAGCAGGTCCTTGCGCTCGGTGCCCTCGCCGAGGTTCTCCGAGAAGCCCGCGGCGACGGCGAGGTCCTCGTCGCCGTCGTTGTCGAGGTCGGCGAAGGCGAGGCCCCATGTGACGATCTTGCCCAGCAGCGTCAGCCGCTCGGAGGCGTCGGTCACGCCGGACGGGGCGACGTGGAGCAGCGGGATCCGGGCGATGTCGGAGATGACGAGGTCGACCTCGCCGGTGCGGTCGTCGTAGCGGTAGTCGACGCCCATGGTGGCCGTACGTGGGTTGAAGGGCGGCAAGGTCAGCGGCGTCATCGCGCCGTTGCTTCCGAGGGCGATGAGAGCGTCCTCGGCGCCGTCGTTGCCTATGAACACGAGCGACGGCAGCCCCTGGCCGACACGTGAGACGACGCCAAACGCCAAGGTGCTGAACTCTCCGGCAGCGCGCAGCACCGGGTACGTCTCGGTGACGTCGACGTAGGTGCGTCCTTGACCTTCGCGCCGCAGGATCACGTCGGCGGCTTCGGGCTGTCGGTCGGCTGTCGGCTCGCCCTCGACGGCGACGTAGAGGTGTTGAACGCCGTCGAGATAGAATGGGGAGAGCGACGCGACCGTGTTGAGCGACTCGACGTCGTGTTGCCAAAGGCCCACGGACTCGAAGCGAAAGTCCCCAGAGCCGTACCAGGCCACGAGGCTGCGCGGGAAGGCGACGATGAAGTCCAGGTGCCCGTCGCCGTCGAGGTCATGCACGGTCGAGGCGCGGCCGCCCGGGAGGAGCGCGCTCACGCCCTCGACGATCTGGGTGAAGACCGGCACATAGCGACCCCCGCAGCCGCCGTAGACGCGGACCTCGTCGTCGCCGAAGTCGTCGGGATCGCCGGGGCCGGCCACCAGGAAGTCCGCACGACCGTCTCGATTGAAGTCTCCGACCGAGGCCGAGGCCGACCGGATCCCGCCCAGACCGACGCTCTCCGTCACGTCTGAGAACGAGACGCTCCCGGTACCTGCGCTCCGCTTCGGCGGCGCTGCGGCGGGCGACGGGTCACAGGTCGTCGAGGCGACCGGCGCCGGTGTGGAGGCGGCCCCGCAGCTGGACATCAGCGGTCCAGCGAACACGAAGGCCACCCATGCACGCCGCTGGAGGCAGGTCACCGGAAGCGCAGCTCATAGAGGGACGACACGCGCAGAACGGTACCCTTCGGCTTGGGTCGCATCAAGGCACGCCAGACGGTGAGCGGGCGCAGCGTGTGATAGCCTCCATGCTCATGAAGCGGCTCCGGGCGTGGATCGCGCCCATCGCCATCGTCGTTGGACTCGTGGGCCTCGGGCTCGTCGTCCGTGCCCTCTGGAGCGAACCGGCGGCTCCCGAGGCACAGGACGTGGCGGAGGCCCACGCGCAGCTCGGTTCGGCGGCGGGCGCATCGGGGCCCGAGCACGGCGAGCGCGAGGGCCCTGAAGAGGCGACGGCGGCGGGCGAGCCGCTGACGTGGGACGAAGAGCACCATCCCAAGGCGCCCTATCCCTCCGAGGTCGCCTCGGCTGCGGCGCTTCGAACGCCCATCGCCGAGCGGCCGCTCGAACACCCCGAGGACGACCTGGTCACCATCCCGGGCGGCGAGCTCTGGATGGGTGACGACTCCGTGCCCTGCGCGCGGCCCCGCCTTCGCGTCTCCGTGCGCTCGTTTCGCATCGGCCGATACGAGGTCACGCAAGCGCGCTACCAGCGCTTCGTGGAGGGCTCGTCCTATCGCGCACCGGACCTCGACGAGGACTGGGCGCGCGATTATCGCTGGCAGGACCGTCGGCCGCGCGCAGGGACGGAGCGCGAGCCCATCGTGCTCGTCGACTTTCATGACGCCGCCGCGTTCTGCGCCTGGCTCGGGCAGCGCTTGCCGACGGAGGCGGAATGGGAGGCGGCGGCACGCGGCGTCGACGCGCGCCGTTGGCCCTGGGGCGACGTGTGGGACGGGCGCAAGAGCAACACGGTCGAGCGTCTGTCGGGGCCACTGAAGACCCACCCGGACTATGTCCGGTGGTTGGCCAGCGCGTCGGCATCCGAGGCCAACGTGCGGCCCGCGCCGATCGGCAGCTTCCCCGAGGATCGGTCGCCGTATGGCGTCATGGACCTCCACGGCAACGTCGCGGAGTGGGTCAACGGCGCGTTCGAGCCCTACGCGGGCGGCAATCGCAGCGAGAGTCCGCTCTTTGGTCGCGCGGACGTGCGGGTCACCCGCGGGACGAACTTCGGTCACTTCAACTACGCGAGCCCGGCTGCGACGCGTTTCCCGTATCCGGCCAATCATCGGGACAGCACGGTCGGCTTTCGCTGCGCGGCCGATCTGCGGTAGCGCCGTTCGCGGTGCGGAACGCGCTGGTCAGTTGTGGAACATGCGCCGCGCGCGACGCGGCGTGACGGTCCCGTCGGCCGCGACGGTGGCCTCGACAACGTAGACCAGGACCTCATCGAGGGACACGGTCTCGAGGATGCGGATGCGATCCCCCGGACGCACGCGGAGCACCAGACCGACGCCGGTGCGGGGCACCTTGACGACCTCGGGACGCGCCCGCTGCTCGATGGTGAAGCGTCGCTCGCTCTCGACGTCCGCGAAGCCGTCCGCCCCAAAGCGCAGGAAGACCTCGAGCTCGTGGGTTGCCTGGCGCACGACGAGCACGCCGGTGGCGCGGTCGGTCACGAAGCTCGACAGTCCCGTGAGCTCTACGGCGACCTTGGCCGCCGTCACGTCCAAAGCATCGGGGGCGTTCGGCGTGTAGGTCACGACGTCCTCGCGATGGATGAGGGGACGCGACAGGTCGAGCGTGACGAGGACGCTGCCATCGGGCGCCTCCGCGATGGGAGCCACCGGACGCCGGAACCGCCGGTCGCCGAGCTCATCCCACAGGAAGCCCAGCCGTTCGCCGAGCACGAAGGGGGCGTACTGCTCAAGGAACCGGAGGCTCGGCAGCGGACTCCCGTGAGAGACGTTGTCGCGCTCGAACGCCAGGTACTCCGGCCGCTCGCGCCGGACCTTGGGGTACTTCACGTAGAAGCGCGGATCGTCGGGGAAGGTGAGGTGTGCCGCAGCCACCGTCAGACCCGAGAGTGCCGCTGTGACCACCGCAGTGACCACCGCAGCGACCACCGCTGTGACTCCCGCTTTGAGAGCCGAGGGCCGCCAGGAGCGTATGAGCAGCCAATCGAGGCCCAGGGCCAGTACGACCGGCAGAGCGACGAAGAGGTTGATGAGCACCCCCATCTTGTTCGGGTCCATCCAGTTCTCGAGGACGGCGAGCAGGCCGTAGAGCGGGAGCGCGTAGACGGCCAGGGCGAGCGTGAGCCGACGCTCCCGGCGGAACAGCTGCACGGCGCCGATGACGGTCAGCGCTGCCAGGAGCGAGCCGACGTGCGCGATGAACTGGACGGGATAGAACAGCAGGGTCGGCAACGGATTGTATGGCGTCCGAACGAGCGCGTGGTCGAGAGTGAAGGGCCAGTTCAGTAGCCCCGTGTAGGAGAACTCCCAGCCGAAGAGGGCGTGGGGCGTCGCGAAGAAGACCTCATCGACGAAGTGCTCCTCGGTGAACAGCGTCCCGTAGGCGACGATGTGATGGAGCGCGCACGGGAGCGCTGCGGCCGCCGTCGCGCCGAGGAAGGCCCCGAGCGACCGCGGGCGCCAACCGAGCAACACGACGGCCGTGGCCAGAAACGGCAGGTCGACGTGGCGGACGCCGAGCATCGCGCCAAAGGCCCACCCGGCCAACACCGCCACAGGCAGCGGGCGCGCCGCCGTGCGGTGCTCGACGAGCAGAGCGAGGGCCGCCATGCCCAGGGCGAAGGCCATGACGTTCTCGTCCAGGATGACGATCTTGAGGACGTAGGGGTTGAGCACCGCGAGCGCAGCGGCCGTGGCCGAGATGCGCGGCCTGCCCGTCAGGCGTGTCGCGAGCCGCGCGCCAAAGAGCACGCAGAGCGCGGGAAGCAGCGCGAAGACCAGCCGAAACCCGAGGACGCCGAAGCAGGCGACCATGGGCGCGATGATGGCCGTCGTGCCGTACCGCTGGCCCGTCCCGCGGTGGGCGAGAAGCTCCATGCGTAGCTCGCTCTCGCTGCCGCCCGCGTGCATCTGCTGCGGATCGTGCGGCGACTCCGGGGTCCCGAAGTCGACGCTCGCGGTCGGCTCGGCGAGATCGTCTTGGCCACCGTGCGGATCGTAGGCCGGCGCCGCGTCGCTGGTGATGGCCATCATGACGACGCCGTTGATGCAGCCGTACTGGAAGTGGCGGCGGTCGTAGCTGACGAGCAGCACGCCCAGCGTGAGGACGGCGGCGATGAGCGCGGGGAGGGAGGGCCCGGTCGCAGGGGCGAACCCGGCCAGGCCGTGCGCGAGGTCGCCGAGCCGCCACCCGTGCCGATGCGCCAACGCGAGGCCCGCCAAGAGCGCGATAGTAGCCGAGGTCAGCAGCACGAGGCCGACTGTGAGGAACTGCCGGGCCACGAGCGCGAGGGTAAACGCCGGCAGCGCGACCAAGGTCACCGTCAGGAGGCCAACCTCGGCGACGGCCTCCAGCGCGGTCGGCTGGGGCCGCAGCAGCCGATGGACGAGCCACGCGGGCGCGAGGAGCACGAGCCAGAGCGGCAGGTCGCAGAGGAGCTCGATGAGGGCCGTCATCGAGACGCCAGCCACGCGGCCCAGGGCATCGCGCGCGCCAGATGCTCCCCGATGGCGCGATGCACGAAGGGGTCGGGGTGGCCGTCCGAGGGGTGGATCCAGTGGGCTCGCGCGTCGACGCCGTCGAGGGCCCGCACCGTGTCCCAGACTGGCACACGAAACTGTCGCTGGAGCGTGGTCGACAGCCGCTCGTGGACCGCGGCGAAGGGATAAGGCGTGTAGCCTTCGGGAATCGGGATCAGGGCGAAGGCCAGTCGAAACGCCTGCTCCTGGGCGCGTGCGACGAGCGCGGCGAGGGACAGCTCGAACTGCTTCCAGCCCGCGTAGTCGGCAGCAAAGAAGCGCTCGATGCCCGCCTTGACCTTGCGCGCGCCGAGGTCGAAGAAGGTGCGGTGGTAGGCCCAACGCACGAGTGCGCTGCGCTTGAGCCACGCGTGGCGGTCGACGAATTCGAGGACCCGCAGCGAGTAGGGCTCTTCCTCGCCCTCGAGCTGCGTGTCATTGTATGGGAAAAATCCAACGAGCACCAGCTGTGGCTTCAGCGCGTGCCACCGCGACTGAAAGTGGAGCCACTGCACATGGAAGTTCGTATTGGGCATGCCGGCGTTGAGGACCTCGACGCACTGAGCCGGATGCGCCGCGCGCAGGCGCTGCTCCAGCACGGCAGGCCAGGTCTCTTCGGCGGCGACGCCCTTGCCAAAGGTCATGGAGTCCCCGAGCACCAGCACGCGGAAGCAGCCTGCGGGCGGCTGGGCGGCGTAGTCCTGCTCATCGCGCAGGCCCAGGGTGTTGATGTGGACTGGGGCGCTGCCGGTCGTGCCTTCCCGCCCGGGGAGATACCAGCGGAGCGTCTTGGCCGTCTCCGGGTCCTCGACGGATTCGGCGTACGGCGAGTCGTCATGCTCGAACGGCGTGAAGAAGGCGTCGACCGCGGGCGGAATGAGGGCGCGGGTCGCGAGTTCGGCCACGAGCAGCGCGACGAGGAGCGCCCCGACGAGCAAGGCGGTGCGCGCGAGGACATCGCGGAGGAGTCGGCGCCATCGCGACACGGTACGAGCATCGGGAGCGGCCTCCATGGTGTCAAGCGACGGGCTACGGGACATCGCGCGCGCAGCGAAAGCCGATGACCGAGTCGACCCGGTCCTCCCGGTACGGATATCGCACGGCCAGGGACGTCGCATAGTCGCGATTGCCCCAGCTGTTCCCGCGGGCCACCCGCAGGCCCTCGCCGTACCCGACGCGGTCGGACGGCGGCGCCCCTGGAACGGGCTCGAACGTGCCCGCCACCCACTCGGAGACGTTGCCTTGGACGTCAAAGACACCAAAGGGGCTCTGGTCGGTGGGATACGCGCCGACCGTGGACAGCTCGGGCTGTTTGGAGCCGGTCCACTCGGCCTCGAAGCGGTCCCACGCGGCGACGTCGCGCAGCGAACCCGAGAGGCGCGTGACGACGTTTGACTTGCGCGCGTCCCACGCCTCGCCCCACGGATAGGGGCGCCCGTCGACGCCGCGGGCGGCCTTCTCCCACTCGGCCTCGGTCGGCAATCGACGTCCAGCCCAGCGGCAATAGGCGTCGGCGTCGGCCCACGTGATCAGGATGACCGGGCAATGCTCGAGCGCCGGCGGAAAGTCGTCGCGGGTCCAGTTGTAGACCGCCGCCCAGTTCTCGTGCACGTAGGGCGCCGGGCGCGCCGTGGCTCGGACGAACGCGCGGTAGCGACCGTAGGTCACCTCAAAGCGATCGATGTCGAAGGCAGGCAGGACCACCGTGCGGCGTGGTCGCGCACCGGGGAGGGCGTCGTCGCCCATCACGAACGGGCCGGCTGGGACGCGGACCATGGCGTCACTCGGCCAGGGCGGAGGGCGCGGCGGCGGACGCTGCGCGAGCGTCGCTGGCGTGCTGTCCGCCGGCTCCGGCGCGAAGCCGACGAACGGGAAGTAGCGGTCTTCCCAGTCCTCGTGGATGGGCGCCTCCGACGGGGCGACTCGGCCGCCCTGCAGGAGCGCCTCGGGATGCTCGGCACGCAGATCGAGCCACGCGAGGCTCCCTTCGGGCTCAGGTGACCCTGCCAGGAACGCGGCCGTGGCGGCGGCAAGAAGGGCAACGGCGACGAGGGTGGCGCGACGCGACGGCACGCACCCATCATCGAAGCACAGCCAGCGATTGTCCATGCGGCAGCGGCGTGACGGCAGCGGCGTGACGGCAGCGGCGTGACGGAAGCGCGAGTCACCGTGTATCCTCGGCCGCATGGGCGATGCTGGACAACCATGGGCACCTCGACGGCCACACCCACCGCGCTCTATGTAGCCGCGATGGTGGTCCTGGGCGGGGCGTCGGCGGCCGGTGGGTGGCTCCTCGCGCGCGACGACCGTGTGCCCTGGGTCGTGTCCGCGCCGTGTGACGACGGGGACCCGTGTACGCTGGACCGTTACCACCGCGAGTGGCGGCAATGCGTGCACGTGCCGGACGCGCTCTGCACCAAGCCGTGCGCCAGCGACGCCGACTGCGCCTACCCGGAGGCGACGGCGCCGTGCCTCCAGGCCGAGTGCGTGGCGGGCTCGTGCCGGTACATGCGCATCGCGGTCGACGAGTGCGTCCGCTGTGGTCCGGAGCGCCCGTGCGCCGGGACGTTCTGTGATCCGCGCGACTGCCGTGGAGGCTTCTGTCGCCGTGCGCCCCGCCGTTGCGACGACGCAGATCCACTCACGCGCGACCGGTGCGACGAGGCGGGGGCCGCCTGTCGCCATGACCTCGCGGATGGCGAGCGCGGGTGCTCCGCCGATGCGGACTGCGCGACCGACCACGCCTGTGAGCGCCTCCGATGCGCGGCGGGACGGTGCCGCGTCACGCCCGAGACCGCCGGCTGCGGGACCGCACTCGACGATGCGCGCCGCTGCGAGAGGAACACCGACTGCATTCAACGCCTCGGGGACCGCTGCTTCGCCGGGCCCTGCCGGCGCGGCTTCTGCGAGTGGCGTGAGGTCGCCCACAGCCAGTGCCTGCCGTGCACCGGCGACCAGGACTGCCGCGGGACCTACTGCCTGTGGCCCATCTGCACGGGCACCGTCTGCGTCACTGAAGAGGTGCCGTTCTGTCTGGACGACAACCCGGACACGCGCGACGTGTGCTCAGATGCGCTCCGGGCCTGCATCCACACGTGGACCCGGACCCCGCCGTCCTGCGTCGCGCCGCCGCCGAGCGATGGCGCGACGAGCACGGTCGACCTCTGCCACAGCGAGACCGGGGAGACCGTCCATCTGCCCTCGGACGGTACGCCCTGCGGGACGACGAACAAGTGCTGGACCACCTACGCCGTCGCCGAAGGCCACTGTGTCGGTCGCCCGCTCGATTGCCACCACGACGACGCGTGCGTCGCCCAGTGTGACCCCCGGGTGGGCTGCGTCCTCGACGAGAACCAGGACTGCCATTGCCGCACCGACGCCGACTGCGACCTCGGGAACCCGTGCGCCCGCGTCTACTGCATGCCGTCGGACGGCGGCGCGTGCTGGGGCACGTTCATCGACGACTGCGTCCCGTGCCAGTCGGATGCCGACTGCCTTGCGGATGGCTGGTGCGTCCTCGGCCACTGCAACGCGAAGGGGTACTGCACCTACCAGGACGGCCGGACGTGTGACGACGGCGACCCGAACACCTTCGGCTTCTGCCACGGCCAGCGCGATGACCCGTGTACGTATGAACCGTTGGCATCGCCGCAGGCTCGGTAGGCTCCGCGACCCACGCGCACAGGCGCGATGTGCTATGGTGCGCCCGTGAACGCGCTCAAGGAATGGATGACTCCTCTTGCCGTCGTGGTCGGGCTCATCGTGGTCGGAGTGGCTGTTCGAGCGGTCATTCTCAAGCGCTCGGCGACGCCAGCCGAAGGACAAGGCACCGAACAATGGACCCAGCCTTCGGCCACGGGAGGCGGTGGCCCAGGCGGCGGTCCCGCGGCGACCCCGGCGGAGTCGAGCCCGGGAGCGCGCCCTGCCGACGAGTTCAACCAGCCAACGGAGGACGGCTCGGACTTCGACTGGGAGGAGAAGCACCACCCCAAGCTGCCGTATCCCAAGGACGCGACGCCTACGGCCGAGGTCAAGACCAACGGCCCGCGCGGTACGGCTCAGTTCCCGCTCGATGACATGGTGACCATCCCGGCCGGCGATATGTGGATGGGAGACGACGCCATTCCCACCGCGGGCCCTCGGCGGCGCGTCTTTGTCAAGGCGTTCAAGATCGACCGCTATGAGGTGACGACCGAGCGCTATCACAAGTTCATCGAGGGCACGACGCATCGGGCGCCGCAGCTGATGGAGCCGTGGGCTCGTCTGTATAGCTGGCGAGAGCGCAAGCCGATTCGCGGTACAGAGAAGGAGCCCGTGGTCCTGGTCGATGCAGAGGACGCAGCTGCCTACTGCGCTTGGGCCAAGAAGCGCCTTCCGACCGAGGCGGAGTGGGAGAAGGCTGCGCGCGGACCGAGCGGCAACACGTGGCCCTGGGGCAACACGTGGGACAGCCGCAAGGCCAACACCGTACTGCGTCTGTCGGGGCCGCTCGCGACACCGGCGGAATACCTCAAGTTCGTGGATTCACGCCCGCCGGACGCAGAGGCCCGGCCGTTGCCTTCGGGCTCGTTCCCCGAGGACAAATCGCCCTACGGCGTCTTTGACCTCCATGGCAATGTCGCGGAGTGGGTGCACGGCGCGTTCGAGCCCTATGAGGGCGGTGATCCCAAGGCGAGCGCGCTCTACGGCAGGCCTGGCGTACGCGTCGCGCGGGGGTGCAGCACGGGCAATCGGGACTTCGCGGCTCCGTCGGCGGCGCGGTTCCCGTACCCGACGAACCACCGGGACAGCACCATCGGCTTTCGCTGCGCTGCGGACGCGACCGACTAGACGTCGGTTGCTTGACGTCCGTCACGCGCGGCGGGACGCGGATGCGTCACCGTTGGCTACGGACGCTCTACGTCGCGTTCGACGGGCCATCGCCAGAGTTGCGAGCGCGAAGCCAAGCCATCCCCAGACGTGCACGGTCGGTACGGGGCGGCCACGCGCGGTCGCGCAGCCGGACGGAGGCTCCGTGAGGCCGATGAACAGGTCGAACCGGTCGTCGATCCGTACCCGGGTCGGGCCTCCCCGAGTCGCCAGAACATATCCCCCGCGTCCGTCGTACTCCATTCGCGATGGCGGCTGCGACGTCGCGTTCAGGGACGTCACGACGGCGTCGACGCCGCTGCCGACGAGATGGCCACGGGCGTCCCGGGGAATACAGACGAGTCGCAGCCCATCGTCGGAGAGCGTGAGGGTCGTATTCGCCGAAGAAGGCTCGGCGTGCCACGACGCGAGCTTGACGACAGACGCGGTGAGCCCCAGGACCCGAACGGTCGCCACACCGGGTTGGTCGTCGGTCCGCAGCCGCGTAATGAAGTAGCGCCGCGGTCCCATCGTGACGGGGGTCCACCCGTCGAGTCGGGTGAGGCCATCGAGTGTCAGCTCCAGGTCCTCCGGGAGGTCCAAGACCCGGCCGCCTTCGTCGGCCAGGAAGAGCAACATGGACACGACGTCCTGCCCATCGGCGTGCGCGGTCGGGAACAGGGAGAAGAGCAAACTCCGAGCTGGCGAGACAGGTCCCGGAGCCGCGACGGAAGCCGACTGCTTCAGGGTCACGCCGTTGGCACGGAGGCCGACGGCCTGGGCCCCGGAGAATTCGACGACCACGTCCCCCTCGGGGGACAGGAAGAAGGCGGCCTCCGGATCGTCGACCCCGTCTCGAAGTAGGGCCAGGTGTTGCGCGCTCGGGACAACGACCCGGCCAAACGTGTCGATCAGACGACTCGACAGGCGAAACTGACCGTCGGCGAGGGGCGTCACCTCGAAGTAGGACCGCTCCGGATCGACCGACTCGATCGGAAGACACGTGATCGGGGCGCCCAACGGCTGATTGCCTTCCAGCGGCTGGAGCACCAGCGGACCGCCCTTCGGCAGAAGGACGACGGATCCCGACATCCGCAGCTCCGGTCCGACGTCGAGCGGGTCGCCCCCCGACACGATGTGGATTCCGGACTTGCCGTTGGTCTTCCCGACCACGGTCACGCGCGTGCTTAGTCCGACTCGCGGGGGATCCGGGTCGTACACGAGTCGAACGGGCTCCGTTCCACCAACTCTGAGGCGCGGTCGCAGCGGAACGAGCTTGCCGTCGACGACGACCTCGATGCGGCGCTCGCCGGCGGTCGCGGGCGCAGTGAACGTCGCCATGTGAGCTGAACCGTCGGAGGTCAGCGGCACTCCTCCCACGCTCGTGGCGGTCCCCGGACCCCGGTAGGTCACCGTGTAGGTTCCGCCCGGCGGGACACTCTGTGGCTCGACCGTCACGACCTCCGGTTTGGCGATCGAGACCCGCGCATCGACGGCGACGTTCGAGAGCGTCGTCTCGCCGGCCCACGGCCACCGGACCTGGACGGTCGCAGGACCAGCGCACGCACCGAGGCCCACGTACAGCTCCGGTGACGGCGCGACGCCAGTGACACCCCCAGTCCACTCGCGCTGCCAGACGCGTTGGCCGCACGTGATCAGGACACGGGCACCGGGCGCGTCCTCGACGCGCAGGCTCAACCAATGGGCGCCCGCTACCTCCGTGGTGTTGCGAAAGAGGTACCACCGCTCGATGCTGCCAACGAGCAGGTCCGGCCGACCGTCTTCGTCGTAGTCCGCGACTGCGACGGCGCGATCGGAGGTCTCGGTCGCGACTCCGGCATCCGCCGCGACGTCCTGCTCGTTGTCGACCAGAATCGAGCGCTGCTTCTCATCACTCTGATACGGTCCTCCCTCGAGCTGATGTCCCGCGGTGACGAACAGCTCGAGGTCACCGTCGAGATCCACGTCGATAAACGCCGCACCCCACTTGTAGCGCGGCCACTCCGTGCCCCAACCGTTGGCCGCACCGTACTCGTCGGCCCGATTGGCTCGCCCTTGCGCGCCGCTGACCCACAGCGCGTCGTCTCCAATCGACGTAAACAGGTAGTCGGTCTTCAGATCGCCGTTGACGTCTCCGGCGGCGATGCCCATGCCGTACACCGCGGGCAACGAACGGTCGATACCAGTCGGTCGAATCACGAGCGTCGGGGTATGAACGACTCCATAGTCATTTGTAGACAGGACTACCGGGATACCATTGTCGTCATAGTCTGTGACCATCACAATTGGGAGACAGCCGGGCGCAGGCCATCCGTCGCCATTGTGAGGGACAAAAACTCCCCAATCGTCATCCAATCTGAAAAGAGCATTGATCTCGCTGGGCGCATGAGGACAGGCGGCCACGGTCGAGACGACGAGGTCGTGGTCTCCGTCACCGTCGAGGTCCCCGTGGGTCACGGAGAAGGCGTCGGCGCCGGGATTCGAGGCGCCGAGCTCCACGAACTCGTCGGCAGGCGCCTCTTGCCGAAAGACGCGCGCCCGTGCGGGTCCGAAGGCACCCCCTTGAAGGATGACGAGACCCAAAGAGCCGTCTGCGAAGCGTAGAGTATCCAGCCCAAAGGTCCCATGCATGCCGGCGAGGCCGCTGTGCTGGGTCAGGTCCTCGAACGTCCAGTCGGGCGGTCCCAAATTTCGGTAGACTGTGAGTTCAGCGGCGTCACCGGTAAGAATGAGGTCCCAATGGCCGTCCTCATCCCAATCGAGCCAAGCCGCACCGCCCGTAATGGCGACGGTCGCATCGCCGACGCGCTGGGGATCGATGCCGGCGCGTACGGTCACGTCCTCGAAGCGCGGCCCTCCCACGCAGCAGGTCGTCAGAATCGCGGCGAGAGGCAGCACCGTGTCGTATTCTAGAGATCACGACGGTGAATTCAAGGTGAGCCCCCGTGTGCGCAGGGGCTCGGCACGAGGGGTCGAGGCAGGCGCGTACCTGGCCGCTCGTCGCAGGCTAGCGGGCGTCTCCGGCGCAGCGAAACCCGACGTGGTCGAGGAACGTGTTGCGCTGATAGGGCCAGCGCGCGGCTGCCGGTGCGGCGTAGTCGCGAGAAGCGAAGCTCACGCCTTTGACCACGACGATGTTCTCGTCGCCAAAGAGCGGGCTGGCCTTGGAATCGCCCCCGGGATGCGGCGCAAAGGGGGAGTCCGTCCACTCGGCGACGTTGCCGTGCAGGTCGTAGACACCGTCCTCGCTCACGTCCTCCGGGTAGCTGCCGACCTGAAACGGCAGCGCGGAGACGTCCGCCTCAGACTGTGCCTGGAACGCCTTCCAAGCGTCGAGGCTCGTGAGCGGACCCGAGAGCCGCTCGGCGGTGTGCGCCTTACGCCCATCCCACGTGTCGCCCCAAGGGTAGCGCCGGCTGCCCTTGCTGCGCGCGACGCGCTCCCACTCGCTCTCCGTGGGCAGGCGCTTTCCGGCCCAGGCGCAATAGGCGCGCGCGTCGGCTTGTGAGACGAGGACGACGGGACGATCGCCCGTTCCCGTGGGGAAGCTGCCGTCGCGCCAGGAGAAGTCCTGGGCAAAGTCGTCGGCGAGCTCGGGCTGCCGGTGGCCCGTCGCTTTGATGAAGCGCCGATACTGCTCGTTGGTGACCTCGTAGCGGTCGATGCGAAACGCCTTGACTCGCACCCGATGGGCCGGACCGGCGAACGGCAGCGCGTCGTCGCCCAGCGTGACCTCCGCCTCGGCGACGGTGATGACGTCATCGAACGGAAACGACGCGCGGGCCTTGGGAAAGCGGATGACGATCTCGTCGCGCGGCGCGGGCTCGGGCGGGTAGCCCAGGAATGGGTGGCGGGTCTCCTCCCAGTCGTTCGGCGCATCGGGATCGATGCGATCCTCTTCGGGCTCCATGGGCACGCTGCCCGCGGTCGCGCCGCCACCGCCCGTGACCGTACCGGTCGCACCCCGGGCCGCCAGAAAGTAGCGCACGCCCAGGCCGACGGCGACGAGGACCGCAACGACGAGCACGGGTTGAATCCATTGCCTCACAGGCGGCGAGCTTATCGGAGCTACGGGGGAGGCGCCAGTCGCGCCTCGACCTTGCGGGGCGTGGCGCGGAGCCGACGCTTTCTGGTAGAAACCACGCGACGTGCGCGCTTCACCTGCCCCTGCTCTCGTCTCCGTCTTGCTCGCGGTGTCCCTCGCCGCGTGCCGCGCGACGACCAACGTGCCGACCGCCGGCGCAGGCATCACCGTCCTGGCCGAGCCGCTCGCGTCGTGCCGCCTCGGTGCGCCACCGCCCGGGACCTTCACCGAGTCGGCGGAGGCCGTGGGCATCACGTTCGCCCACAACGGGGCTTCGAGCGGTGCCGAGATGGGTGAGGTGCGCGACTACGCCGGCGCGGGGCTGGGCGACCTGGACGGTGACGGCCTGCTGGACCTGTATCTCACCAACATCAGCGGCCCGGACCGCGTCTACCTGAGCCGCGGCGCCAACCCCGGTACGTTGCGGGCCACAGTCGTCGACGTCGTCGATACGGGTGCCGCCAACGATCTGCGGGTCACCTTGGCCGACGTCGATGGCGACCGGGATCTCGACGCGCTGGTCTCGCCAGCCGACGGCAACGCCTGGCTGGAGAACGACGGACTCGGTCGCTTTGTGGCGGCCCACCCGATCGTCTCGGCGCAGCTCGACGGCCTCCTCAACACCTACTCGGTCGCCGTCGGCGATCTGGACGGCAACGGCTGGCTGGACCTGTTCATCGGCAACCACACTGTGAGCTATGACGAGAGCTCTCCGGGCATCCCGGCACCGGAGCTGCTTTTCCTCAACCGCGGTGGTGGTGTGCTCGAGGAGGTCAGCGACCGGCTGCCGAAGCAGAAGGTCGACGACGAGACGTGGCTCGTGGCGCTGCTCGACTTCGACGACGACGGGGACCTCGATCTCTACGAGGTCAACGACGCGTGGTCCCCCGCGGAGCTCGGCATCGACCCCAACGACACGCGCCAGATTGGCTGCCGCCTCTACCGCAATGACGGCCTCGCGGCGGGCGACGGCGCGCTGAAGCTCACCGACGTGTCGGACGGCTCTCACGCCGACGTTACGATCTCCGCCATGGGCGGCGCGTTCTCGGACTTCGACGGCGACGGCGACGTCGACCTGTACGTGACGACCATGCGACACACCGCGAATGCGCTCCTGCGGAACGACGGACCCTTCCAGTTCTCGGACGTGACCAACGACCTGCACGCCGACTCGCTGACCGACGCGCACGACGTCGGCTGGGGCGCCGTCTTCTTCGACGCGGACATGGACGGCTGGGAGGACCTGTTCGTCGCCCACGGCTGGCACACAACCGGCGTTTTTGCGGAAGGGACGCCGCTCAACCAGAAGCTGCAGCCGGACGTCCTACTGCGAAATCAGGGCGGGGCACGCTTTCAGGACGTGACGGACGCCGCGCGGGTCGGGGGCCCCGGCATGAGCCGCTCGCCGGTGGTGGGCGACCTCAATCGCGATGGCTTTCCGGACCTGGTGGTGGCGGTCGTTTCCGAGCGCCCGTACGTCTATCTCAATGGCTGCGCCGCCAGTGCGCCGACCCTGACGGTGCGCCTCGACGATCGGGGCCCCAACGGCTATGGCGTGGGTGCCCGGGTGCGCGTCGCGGCCGGTGGGCGCGTGCAGACGCGGTGGCTCGCGCCGGGGAGCGACGGCCTGTACGGCTCCTCCGCTCCGGAGCTCTACTTTGGTTTTGACGCGACCCTGACAGACACCCACGTGGCCATCGAGGTGCGGTGGCCCGATGGCGAGACGACGACGCACGCCGACATCCCGCTGCGGCACCGAGTCACCATGCGGCGCCGCTAGCGGTCGCCAACGCCTACGCGCGGCCCATGAGGAACAGCATGAGCGCCTTC